>NZ_JBAJNS010000001.1:4077500-4383125 GCF_037911585.1 Streptomyces sp. GSL17-111
TTGTGTGGGTGTGTGACGGGTGGCTGGTTGTTGTTTGAGAACTGCACAGTGGACGCGAGCATCTGTGGCCAAGTTTTTAAGGGCGCACGGTGGATGCCTTGGCACCAGGAACCGATGAAGGACGTGGGAGGCCGCGATAGGCCCCGGGGAGCTGTCAACCGAGCTGTGATCCGGGGGTGTCCGAATGGGGAAACCCGGCAGTCGTCATGGGCTGTCACCCGCTGCTGAACGCATAGGCAGTGTGGAGGGAACGCGGGGAAGTGAAACATCTCAGTACCCGCAGGAAGAGAAAACAACCGTGATTCCGGGAGTAGTGGCGAGCGAAACTGGATCAGGCTAAACCGCAGGCGTGTGATACCCGGCAGGGGTTGCGTGTGTGGGGTTGTGGGAGTTCTCTTGATCGGTCTGCCGGCCGGTCGGCAAGTCAGAAATTGTTGGTGTAGGCGAAGGGCATGCGAAAGGCCCGGCGTAGAGGGTAAGACCCCCGTAGCTGAAACGTCAGCAACTTGCTTGAGGACCACCCAAGTAGCATGGGGCCCGAGAAATCCTGTGTGAATCTGGCGGGACCACCCGTTAAGCCTAAATATTCCCTGGTGACCGATAGTGGATAGTACCGTGAGGGAATGGTGAAAAGTACCGCGGGAGCGGAGTGAAATAGTACCTGAAACCGTGTGCCTACAAGCCGTGGGAGCGTCGCACAGGAAAGCTTGCTTTTCTGTGTCGTGACTGCGTGCCTTTTGAAGAATGAGCCTGCGAGTTTGCGGTATGTTGCGAGGTTAACCCGTGTGGGGGAGCCGTAGCGAAAGCGAGTCCTAAGAGGGCGTTTGAGTAGCGTGCCCTAGACCCGAAGCGGAGTGATCTAGCCATGGGCAGGGTGAAGCGGCTGTAAGAGGTCGTGGAGGCCCGAACCCACCAGGGTTGAAAACCTGGGGGATGACCTGTGGTTAGGGGTGAAAGGCCAATCAAACTCCGTGATAGCTGGTTCTCCCCGAAATGCATTTAGGTGCAGCGTCGTGTGTTTCTTGCCGGAGGTAGAGCACTGGATAGGCGATGGGCCTTACCGGGTTACTGACCTTAGCCAAACTCCGAATGCCGGTAAGTGAGAGCACGGCAGTGAGACTGTGGGGGATAAGCTCCATGGTCGAGAGGGAAACAGCCCAGAGCATCGACTAAGGCCCCTAAGCGTGTGCTAAGTGGGAAAGGATGTGGAGTCGCAGAGACAACCAGGAGGTTGGCTTAGAAGCAGCCATCCTTGAAAGAGTGCGTAATAGCTCACTGGTCAAGTGATTCCGCGCCGATAATGTAGCGGGGCTCAAGTACACCGCCGAAGTCGTGTCACTCCAGCATGACGGCTAACGCCGGCTGGGGTGGGTAGGGGAGCGTCGTGTGCCGGGTGAAGCAGCACTGGAAGGTAGTTGTGGACGGTTCACGAGTGAGAATGCAGGCATGAGTAGCGATACAAGAGTGGGAAACTCTTGCGCCGATTGACTAAGGGTTCCTGGGTCAAGCTGATCTGCCCAGGGTAAGTCGGGGCCTAAGGCGAGGCCGACAGGCGTAGTCGATGGATAACCGGTTGATATTCCGGTACCCGCTGTAGAGCGTCCAACACTGAATCTTCTGATGCTAAGGCCGTGAAGCCCCCGGATCTGTCCTTTGGGCAGTTTTGGTGTGGTGGAGCCGCTGACCCGAGGGGGTAGTAGGTGAGTGATGGGGTGACGCAGGAAGGTAGTCCAGCCCGGGCGGTGGTTGTCCCGGGGTAAGGGTGTAGGGCGTTGTGTAGGCAAATCCGCACAACATGTAGCCTGAGACCTGATGCCGAGCCGTTGTGGTGAAGTGGATGATCCTATGCTGTCGAGA
Source organism: Streptomyces sp. GSL17-111 (assembly GCF_037911585.1). NCBI lineage: Bacteria > Bacillati > Actinomycetota > Actinomycetes > Kitasatosporales > Streptomycetaceae > Streptomyces > Streptomyces sp. GSL17-111. The sequence continues at coordinate 4,079,358 of NZ_JBAJNS010000001.1, forward strand.
AAAGCCTCTAGCGAGTTGTACGGCGGCCCGTACCCTAAACCGACTCAGGTGGTCAGGTAGAGAATACCGAGGCGTTCGGGTGAACTATGGTTAAGGAACTCGGCAAAATGCCCCCGTAACTTCGGGAGAAGGGGGGCCTCTTCTGGTGATGAGTCTTGCACTCTGAGCTGGGGGTGGCCGCAGAGACCAGCGAGAAGCGACTGTTTACTAAAAACACAGGTCCGTGCGAAGCCGTAAGGCGATGTATACGGACTGACGCCTGCCCGGTGCTGGAACGTTAAGGGGACCGGTTAGCTCTGTTTCGACAGGGCGAAGCTGAGAACTTAAGCGCCAGTAAACGGCGGTGGTAACTATAACCATCCTAAGGTAGCGAAATTCCTTGTCGGGTAAGTTCCGACCTGCACGAATGGCGTAACGACTTCTTGACTGTCTCAACCATAGGCCCGGTGAAATTGCAGTACGAGTAAAGATGCTCGTTTCGCGCAGCAGGACGGAAAGACCCCGGGACCTTTACTATAGCTTGATATTGGTGTTCGGTTCGGCTTGTGTAGGATAGGTGGGAGACTGTGAAGTCATCACGCTAGTGGTGGTGGAGTCGTTGTTGAAATACCACTCTGGTCGTGCTGGATGTCTAACCTGGGTCCGTGATCCGGATCAGGGACAGTGTCTGGTGGGTAGTTTAACTGGGGCGGTTGCCTCCTAAAGAGTAACGGAGGCGCCCAAAGGTTCCCTCAGCCTGGTTGGTCATCAGGTGGTGAGTGTAAGTGCACAAGGGAGCTTGACTGTGAGACTGACGGGTCGAGCAGGGACGAAAGTCGGGACTAGTGATCCGGCGGTGGCTTGTGGAAGCGCCGTCGCTCAACGGATAAAAGGTACCCCGGGGATAACAGGCTGATCTTCCCCAAGAGTCCATATCGACGGGATGGTTTGGCACCTCGATGTCGGCTCGTCGCATCCTGGGGCTGGAGTCGGTCCCAAGGGTTGGGCTGTTCGCCCATTAAAGCGGTACGCGAGCTGGGTTTAGAACGTCGTGAGACAGTTCGGTCCCTATCCGCTGTGCGCGTAGGAGTCTTGAGAAGGGCTGTCCCTAGTACGAGAGGACCGGGACGGACGGACCTCTGGTGTGCCAGTTGTTCTGCCAAGGGCATGGCTGGTTGGCTACGTTCGGAAAGGATAACCGCTGAAAGCATCTAAGCGGGAAGCCTGCTTCGAGATGAGGGCTCCCACCCACGTGATGGGTTAAGGCTCCCGGTAGACGACCGGGTTGATAGGCCGGATATGGAAGCCTAGTAATAGGTGGAGTTGACCGGTACTAATAGGCCGAGGGCTTGTCCATAGTTGCTTGCGTCCACTGTGTAGGTTCTGAGACAGCAAACTGTCGAAGCCCGCTCCCCTGCTAAATGGGGGTGTGGGGTTTCCGGTTGTGTGTTTCATAGCGTTTCGGTGGTTATAGCGTTAGGGGAACGCCCGGTTACATTCCGAACCCGGAAGCTAAGCCTTTCAGCGCCGATGGTACTGCATGCGGGAGTGTGTGGGAGAGTAGGACGCCGCCGAACAAATTGTGGGCCCGGGTCCCTGAACTTCAGTTCAGGGACCCGGGCTTTTTTGCGTTCCGTCACCACTCGCGGTGCATTCCACACAGCACTCGACGAAGTCCTGCACGACGGTGACGGCACCGATGGGACGGGGCGGCCCCGCCGTTCGTCGCGGGCCAGCCAGTAGTCCCTGAACCCACCCGGCTTCCTCCGGCGCGGCCACGAACGGCTCGTCCAGGAGCTCGTCGAGGCGCACACGGTCGTGTGCCGCCAGCGGGTGACCCGTGGGAAGCGCGACGCAGCGCTCCTCGTTGAAAAGCTCGGCCACCCGCAGGGTCTTTGCGGCCCGGCCCTCTGCCCGCCGGGCCGCTCGTCGCGCTTCCTGCCACCGGTCGAGCAGCCTCGGGGCGTGTTGGAGGAGCGTGTCACCTGCTTCGGTGAGCGCCATTCCGTCGTGGGAGCGGGTGAACAGCCGAACGCCGAGTTCGCGTTCCAGTCGACGGATCTGTTTCGTCAGCGCGGGCTGTGACACGAACAGCATCTCTGCGGCACGGGTGAGGGTTCCTGCCTCGCGGGCCCGGTTCGTGCTGGCCAATGCGGCGGCGGTGGCGGTGCCGCAGCCCTGGGTACCGGGCCTGGGGCTCCTGAAGGGGTTGGGCGCGGTCGGTCTCGTGGCCGGACTGCTGGGGTGGCGCGGAATCGGTGTGGCCGCTGCGGGCGGGCTCGTCCTCTTCTTCGTGGGTGCCGTCGTCGCCCATCTCCGTGCCCGGGTCCTGAACACCATCGTGTTCCCCGGTGCCTACCTCGCTCTGGCCGTCGCATCGCTGGCTCTCGGTATCGCCCAGGGGACGTGAACGGGAGTGGTCGTCAGAGTCGGCCGGTGGCCTTCAACGTCAGGTAGGCGTCCGCCAGGGCGGGTGCCAGGTCGGCGGGTGGAGCGTCGACGACGGTGGCGCCGTGGCGTCGTAGCCGGTCGGCGCTCCGGCGGCGTTCGGCCTGGGCCTGTGCTGCGGCGGCTGCCTGGTAGACGCCGTCCACCGTGCCGCGGGCCCTGGCCATCTCCTCGATCCGGGGGTCGGTCACCGAGGCCACCAGGACGGTGTGGCGCTGCGTCAGCGCGGGGAGGGCGGGCAGGAGCCCCTCCTCGACGGGCGCCGGGTCGAGGCCGGTGAGCAGGACGACGAGGGAGCGGTGCCGGGCTTCCCGCAGGACCGTGGAGACCATGTGCCGGGCGTCGGACTCCACGAGCGTCGCCTCCAGCGGGGCCATGGCGTTCACCAGGGCGGGCAACGTGTCCGTCAGTCCGCGCCCCCGGACGCGTGCGCGCACACGGCGGTCGTGGGCCAGGAACGCGACGCGGTCGCCGGCGCGGGAGGCGAGGGTGGCGAGGAGCAGTGTCGCGTCCATGGCGGCGTCGAGCCGGGGAACGTCGCCGACACGGCCCGCGGACGTGCGGCCGGTGTCCAGCACGATGAGGATGTGCCGGTCCCGCTCGGGCCGCCAGGTGCGCACGGCGACGGAGGACTGCCGCGCGGTGGCCCGCCAGTCGATGGACCGGGTGTCGTCCCCGGGGACGTACTCCCGGAGACTGTCGAACTCGGTTCCCTCACCGCGCGTCAGAACGCTGGTGCGACCGTCCAGTTCCCGCAGCCGGGCCAGCTTGGCGGGCAGGTGCTTGCGGCTGTCGAAGGCGGGCAGGACCCGGACGGTCCAGGGCACGGAGTGACTGCCCTGCCGGGCGGCCAGACCCAGCGGTCCGTGGGAGCGGACAGTGACGCGGACCGCGTCGCGGTCGCCTCGACGGGTGGGTGTCAGAAGGCTGAAGATGTGCCTGCGCTCGCCGGGCGGAACGGTCAAGGAGTGGCGTGAGGCGTTGACGTCTGTCCCCGGGGGCCAACTGCTGGGCGGCCAGGCGTCCCGGAGCCGCGCGCGCAGCGGGCGACGGGAGGTGTTGATGACGGCGAGCCGGACCGTGGCGGTCGCGCCGAGTCGAACTGATGTGTCACCGGAACGTGTGAACCGGAGCGTTCGCACTGGTGCGGCCCGGATGAGGTCGTAGACAATGGCGAGTACGAGCAGGAACTGGACGGTGAGCAGTCCGGTCCAGCTCGGCAGCAAGAGGCCGACGACAAGCGTGCCGAGGGCGGCGACGAGTGCTGAGCGTCCGGTGAGAGCCATGGTCAGTGCACCGGGTCAGCGCGGTACGGGGACGTGGGCGAGGATCGAATGGATCACGCTGTCCGAGGTCACGCCCTCCATCTCGGCCTCCGGCCGGAGTTGAAGGCGGTGACGGAGGGTCGGTAGTGCGAGCGCTTTGACATCGTCGGGGATGACGTAGTCGCGGCCGGTGAGCCAGGCCCACGCACGTGCCGTGGACAACAGGGCGGTGGCCCCCCGGGGGGAGGCGCCGAGGCTGAGGGAAGGGGAATCACGCGTGGCACGGCAGATATCGACGATGTAGCCCGCGATCTCGGGGGAGACCGACGTCCGAGCCACGGCGTCGCGTGCGGCCCGCAGTTCGTCCCGCCCGGCGACGGGCCGGACGCCGGCGGCGTCGAGGTCCTGCGGGCTGAAGCCGTCCGCGTGGCGGGTGAGCACGCTGACCTCGTCCTCGCGGGAGGGCAGCGGCACGTTGAGTTTGAGCAGGAAGCGGTCCAACTGTGCTTCGGGGAGGGGGTAGGTGCCTTCGTACTCGACCGGGTTCTGCGTGGCGGCCACCAGGAACGGCTCGGGGAGCGGGCGGGGGACGCCGTCGACGGAGACCTGCCGCTCCTCCATCGCTTCCAGGAGGGACGCCTGGGTCTTGGGCGGTGTGCGGTTGATCTCGTCGGCCAGCAGCAGGTTCGTGAACACCGGACCCGGCTGGAAGGAGAACTCGGCCGTGCGGGCGTCATAGACGAGCGAACCCGTGACGTCGCTCGGCATCAGATCCGGGGTGAACTGCACGCGTTTGGTGTCCAGTTCCAGCGTTGCGGCCAGCGTGCGGACGAGGAGCGTCTTGGCCACGCCGGGGACCCCTTCCAGCAGTACGTGACCGCGGCAGAGCAGGGCCACCACGAGTCCGGTCACGGCGGCGTCCTGGCCGACGACGGCTTTGGCGATCTCCCCGCGAACGGCTTCGAGGGCCGCGCGGGCGTTGGCTGCGGAGGGGGCGCTCACGAGGTGCGGTCCTTGTCTGTCGGGGCGGTGGCCGGAGAGGGGGTGATGCGGCGTTCCAGGTCGTCGAGCTCGTCAGCCAGCCGCACGAGTGCGGCGTCGTCCGGCGGAACCGGTCCGAAGAGGAGGGAGTGCGTTGATGAGAGGTCACCGCTGTGCCGGGCGATGGCGGGTACCAGGGTTTCCGGCGTGTGGGCCTCGGCTGCGGGGAGACCGAGCAACGGAGCGACGCGGTCGCGGGTGGCGGCCCGCAGGGCGGCGGCGGCGCTGTCCCGCGCGTCGGCCAGCCGGTAGAGCCGGGCCCGGCCCTCCGTCGTCTCGGCGGCCGGCACGGAGACCGGAAGGCGTTCCGGGACGAGCGGCCCCAGGCGGCGGGCCCGCCACAGCGCCGCGAACACGGCGGCCAGGAAGAGCTGGAGCGCTCCCCACAACCATCCGGGCGGGAGCAGGTCGGCCATGCTCTCGTCGCCGGACGCCTCAGCGGCGGGATCGGTCGGAGAAGGGAGGTACCAGACGAGGTGTTCGCGTGAGCCCAGGATTTGGAGCGCCAAGGACGCGTTGCCCTGTTCGTCGAGGGTCGCGTTGTGCAGGAAGTCGCTGCTGCCGGTGATGACGGTGTCGCCGTCCCCGACCGGCACGCGCAGCAGGGAGGCCGCTCCGTCCACGGGGTAGCAGGAGTCGATCCCCGCGTCCCGGTCCGTGGTGCGGTAACGGAGGCCGCCCAGGTCGACCTCGCCCGCGCGCCGCGCGTAGGGCGCCGAGCATTGCGGGGCGACCGTGCGCGGGCTGTCGGTGGCGACGGTCTCCACCGTCGGCGCGAGAGCGCTGACGGAGGCCGCGCCCGGTGCGAGCAGGACGGTCCGGCCGTCGCTGGGCACCGTGGCCGCCCGCAGCGCGTCGAGCTGACGGCCGTTCAGGAGGTCGGGGCGGGCGACGAGCAGCGTGGTGTCGGGCGCCGTGGACCGCGTCGCCTCCGCCGTCGTGGTGACGACGGTGGTGTCCACGCCGCGCTGGGCCAGAAGTTCCGCCACGGCGCGGGTGCCCTGGCGGTCGGCCGAGCGGGGGTCGAGGGCGCCGTGCTGCTCCCCGGAACGGAGTACGGCGATGGCGAGCGCGCCCACGAGCAGGATCACGGTGGCGACCAGCAGGCCGCGCGTCCGCTTCCAGACCTGGCGTGCGGTGGGGGAGAGCGACGTCGTCACGGTCCGCGGTGCCGTGGTGGTGGACGTCATCGCGACCCTCCGTCCGGTCCGGCGACGGCCGGGCGGGGGCGTGCCGCCGCGAGGGCAAGGTCGAGGGCGCGCAGCTCCTCGTATGCGGTCCGCGTTCCGGGCCGGTGGGCGTAGGTCACCTCGTCGAAGGCACGGGCGGCGTCGTGCAGGGGCCCGGCGTGGCTCGGCAGAGCCCGGCCGGCTTCGGCGGCGGCCTCGTCCGCCGTGCGGCCGGGCCGGGGGTCGAGGAGGGCACGCTCCTCCAAGGCCCGGACGAGCGCACGCATGCGCTCCTGGACGGCCGGGCCCCACGCCTCGGCGGCCGCGTGGCGCTCGGCTGCTTCGCGGTGGTCGGCGGCGCTGCGCGGCGTTGCGTCGAAGAGCGAGCCGGTACGGCCCTGCGCGGCGGTCCGCAGGGCTCCCAGCCGCAGCCGCAGGGCGACGAACAGAGCCACGATCACGAGCGCGATGACCACCAGGCCCGTCCAGCCACCGGGCGTCAGCGCGAGGGCGGAGCCCAGGAGGTCGTCCAGCCGTTCCAGGACCCATTCCAGCGCGCGCTGCGCGAGCCCCGTTTCGTCGGCCCGGTACCCGGGCTTGGACAGTTCCCGTTCGGCGGCCTCCCGGGCGGCGTCCCGTCCGATGGTGACCGGAACGTCGTCGTCCCCCCGAGGGGTGAGGGCAGCGGACAGCATCGCGGACCCGCTCGCCGGCACCGCCGGCACCGCCGTCATCGCGTCAGCCCGCGACGGTGCCGGGGCCGGGCTCCTGCGGCGTGTGGCCGGGCACGCCGGCGGCCCGGGCCAGCTCCAGGTCGAGAGCCTCCCGCCGGATGCGGGCGTCGATGTAGAGGAGGGCGGTGACCCCGGCGCTGAAGGGAAGCGTCAGCGTCGACGTCACGACCGCACCGATGGCCGTGACGATCAGGTAGGGCCAGGTGAGCGTGGCCGGGACCTCGCCGAGCAGGCTGCCGCCGGGGGTGCCGTCCACGAGGGAGGCGAGCGCGCCGACCGGAACGGAGACGATCAGGCTCAGCACGAACACGAGCAGCGCGGCCAGAAGCTGGATGCCGAAGATCCGCCACCAGGAGCCGCGCACCAGCTTTCCGGAACGCCGCAGCGCCGCGACGACCGTACCGCGTTCCAGCATCAGCGCCGGTGCGGAGAGACTGAACCGGACCCACAGCCACACCATGAGGACGAGGCCGCCCAGCAGGCCGATCAGCAGGAAGAAGCTTCCGGCCAGAGCCGAGCCGCCGGCCGCCAGCACCGCGCCGGGCAGGAGGCACAGGGCCAGCACGCCGAGGACGATCAGCGTCACGAGCAGGGTGAGCCCGAGCAGCTTCCCCAGCAGCGGACGGGCGTCGCGCCAGGCCTCCCCGATGGAGACCGGACGTCCGAGGACCGCCCGGCTGACGATCATGGTCAGCATGGCCGTGGCGATGACGGTGCCCACGACGGTCATCAGCCCGTGGACGGCCTCGCTGCCCAGCAGCGGGCCGAGGGCGTCGGCCATCTCCTCCGCCGTCGGACTGGCGTCGTCCTCCAGCGCCAGGAACGCGCTCATGTCGCTGAACCACAGCCCGGTCGCGACCGTCGTGACCAGTTGGACGAGGACGGCGATCCCCAGGGCGATGCCGAGCACCGGGCGCCAGTGGGCGCGCATGGTGGACACGGCGCCGTCGAGGATCTCCCCGACGCCGAGCGGACGTAGCGGAATGACGCCGGGCTTGGCGACGTGGGCGTACGGGGTGCCGTACTGCTGCGGGCCGCCCCAGCCCGCCCCCTGGCCCCAGCCAGCCGGTCCGTGCGGCGCTCCGGGCGGGCTGCCGGGAGCGTCCCAGCCGGTCGGGCCGGCCGAGGGCGGCTGCTGCGCCGACCAGCCGGTGGGTGCGGGGCGGTCGGCCTGCGCGGGCCGCTCGCCGTGCTGCGGGCCGTCTCCCGGAGCGGGGGCGCCCTGGGCCTTGTCGCCGTGTGGCTCTGGCTCGGAAGACCCGGGCGAGGTCCAGCCCGGAGCGTCGTTCACTGGGGATCACCTCGGTCGCGGGGGCACTGGTAGGGGCCATCGTGCCATGGGCTCCCTGAGCTTGTGCCAGGCCCTGCCCCTGTGCGGGGCGAGCGGGCAGACTGTGCCAATGGCTGATCACGAAGTGAACGCAGTGCCCGTGCTGCGCTGGGAGGAGCCGCCCGAAGGCCCGGTGCTGGTCCTGCTGGACCAGACACGGCTGCCGGGGGAGGAGGTCGAGTGCTTCTGCACGGACGTCCCCGCCCTCGTCGCGGCGATACGCGCGCTCGTGGTGCGGGGGGCTCCGCTGCTCGGCGTCGTCGGCGCTTACGGGGTGGCCCTGGCCGCCGCCCGGGGCTTCGACGTCGAGGAGGCGTCGGAACAGTTGGCGCAGGCCAGGCCGACGGCTGTGAACCTCGGCTACGGCGTGCGCCGGGTGCGCGGCGTCCACGAGCGGGCGCTGGCCGCCGGGGCGGGGCCCGGGGAGGCCGCCGCCGCCGCGCTCGCGGAGGCACGGGCCGTGGACCGGGAGGAGGTCGAGGCCGGGGCCGCGATGGGACGGCACGGCTGGGCGCTGCTGCGCGAGCTGCTGCCGGGCGGGGGTCTGCGCGTCCTCACGCACTGCAACACGGGCACGCTGGTCAGTGGGGGCGAGGGCACGGCCCTGGCCGTCGTCCGGGCCGCGCACCGGGCGGGCGCGTTGCGTCGGCTGTGGGTGGACGAGACGCGTCCGCTGTTTCAGGGGTCCAGGCTGACGGCCTGGGAGGCGGCCCGGTCCGGTATGGCGTACAGCGTGCTGCCGGACAACGCCGCCGGTTCCCTGTTCGCGGCCGGTGAGGTGGACGCGGTGGTCGTGGGAGCGGACCGGATCGCGGCCGACGGTTCGGTCGCGAACAAGGTCGGCAGCTACCCGTTGGCCGTGCTCGCTCGTTACCATCACGTACCGTTCATCGTGGTCGCCCCCCTGAGCACGGTGGACCCGGGGACCGAGGAGGGCGCCGGGATCGAGGTCGAGCAGCGAGCGGGTCACGAGGTGACGGAGCTGGCGCCCGGAGTCACGGTCGCCCCGCCGGGGGCCCGGGTCTACAACCCGGCCTTCGACGTCACCCCCGCGGAGCTGGTCACGGCGCTCGTCACGGAGTCCGGCGTGGTCTCTCCGGTCACGCCCGAAGGGCTGGCGGAGCTGTGTTCCCGATCACGCACCCGAGCATCACACACAGGTAATGGGATGATGAACGCATGAAAGGACGCGTCCTCGTCGTTGACGACGACACCGCGCTGGCGGAGATGCTCGGCATCGTGCTCCGTGGTGAAGGCTTCGAACCGTCGTTCGTCTCGGACGGCGACAAGGCACTCGCGGCGTTCCGGGAGACCAAGCCGGACCTCGTACTGCTGGACCTGATGCTGCCCGGCCGGGACGGCATCGAGGTGTGCCGGCTGATCCGGGCCGAGTCCGGCGTGCCGGTGGTGATGCTGACGGCCAAGAGCGACACGGTGGACGTCGTCGTCGGGCTGGAGTCCGGCGCCGACGACTACATCGTCAAGCCCTTCAAGCCCAAGGAGCTGGTGGCCCGGATCCGGGCGCGGCTGCGCCGTTCGGAGGAGCCGACGCCCGAGCAGCTCACCATCGGTGACCTGGTGATCGACGTCGCCGGGCACTCGGTGAAGCGCGACGGGCAGTCGATCGCCCTGACGCCGCTGGAGTTCGACCTCCTGGTCGCCCTGGCCCGCAAGCCCTGGCAGGTCTTCACCCGCGAGGTGCTGCTGGAGCAGGTCTGGGGCTATCGGCACGCGGCCGACACGCGTCTGGTGAACGTGCACGTCCAGCGGCTGCGTTCCAAGGTCGAGAAGGACCCGGAGCGGCCGGACATCGTGGTGACGGTCCGTGGTGTGGGGTACAAGGCGGGACCGGGCTGACATGGCCGGGAACGGTTCCGCTCCGCCCGGTCCGAAGGCGGAGCGGACCGGCGGCACGACCGGCGGCGGCGTGTTCGCGCCGGTGCGCCGGGCCGGTCAGCTCCTCCCCGAGGGGCTGCTGGCCGAAGGCAGCACCGGAAGCCGCGCGCATCCCCTCTTCCGGATGTTCGTGCGGTGGGTGCGCCGCCCGTTGCTGCCCGCGCTCCGGCTGTGGCGGCGCAACATCCAGCTGCGGGTGGTCGCGGCGACCCTGCTGCTGTCCCTGACGGTGGTGCTCGTGCTGGGCGTCGTGGTGTTCGGCCAGGTGCGCAACGGTCTGCTGGAGGCCAAGCAGCAGGCGGCCCAGAGCCAGGCGGCCGGGGGTTTCGCGGTGGCCCGGGAGCTGGCCGACAACGCGGCGGCCGCCGGCGGGACCGATGCCGAGAGCGGCCGCAACGTGCTCAACGCCGGCGCCTGGCTGACGCAACTGGTCCAGCAGCTCGCCAGCGGCGGCCAGGGGGTCTACTCGGTCGTGGCACTCAGCTCCGACGACCAGACGCTGCCGTTCAGCGCCGACGAGAACTCCAACACCCGAGGCCCCCGGGCCTCGGGCGACGTGAAGCCCGAGGAATCCGTCACGCCCGAGCTGCGCCGTGAGCTCGACGCCAGCCCGGACACCCACCAGCAGTACGGCGTGATCGTCCGAGCGCAGGGCGACCGGGAACCCGCGCTGATCATCGGCAAGCGGCTCAACGACGTCAACGGGAACCCGTACCAGCTGTACTACCTCTTCCCGTTCACACCGGAGGAGAAGTCCCTGACCCTGGTCAAGGGCACGCTGGCGACGGCGGGGATCTTCCTCGTGGCCCTCCTGGGCGCGATCGCGTGGCTGGTCGTACGGCAGGTGGTGACGCCCGTCCGGATGGCCGCGGGCATCTCCGAGCGGCTCGCCGCCGGACGGCTCCAGGAACGGATGAAGGTCACCGGGGAGGACGACATCGCCCGGCTCGGCGAGTCGTTCAACAAGATGGCGCAGAGCCTGCAACTGAAGATCCAGCAGTTGGAGGAGCTGTCGCGGATGCAGCGGCGGTTCGTCTCGGACGTCTCGCACGAGCTGCGCACGCCGCTCACCACGGTGCGGATGGCCGCGGACGTCATCCACGAGGCGCGGGACTCCTTCGACCCCGTGACGGCGCGCTCCGCGGAACTCCTGCTCGGGCAGCTCGACCGGTTCGAGTCGCTCTTGGCGGAGCTGCTGGAGATCAGCCGTTTCGACGCCGGGGCCGCTGCTCTGGAGGCGGTGCCGACCGACCTGCGGGAGGTCGTGCACCGGGTGGTCGAGGGCGCCGAGCCGCTGGCCGACGCCAAGGGCAGCCGCGTGATGGTGCTCGGTGCCGAGGAGCCGGTCGTCGCCGAGGCGGACGCCCGGCGGGTGGAGCGGGTGCTGCGGAACCTCGTGGTCAACGCGATAGAGCACGGAGAGGGCCGCGACGTGATCGTCCGCCTCGCCGAGGGCGACCACGCGGTGGCCATCGCGGTGCGCGACTACGGGGTGGGGCTGAAACCAGGGGAGGCACAGCGGGTGTTCAACCGATTCTGGCGGGCCGACCCGGCCCGGGCCCGCACGACGGGCGGTACCGGGCTCGGCCTGTCCATAGCCGTGGAGGACGCGCGGCTGCACGGCGGCTGGCTGCAGGCGTGGGGGGAGCCGGGTGGCGGCTCGCAGTTCCGGCTCACGCTGCCGCGCACGGCCGGCGAGGTCCTGCGCGGTTCGCCGATCCCGCTGGAACCGGCCGACTCGCGACGCCGTTCGGCGGGAACGCGGCCCCGGAGCGGCGTGGGCCCGCCGTCGGCACGGCCCGCGCTGCCTGCGGGCGCCCGGCCCCAGGGCACGGGGGGACGTCGCGATGAGGGCTGAACGGAGGGCGGCCGGCGCGGCGCTCACCGCCGGGCTCATGCTGCTCACCGGCTGTGCGTCGATGCCGTCCAGCGGAGAAGTGAAGCCCATCGAGGGAAATCAGCGCTCGGACGGTGACGCCACGGTGCGCGTCTTCGGAGTGCCTCCGCAGTCGGGGGAACGGCCGGCCCAGATCGTCCGGGGTTTCCTGGAGGCCACGACCAGCGACGAGGCCGAGTACGAGACCGCCCGCCAGTACCTGACGGAGGAGACGGCCGGGGAGTGGGACCCGTTCGCGGGGACGACCGTCGTCTCCGGCGGCCCCGACGTCCCGCCCGCAGGGGTGCTGCCGGACGCCGAGGAGAGCGGCTACACCGTCGAGGTCACCGGCACCCGGCTCGCCGAGGTGGACGGCAAGCACGCGTACACCCCGGCGGCCGGGCCCTACCTGGGGGCCTTCCACCTCGTCGAGGAGGAGGGCGAGTGGCGCATCGACCAGCTGCCCGACGGCCTGGTGCTCGGCGAGGCGGACTTCGAGCGCATCTACCGCTCGGTGAACACCTACTACTACGCGGGGCTCGGCCCGCAGGCCGGGGACGTCCCACGGGGCAAGAACCTGCTGGTCGCCGACCCCGTCTACGTGCGCCGCCGCATCGACCCGGTCACCGAGACCGTCCGGGCGCTGCTGGGCGGGCCGACGGACTGGATGCGGCCCATCGTCACCTCCGCGTACCCGACGGGTGTGCGGCTCGCCCCGGAACAGGCGCTCGCGCTGGACGACGCGGGGGCACTCCAGGTGAAGCTCACCAGCGGCGTCAAGGACCGGCCGCTGAGGGTGCAGCGCACGCAGTGCGAACGGATGGCGGCCCAGCTGCTGCACACCGTGGACCACCAGTCCTCGGCGCGGGTCCACCGCGTGACCCTGCAGAACGAGCGTGGGGCCCGTCTGTGCGGCCTCGGGAGCGAGGAGGCGCACCGGTACGCGCCCGGCGCGCTGAACGGGCGTGCGGCGATGCAGTACTACCTGGACGGCGAGCGGCGCCTGGTGGCGCTCGGCGAGGCCCAGGAGAGCGGCATCCCGGTCGACGGCCCCTTCGGTACCGGCAGCCTGCCGATGCGGCACGTCGCCGTGAGCCGGAGCGAGACGCTGGCCGCCGGTGTCTCGCTCGACGGCGCCCGCCTCCACGTCGCACCGCTGCACTCGGACGTGCCGTTCCAGGCACCGGTGCTGGTCAGCCGGGGGGAGAGCGAGTCGGCGCGGCTCACCGCGCCGAGCTGGGACGGGCTGGGCGACCTGTGGGTCGCCGACCAGAACCCGGAGGACCCCCGGCTGCTGCGGTTGCGGGACGGCGAGGGCACGCCGCAGGAGGTGGACGTCGACGGGCTCGGCGAGGGCCGTATCGAGGCCCTGCGCGTGGCGGCGGACGGTGTCCGCATCGCCCTGCTGGTCCGCGAGGGCGACGCCGTCACGCTGATGCTGGGGCGGGTCGAGCGCGAGCACGACGACGACGGCCGGCCCCGGGTGAAGGTGACGGGGCTGCGCGACGTGGCGCCCCAGCTGGAGAACGTGGTCGCGGTCTCCTGGGCGGGCGGCAGCCGCATGGTGGTGGTCGGCAAGGAGGCCGGGGGCGTGCAGCAGGTGCGGGTCATGTCGACGGACGGTTCGCCGGGGACGCCGGCGAAGCTGCCGAACGTCAACAAGATCGAGAGCATCGCCGCTTCGGAGGACGAGGACAAGCCGCTGCTGGCCTTCTCCGCCGAGGGCATCGTGCGGCTACCCCGCGACGGGGACTGGCAGGAGGTCACCGAGGAGGGCTCCGCCCCGGTCTACCCGGGCTGACGCCCCGCCGCCGAAGGGGCTTGCCAGGCCGTGACGTCGTGACTACTCTGAGTAGTCATGCGATGTCGGCGCGGCCGACCGAAGGGGGCGTCATGCGTGATGCGGGGTATGTGGTGGCAGGAGCTCGTGGATCTGGTGCTGTCGGCGGAGTGCGCCGGCTGCGGCACGGTGCGGACGGGGCTGTGTGCGCGGTGCCGCGCGGTGCTGGCGGCCGGTCCGGTCCGGCGGGTGTGGCCGGGCGGTGTGGACCGGGTGCGGCCCGGGCTGCCGCCGGTGTACGCGGCCGGGCTGTACGTCGACGAGGTGCGGGCCGTGCTGCTGGCTCACAAGGAGCGCGGTGCCCTCCGCCTGGCGGCGCCGCTGGGGCGGGCCCTGGCCCAGGCCGCGCAGGCCCTGGTCGCCGCCCGTGCGGGCCGGACCGGGTACGGGACGCTCCCCGGCGGCGGCCCGCTGCTGCTCGTCCCGGTGCCGTCGGCGCGGCACGCCGTGGCGGCCCGGGGCCACGACCCCGTGCGCCGGCTCGCGGGGGCGGCCGTGGCGGAGCTGCGGCGGTGCGGGACACCGGCGCGGTCGCTGCCCGTGCTGCGCCGGCGGCGTGACGTCGCCGACCAGGCGGGTCTGGGACCGCGGCAGCGGCGGCGCAACCTTGACGGGGCGCTGGCCGTACCACCGGCGGCCGCCCGGCTGCTCGGGCGAGGGCCGGTGGTGGTCGTGGACGACCTGATGACGACGGGGGCCACCCTCTCCGAGGCGGCCCGTGCGCTGTCGGCGGCCGGTGCCCTGGTGACCGGGGCCGGGGTGGTCGCCGTGGCACCCCCGCCGGAGTCGCGCCGTAGCCGGATGCATGACCGGGGCGTGGCTGGGCATGGAATCGCATACCGGCGGTGAGTGTCCGCCGGAGGACGTGACAGCGAGAGACAAGAGGACAGCTCATGAGGGGTACGCACCGGTAGGGGGTGCCGACCGTCCCCCAGTCGGGGTACGTTCGGTAAGGAGAGAGCTGCGGGCCTCCTGGTAGGAGCCACCCCGGACTCTTCTCAGAGCGGAGTCTGTGCGGCGGTGCCGTACACCACCGGTCCTCACCGGTCGCCCCTTTTGTCGAGTGGGTGGCGATCTTCCCGACGGGGGAGAAGGAGGTGGAAGTCGCAACCCGACGTAGCGCCGGAGGGCGGCCGGTCGGTACCGGAGCCATCCGGCTCAGTGCACCAAGGACGTGCTTCGTCCTCAGGGGCGGGCAGTCCGGGAACGGAGTTCTGCGTGGACATCGTCGTCAAGGGCCGTAAGACACAGGTACCCGAGCGGTTCCGTAAGCACGTGGCGGAGAAGCTGAAGCTGGACAAGGTCCAGAAGCTGGACGCCAAGGTGACCCGCTTGGACGTTGAGGTGTCCAAGGAGCACAACCCCCGTCAGGCCGACCGTTCCGACCGCGTGGAGATCACCCTCCGCCACCGCGGCCCGGTCATCCGGGCCGAAGCGGCGGCCAAGGACCCCTACGCGGCACTCGACCTTGCGGCGGAGAAGCTGGAGGAGCGACTGCGCAGGCGGCACGACCGGCGCACCTCGCGCCGTGGTTCCGCCCGCATCCCGGCCGCCGACGTCGCCGCCACCGTGCCCGGTGCCGCGACGCTCAACGGCAACGGCGAACTGGGCGCCTTCGAGGCCGACGTCAGCCAGGCGCCCCCCATCAGGAAGGTCGGCCCCCTCGAAGTGGAGGGTGAAGGGCCGCTGGTCTGCCGGGAGAAGACCCACAACGCCGCGCCGATGACGCTCGACCAGGCGCTCTACGAGATGGAGTTGGTGGGGCACGACTTCTACCTCTTCATCGACTCCGACACCAAGCTGCCGAGCGTGGTCTACCGCCGGCACGCCTACGACTACGGCGTCATCCACCTCAACCCCGACCCCTTCGCGGAGGAGATCCCGCCCGGCGCGGGTGGCTCTCTCGGCGGCTGAGCCCCGCCGCACCGGCACGTCGCAGGCCGCGTCACCGCAAGGCCGTCACGGCCTTTGCGGTGACGCGGCCCGCCGTGCGGACACGGCGGGCCGGTTCGGCGGCTCCGCAGGAGGCCGAGCCCCCGATAGCATGTGCGTCACGACCAACCGGCGGTCTGCCCAACCCGGTTGGCGCCGACCGGGCATGGCCAGCTGGGGGAGGAACGATGGCGGACGGCTTCGGGCCCACGATGCCCGCCGGTAGCCAGGGCGGCACCGCTGCCGCTGTGCGGGGAACCGGGCGGTGCGAACGGCCTGAGCCGATCCGCGTCCTGGTCGTCGACGACCACGAACTCTTCCGTCGCGGCCTGGAGATCGTGCTGCAGACCGAGGAGGACATCGAGGTCGTCGGTGAGGCGGGTGACGGCGCCGAGGCGGTCGGGAAGGCCGCCGACCTGCTGCCGGACATCGTCCTGATGGACGTGCGCATGCCCCGGCGTGGTGGCATCGAGGCCTGCACCGCGATCAAGGAGGTCGCTCCCAGCGCGAAGATCGTCATGCTGACGATCAGCGACGAGGAGGCCGACCTCTACGACGCGATCAAAGCGGGGGCGACCGGCTACCTCCTCAAGGAGATCTCCACGGACGAGGTGTGCGCCGCCATCCGTGCCGTCGCGGACGGCCAGTCGCAGATCAGCCCCTCCATGGCGGCCAAGCTGCTGACTGAGTTCAAGTCGATGATCCAGCGCACCGACGAGAGCAAGCTCGTCCCGGCGCCGCGGCTGACGGACCGCGAGCTGGAGGTGCTGAAACTGGTGGCGACCGGCATGAACAACCGGGACATCGCCAAGGAGCTGTTCATCAGTGAGAACACCGTGAAGAACCATGTGCGCAACATCCTGGAGAAGCTGCAGCTGCACTCCCGGATGGAAGCCGTCGTCTACGCGATGCGGGAGAAGATCCTCGAGATCCGGTGACCGGCCCGGCCCCGCCCGCCCCCCTGCCGCGCCCGGCTCAGCCGGCGGGGACCGGGAGCGCCGTGGCGAGTTCGGCGCGCAGCGCTCCGGCCAGTGCCGCGTCGTCGCAGCGCTCCACCCGGACGTCCTCGCAGCCCACCCACGCCGCCGCCTCGACCAGGGCGGTGGCCATGGGAGCGACGGCACCGCGCCCGGCCATGGACACCTGGCGGGCCACGAGGGTCCTGCCCTCCCGGGCCGGATCCACCCGGCCCACCAGCCGACCGCCCGCCAGCAGCGGCATCGCGAAGTAGCCGTGCACGCGCTTGGGCTTCGGGACGTACGCCTCCAGCCGGTGGGTGAAGCCGAAGACCCGCTCGGTGCGCGGCCGGTCCCAGATCAGGGAGTCGAACGGGGACAGCAGGGTCGTGCGGTGCCGGCCGCGCGGCGGGGACGCGAGCGCCGCCGGGTCGGCCCAGGCGGGTCTGTCCCACCCCTCGACCTCGACCGGCACCAGCGGCGTCTCGGCGAGCACCGCGTCGACCTGGGCGCCCCTGAGCCGGTGGTAGTCCGCGAGGTCCGCGCGGGTCGCCACGCCGAGGGCGGTGCCGGCCTGGGCGACCAGACGGCGCAGGCACTCCGCGTCGTCCAGGTCGTCGTGGAACAGAGCGTCGGGGACGGCCCGCTCGGCCAGGTCGTACACACGCTTCCAGCCGCGCCGCTCGGCGCACACGACCTCGCCGGTGTCCAGCAGCCACTCGACGGCGATCTTCGTCTCCGACCAGTCCCACCACACGCCGCCGTTCTTGGCACCGCCGAGCTCCGACGCGGTGAGCGGGCCGTCGGCCTTCAGCCGGTCGCGCACCCGGGCGCAGACCGCGTCCCGGTCCGCGAGGTCGTGCCAGCGGCGGCCCCGTGCGCGCAGCGCGCGCCTGCGGAACGAGAAGAAGGGCCACTCCTCGACGGGCAGGACGCACGCCGCGTGCGACCAGTACTCGAAAGCGTGACGCTCGGACCAGTACGCCGCCTCCACCGCCTCCCGGCCGACAGCACCGAGCCGGGCGTAGGGGACCAGCTCGTGCGAGCGGGCCAGCACCGAGATCGTGTCCAGCTGCACCGCACCGAGCCGCCGCAACACGCCCCGCACCCCCGCCCGGCGGTCGGGGGCGCCCAGGAACCCCTGGGCGCGCAGGGCGAGACGACGGGCGTCGTCGGCGGACAGGGACAGTGCGGGCGCGGACGTCATGAGCCCCACGGTAGGCCGGACGACTGACAACGCGTCCTTCCCGAGACGGCCCCGGGGGCCCGCGGGCGGCTCAGGGTGGCGGCGGTGTGGCGGTGTAGGGCGTCCGCCCGCTGCGGCCCCAGTCCGAGGGCAGGAGCGAGGCCGACCAGTCGTCGCGCCGCTCGCCCCGGTGCACGGTGCGGGCCCGGTGGACGCCCTCCATGACGAACCCGAGACGCCGGGCGACCGCCCGGGACGGCTCGTTGCCCACGTGGGCGTACCACTCCAGCCGCTCGGCCCCCAGGGAGGTGAACGCCCAGTCGACGACGGCCCGCGCGGCCTCGACGGTGTAGCCCCTGCCCCGTTGCCCCCCGGCCGTCCAGTACCCCAGCTCGGCGGTGCGGTCGGGCGTGTACAGCCTCGCGGTGTTGACCAGGCCGGTGGACCCGACCAGGGTGCCGTCGGGGGTGAAGACGCCGAACGTGTACAGCGTGCCGTCGCGCCACCCTGCCGGACCGATGTTGACGACGAAGTCCTCCGCGTGTTTGCGTGCGTACGGGTACGGCACGGTCGTCCAGCGCGCGATCTCGGCGTCCTGGCAGGCGGCGAAGACGGCCTCCGCGTCGCGTTGTTCGAACGGACGCAGGCGCAGCCGTTCGGTGCTCAGGGTGACGGGTTCCATGCCGGGATTGTGCCGCCGTCGGCGCGCGGCGGCGTCCACCGGGTCGGAGCGGCACCTTCCGGGGGTCCGGCACGTTGGGGGTACAGGGGCGCGCGCCCCTCGCATACGATGGCCGGTGCGGCGTGCTTTCGGCAGGGAGAGGCCCTCGGCAGGGAGAGGGAGGGATCAGCCGAGCATCGCACCACCGTGCCAGGCCCGACCGGCAAGGAGACCATCCCCAGTGTCCGTCTTCAACAAGCTCATGCGTGCAGGCGAAGGCAAGATCCTGCGCAAGCTGCACCGCATCGCGGACCAGGTGAATTCCATCGAAGAGGACTTTCTGGACCTCTCCGACGCCGAGCTCCGGGCCCTGACCGACGAGTACAAGGAGCGGTTCGCCGACGGCGAGTCGCTGGACGACCTGCTGCCCGAGGCCTTCGCCACCGTGCGGGAGGCCGCCAAGCGGGTCCTGGGCCAGCGCCACTACGACGTGCAGCTCATGGGCGGCGCCGCGCTGCACCTCGGCTACGTCGCGGAGATGAAGACCGGTGAGGGCAAGACCCTCGTCGGTACCCTGCCCGCCTACCTCAACGCCCTGTCCGGTGCGGGCGTGCACCTGATCACGGTCAACGACTACCTGGCCCAGCGCGACTCCGAGACCATGGGCCGGGTCCACAAGTTCCTCGGCCTCGACGTCGGGTGCATCGTCGCGAACATGACGCCGGCGCAGCGCCGCGCGCAGTACGCGTGCGACATCACCTACGGCACGAACAACGAGTTCGGCTTCGACTACCTGCGCGACAACATGGCCTGGTCGAAGGAGGAGCTGGTCCAGCGCGGCCACAACTTCGCCATCGTCGACGAGGTGGACTCGATCCTCGTCGACGAGGCCCGCACGCCGCTGATCATCTCCGGCCCGGCCGACTCGGCCACCAAGTGGTACGGCGACTTCGCGAAGCTGGTCAAGCGCCTGGAGCGCGGTGAGCCCGCCGACGTCCGGCTCCAGAAGCCGGAGACGGGCGACTACGACGTCGACGAGAAGAAGCGCACGGTCGGCATCCACGAGTCGGGCGTCGCCCGCGTGGAGGACTGGCTGGGCATCGACAACCTCTACGAGTCCGTCAACACGCCGCTGGTGGGCTACCTGAACAACGCCATCAAGGCCAAGGAGCTCTACAAGAAGGACAAGGACTACGTCGTCATCGACGGCGAGGTCATGATCGTCGACGAGCACACCGGCCGTATCCTCGCCGGCCGCCGCTACAACGAGGGCATGCACCAGGCGATCGAGGCGAAGGAGGGGGTGGACATCAAGGACGAGAACCAGACGCTCGCCACGATCACCCTGCAGAACTTCTTCCGCCTGTACGACAAGCTCGCCGGTATGACCGGTACGGCGATGACCGAGGCCGCCGAGTTCCACCAGATCTACAAGCTCGGTGTGGTCCCGATCCCGACGAACAAGCCGATGGTCCGGAAGGACCAGGCGGACCTCATCTACCGCACCGAGGTCGCGAAGTTCGACGCCGTGGTGGAGGACATCGCCGAGAAGCACGAGAAGGGGCAGCCGATCCTGGTCGGCACCACCTCGGTCGAGAAGTCCGAGTACCTCTCGCAGCAGCTCAAGAAGCGGGGCGTGAAGCACGAGGTGCTGAACGCGAAGAACCACGAGCGTGAGGCCCACATCGTCGCGGAGGCCGGCCGCAAGGGCTCCGTCACGGTGGCGACGAACATGGCCGGGCGTGGTACCGACATCCAGCTCGGCGGGAACGCCGACGCCATCGCCGAGGCCGCGCTGCGGGCGAAGGGCTACGACCCGCAGGAGCACATCGAGGAGTGGGCCGCCGCGCTGCCCGGCGCCCTGGAGCAGGCCGAGGAGGCCGTCAAGGCGGAGCACGAAGAGGTCAAGAAGCTCGGCGGGCTCTACGTCCTGGGCACCGAGCGGCACGAGTCGCGCCGTATCGACAACCAGCTCCGCGGCCGTAGCGGCCGGCAGGGCGACCCGGGCGAGTCCCGCTTCTACCTGTCCCTCGGTGACGACCTGATGCGGCTGTTCAAGGCGCAGATGGTCGAGCGCGTGATGGCCATGGCGAACGTTCCCGACGACGTGCCGATCGAGAACAAGATGGTCACCCGCGCCATCGCCTCGGCGCAGTCGCAGGTCGAGCAGCAGAACTTCGAGATCCGCAAGAACGTCCTGAAGTACGACGAGGTGCTGAACCGGCAGCGCGAGGTCATCTACGGCGAGCGCCGCCGTGTCCTGGAGGGGGAGGACCTGCACGAGCAGGTGCGCCACTTCATGGACGACACGATCGAGGCGTACGTCCAGGCCGAGACGGTCGAGGGCTTCGCCGAGGAGTGGGACCTCGACCGGCTGTGGGCCGCGTTCAAGCAGCTCTACCCCATCTCGGTGACGGTGGCCGAGCTGGAGGAGGAGGTCGGCGACCGCGAGGGGCTGACCGCCGAGTTCCTCGTCGAGGCCGTCAAGGAGGACATCCACGGTCAGTACGACGCCCGGGAGAAGGAGCTGGGCGCGGAGATCATGCGCGAGCTGGAGCGCCGGGTCGTCCTGTCCGTCCTGGACCGCAAGTGGCGTGAGCACCTCTACGAGATGGACTACCTCCAGGAGGGCATCGGCCTGCGGGCGATGGCCCAGAAGGACCCGCTGGTCGAGTACCAGCGCGAGGGCTTCGACATGTTCCAGGCCATGATGGAGGGCATCAAGGAGGAGTCGGTCGGCTACCTGTTCAACCTTGAGGTGCAGGTCGAGCGGCAGGTCGAGCAGGTTCCGGTGCAGGAGTCGCGGGAGGAGGAGGCCCCGAAGGACGCCGTGCCGGCGGGTGCCCGTCCGGCGATCAAGGCCAAGGGGCTGGACGCGCCGCAGCGCCCGGACCGCCTGCACTTCTCCGCCCCCACCGTGGACGGCGAGGGCGGTGTCGTCGAGGGCGACTTCGTGGCGGAGGACGCCGACGGCCCGACGACGCGTTCCTCCGGCGACGGGATGACGCGTGCGGAGCGCCGCAAGGCCCAGAAGAGCGGTGGCCGTCGCCGCAAGAAGTGAGCCGGGCGTGACGGGAGGGGCCGGAGACCACAGCGGTGGTCTCCGGCCCCTCCCGCGTCGGTGGTGTCAGGCGCGGCAGCGCAGATCCGACTCGACGGCGGCGCACCGCCACCGGCGGTCGGGTGCCTGTTCCAGCCGGAAGGCCAGGGCGCGGGTGCGCTCCCCGACGCGCACCCGCGCGAACGCCTCCAGCACCCCGGGGCCGGGGGTGGACGCGCCGACCTGCACGAGCACGGGTTCCTGTGCCGGCCGCGCCGCCGCGAGCGGTGCCAGCGGTGCGAGGCGCAGGAGGTCGTCGTAGGCACGTCCCTCGACGTGGCCGAGCAGGCTGTGCACGGGCCGCTGTCCGCTGAGGACCTGGAGCAGCCGGTGTGCGAACCAGTAGTGGGGCAGCCGGTCCCGCGCGCTGCGGCGGGCGGCGGCCAGCGCCGATCGTGACGGTCGCCGGCTGTCCTTGCGGCCGGGCGGCCGGGTGGCGTGTGTGGTGATCATGGTGATTCCCCGTGAAGCGACGTGAAGTGAACGGAAGCGGCACTACTGGCCAGTAGCTTTGGTCACTCTTTGTATCCGTGACGTCACATCGGTGCAACGCCGTCCCTGCCGCACCGTCGGCCGTTGCCGCGTTCACCCGTTCCGGCGTCCGACGGTCGTTGTTTGACCGGTGACCCGGCTGACCTGCGGTGCGGTCGAGCCCGCTCGGCGGGGGAGCGCTCCGGCGGGGCCGTATCCTGGCGGGCAGTCCGGTTCACGGCCTCACACGAAAGCGGCAGTCCATGCGCCTCTACGTCCCCCTGACCCTGCCCCGGCTGGCCGTGGTGCACCGGCGGGGCGAGCTCGGCCCCGCCCCGCTCACGGCCTTCGCGGTCACGCCCGCGCTGCGCGCGTGGTGCGCCTCCGACGACGTCGAGGAGCTGGAGTACGCGGCCCTCGGCCGTGCGGCGCTGGGCTCCCTGCGGCTGCTGGCGGACGACCCCGCGGCCCCCCGGCGCCGCGTCGTGGTGGCGGTCGACGTCGCCGACCGTGCCGTCTCCGTCGCCGACGACGGCCCGGACGGCGACGCCGTCGGCCAGGTCCGGGTCGACGGCGCCGTGCCGCTGGCCAAGGCGGCGGCCGTGCACGTCGACGCGGAGGACGCCGTGGCCGACGTCACCGCCGCGGCCGGGGCGCTGCACGCGGCGGACGGGGGCGAGGAAGCCGCGCGTCAGGTGGTGGACGGGGCCGAGGCGCACGAGCTGCTCTGGTACGCCACCCAGGAGCTGGACGGTCTGCTCTGAGCGCAGGTGCCGGGTACGGCGGGCCCGGTCGCGTGTCGGTGCCTGCGGGTACCGTCGAGGGTATGCATGGGGAGACCACTCACATCGTCTGGGACTGGAACGGCACGCTCCTGCACGACATCGACGCCGTCATCGAGGCGACGAACCTGGCCTTCGCCGAGGTCGGCATGGAGCCGGTGACGCTGGAGCGCTACCGCGAGCTGTACTGCGTGCCGGTGCCGCGCTTCTACGAGAAGCTGACCGGCCGGATCCCCACGGACGAGGAGTTCGCCGTGCTGAACGAGTGCTTCCACCGGCACTACTTCGACCGGGTCGACACGGTGACGCTCACCCTGGGCGCGGCCGAGCTGCTCGCGGCCCGGCAGGCGGCCGGCGGCACCCAGTCGCTGTGCTCCCTCGCGCCGCACGACCACCTCGTGCCCCTGGTGCGCAGGCACGGCATCGAGGGCCACTTCACCCGGGTCGACGGCCTGGCCACCCCGCTGTCGGGGCACGGCAAGGCCGCGCACATGGCCCGGCACCTGGCGTCGCTGACGGACGTCGACCCACGGCGCACGGTCGTCATCGGCGACGCCGTGGACGACGCACTGGCCGCCCGGCACGTCGGGGCGCGGGCCGTCCTGTACACCGGGGGATCCCACAGCCGGGCCAGCCTTGCGGAGGCCGGTGTTCCGGTCGTCGACACGCTGGCGGAGGCCGTGGAGGCGGCGGAACACCTGGCCCGGTAAGGCACGTGCCGCGTGAGGGCCCTGTCCAGACCGTCAAACTTCCGGCCCCGCTTTTGTACACATACGGACCATGACGCGCCCCCGGTCCGGGGCGATAGCCTTACCCCGTGATCAGCGCGATAGCCGTGCCCGGGGACGTAGGCGACGTGGCCCTCCCCGTACTCCGCCCGCGACATCGCGAGGCAGTGCCGGTTGCTGATCGAGTTTCCCGGCATACCGTCGAACTGGAACGGCCCGCGAGGGCGTCGACGTCTTGCCCTGTACGACCGGACACCCCATCTGACGTCACGCAACGGCGCGCGACAGGAGCCAGAGGACATGCAGACCAAGCTGGACGAAGCCAAGGCCGATCTGCTCGGGCGAGCCGCCCAGGCCGCTGAGGGCAGCCCCACCGGGAGTCTCCCGGTACAGGGGCTGACCCCGGAGGCACTGGGCGCGTATCTCCAGCGCTACTACCTGCACACGGCCCCGGAGGACCTGGCCGACCGGGAGCCCGTGGACGTGCTGGGGGCCGCCCTCTCGCACCACCGGCTCGCCCAGCAGCGCCCGCAGGGCACGGCGAACGTCCGGGTCTACACCCCCTCCGTCGAGGAGAACGGCTGGACCTGCACCCACACGGTCGTGGAGGTCGTCACCGACGACATGCCCTTCCTGGTCGACTCGGTCACCAACGAGCTGACCCGCGAGGACCGCGGCATCCACGTCGTCATCCACCCGCAGGTGATCGTCCGCCGCGACGTGACCGGCAAGCTGCTGGAGGTGCTGGACGCCGGGCGTGACCCGCTCTCCCCGGAGCCGAACACCCACCGGCCCGACCAGCTGCCGCCGGACGCCGTCACCGAGTCCTGGATCCACGTCGAGATCGACCGGGAGACGGACGCGACGGACCTCCAGCAGATCACCCTGGACCTCCGCCGCGTCCTGTCCGACGTCCGGGAGGCCGTCGAGGACTGGCGCAAGATGCGCGGCACGGCCCTGGCCATCGCCGACGACCTCCCGAACGAGCCCACCGACGACCTGTCCGAGCAGGAGGTCACCGAGGCGCGCGAGCTGCTGCGCTGGCTCGCCGACGACCGCTTCACCTTCCTCGGCTACCGCGAGTACGAGCTGGCGCGCTCCACCGACGCGAGCGGGGAGCGGGCGGACGTGCTCAAGTCGGTGCCCGGCACCGGCCTCGGCATCCTGCGGGCGGACCCGACGCACACCGCCGACGACGAGGGGCACCCCGTCTCGCCGTCGTTCAACCGCCTGAGCCCCGACGCCCGCGCCAAGGCGCACGAGCGCAGGCTGCTGGTGCTCACCAAGGCCAACAGCCGCGCGACCGTGCACCGCTCCTCGTACCTCGACTACGTCGGGGTGAAGAAGTTCGACGCCGACGGGAACGTCGTGGGCGAGCGCCGCTTCCTGGGCCTGTTCGCCGCGTCCGCCTTCGTCGAGAGCGTCCGGCAGATCCCCGTGATCCGCCGCAAGGTCGAGGCCGTGCTCTCGCACGCCGGCTTCACACCCGACAGCCACGACGGCCGGGACCTGCTCCAGATCCTGGAGACCTACCCGCGCGACGAGCTGTTCCAGATCCCCGTGGACGAGCTGCGCTCCATCGCGATCTCCGTCCTGTACCTCCAGGAGCGCCGCCGCCTGCGGCTGTTCCTCCGTCAGGACGAGTACGGCCGGTACTACTCCGCGCTCGTCTACCTCCCGCGCGACCGCTACACGACGAACGTGCGGCTGCGGCTCATCGACATCCTGCGGGAGGAACTGGGCGGCACCAGCGTCGACTTCACCGCCTGGAACACCGAGTCGGTCCTCTCCCGGCTGCACTTCGTCGTCCGCGTCGAGCCGGGCTCGCAGCTGGGCCGCCTCACCGACGCCGACGCCGACCGCATCGAGCACCGCCTCGCCGAGGCCGCCCGCTCCTGGGCCGACGGCTTCGCGGAGGCCCTGGTCGCCGAGTGCGGCGAGGAGCGGGCCGCCGAGCTGGGTCGCCGCTTCGGCACCCTCGGCAGCAACGCCTTCCCCGAGGGCTACAAGGAGGACTTCTCCCCCCGCGCGGCCGTCGCCGACCTCCAGCACCTGGCGCAGCTGGACGAGACGGGCGAGGGCTTCGCGCTGAGCCTGTACGAACCGGTCGGCGCCGCCCCCGGCGAACGACGCTTCAAGATCTACCGCACCGGCGAGCCCGTCTCGCTCTCCGCCGTCCTGCCCATCCTCCAGGCGATGGGCGTGGAGGTCGTGGACGAGCGGCCCTACGAGCTGCGCACGGCCGACGGCACCCGGGTGTGGATCTACGACTTCGGGCTGCGGCTGCCGGAGCCCAGCGCGGACGCCCTGGGCGAGGACGCCCGCCGGCGCTTCCAGGACACCTTCGCCGCCGTCTGGCGCGGGCAGGCCGAGAACGACGGCGTCAACGCCCTCGTCCTGGCCGCCGGGCTGACCTGGCGGCAGGCCATGGTGCTGCGCGCCTACGCCCGCTACCTGTGGCAGGCGGGCGCGAAGTTCGGCCAGGCCACCATGGAGGAGACCCTCCGGCGCAACGTCCACACGACCCGGCTGCTGGTGAGCCTCTTCGAGGCGCGCCTCGCCCCCGAGCGGCAGCACGCGGGGCGGGAGCTGCTCGACGGGCTGCTGGAGGAGCTGGACGGCGCCCTGGACCAGGTGGCCAACCTGGACGAGGACCGCATGCTGCGCTCCTTCCTCACCGTCATCAAAGCCACCCTGCGCACCAACTACTTCCAGCGCACCGACGACGGCGAGCTGCACGACTACGTGTCGATGAAGCTCGACCCGCAGGCCATCCCCGACCTGCCCGCACCCCGTCCCTCCTACGAGATCTGGGTGTACTCGCCCCGGGTGGAGGGCGTGCACCTGCGCTTCGGCAAGGTCGCCCGCGGCGGCCTGCGCTGGTCGGACCGCAAGGAGGACTTCCGCACGGAGATCCTCGGCCTGGTGAAGGCCCAGGAGGTCAAGAACACGGTCATCGTGCCCGTCGGCGCGAAGGGCGGTTTCGTCGGCAAGCGGCTGCCGGACCCGGCCGTGGACCGGGACGCGTGGCTGGCCGAGGGCATCGCCTGCTACCGCACGTTCATCTCCGGGATGCTGGACATCACCGACAACCTGCTGAACGGCGAGGTGCTGCCGCCCAAGGACGTCGTCCGGCACGACGAGGACGACACCTACCTCGTCGTCGCCGCCGACAAGGGCACGGCCACCTTCTCCGACATCGCCAACGAGGTCGCCGTCTCCTACGGCTTCTGGTTGGGTGACGCCTTCGCCTCCGGCGGCTCGGCAGGTTACGACCACAAGGGCATGGGCATCACGGCGCGCGGCGCCTGGGAGTCCGTCAAGCGGCACTTCCGCGAGCTGGACCACGACACGCAGACGCAGGACTTCACGGTCGTCGGCGTCGGCGACATGTCCGGTGACGTCTTCGGCAACGGCATGCTGCTGAGCGAGCACATCCGCCTGGTCGCCGCCTTCGACCACCGGCACATCTTCGTCGACCCGGATCCGGACGCCGCGACCTCGTACGAGGAACGCCGTCGGCTGTTCGAGCTGCCCCGGTCCTCCTGGGCGGACTACGACACCGACAAGATCTCCGCGGGCGGCGGCGTCTTCCCGCGCAGCGCCAAGTCGGTGCCCGTCTCACCACAGCTGCGCGAGGCCCTCGGCCTGGAGTCCTCCGCCGCGAAGCTGACGCCGTCGGAGCTGATGCAGGCCATCCTCCAGGCACCGGTCGACCTGCTGTGGAACGGCGGTATCGGCACGTACGTGAAGGCGTCGGGCGAGAGCCACCAGGACGTCGGCGACAAGGCCAACGACGCGATCCGCGTCAACGGCAGCGACGTGCGGGCCCGCGTCGTCGGCGAGGGCGGAAACCTCGGCCTCACCCAGCTCGGGCGCATCGAGTACGCCCTGTGCGGCGGCAAGGTCAACAACGACGCCATCGACAACTGCGCCGGAGTGGACACCTCCGACCACGAGGTCAACATCAAGATCCTCCTCAACGCCGTCGTCGGCAACGGGGACATGACCGTCAAGCACCGCAACGCCCTGCTGGCCGAGATGACCGACGAGGTCGGCGAGCTGGTCCTGCGCACCAACTACGCGCAGAACGTGGCGCTGGCCAACGCCCTGGAGACGGCCCCCGGCCTGCTCCAGGCCCACGCCCGCTTCATGCGCGCCCTCTCCCGTTCCGGTCGGCTGGACCGCTCGCTGGAGCACCTGCCCTCCGACCGGCAGATCCGGGAGCGGCAGACCAGCGGGCAGGGCCTCACCCAGCCCGAGCTGGCGGTGCTGCTGGCCTACGCCAAGATCACCGTCACCGAGGCGCTGATCGGCACCGACCTGCCCGACGACCCGTACCTGCGGAAGCTGGCCCACTCCTACTTCCCCCGGGCGCTGCGCGAGCGGTTCCCCGACGAGATCGACCACCACGCGCTGCGCCGTCAGATCGTCACCACCGTGCTCGTCAACGACACGGTGAACACGGGCGGTTCGACGTTCCTGCACCGGCTGCGGGAGGAGTCGGGGGCCACGACCGAGGAGATCGTGCGCGCGCACACCGCCGCCCGGGCCATCTTCGACATGGCCCGGGTGTGGGACGAGGTCGAGACGCTCGACAACCGGGTCGCCGCCGAGACGCAGACCCGCATCCGGCTGCACAGCCGCCGCCTCGTGGAGCGCGCGACCCGCTGGCTGCTGGGCAACCGGCCGCAGCCGCTCCTGCTCGCCGAGACCGTGGAGGTCTTCAGCGAGCGGGTGGAGACGGTGTGGTCGCAGCTCCCCGCCCTCCTCAAGGGCGAGGACCTGGCCTGGTTCGAGGCGATTCACGAGGAGCTGGAGAACGCGGGCGTGCCCTCCGAGCTCGCCCGCCGCGTCGCCGGGTTCTCCTCGGTCTTCCCGGCCCTGGACATCGTGGCCGTCGCCGACCGCACGGGACGCGAGCTCCTGGACGTCGCCGAGGTGTACTACGACCTCGCCGACCGGCTGAACATCACCCAGCTCCAGGACCGCGTCAGCGAACTGCCGCGCGCCGACCGGTGGCAGTCCATGGCCCGCGCCGCGATCCGCGAGGACCTGTACGCCGCGCACCAGCTGCTCACGGCGGACGTGCTGTCGGGCGGGGACGCCACGGCGACCGCCGAGCAGCGGTTCAAGGCCTGGGAGGAGAAGAACGCCGCGATCCTCGGGCGCGCCCGGGCGACGCTGGAGGAGATCCACAACTCCGAGACGTTCGACCTGGCGAACCTGTCGGTCGCCATGCGCACCATGCGCACCCTGCTGCGCAGCAACCGCTGACGGCGGCGCACGACCGCGGGCCGGACGGGCTGCTCCCCGTCCGGCCCGCGGTCGTGCGCGCGTCCTACACGCCGGAGCGCGTGGAGCGCAGCGTCTCCGCCGGACGCACGACGCGCGGTGCGGGCGGGGGCAGCGGGGCCGGCCTGCGCTCGTGCGGCGGGACGACGGGCGCGAGACCGGCGCCGTCCAGGAAGACGGCCCGCACGACGCGCTCGGCCGCGTGCCCGTCGTCGTAGGGGCAGAACCGCTCCCGGAACGCCGCCCGCAGCTCCGCGCCCTGCGGCGCCCGCCAGGCGCCGCTGTGGAACAGCCGCACCAGCGTGGGAAGGTCGCGGACGACCGGCCCGGGCGGCGCGGTGGTGAGGTCGAAGTAGGTGCCCCGGGTGGCCCGGTAGGTCTCCCAGTCGTCGGCGTGGATGACGATGGGCCGGTCCAGGTTGGCGAAGTCGAACATCAGCGGCGCGTAGTCGGTGACCAGCACGTCGGCCGCCAGGCACAGCCGGGTCGCCGAACGGTGGGGGCCGCGCGGTGCGCCGCCGTCGAGCACGGTGAAGCCGGGGCCCAGCGTGTGGGCGAGCCGGGCGAGGTCCAGCCGGGGCCGCCCGCGCAGGTAGTCCCGTTCGGCGGGCGCGTACAGGACGGCCACGGTGCCGGGCGGCACACCGAGCTCGGCCCGGATGCGGGCGACGTCGTCGGCCGTGGCCCGGTACATGACGTCGTTGCGCGGCGCACCGTACTCCAGCGTCGTGTACGCGCCGGGGTAGGCCCGTTCGCGGGCGAGGGTGGAGTGCCGGTTGGCGGAGACGCTGTAGTCCCAGGCGTCGATGCGGGACAGGAGCGTCGCGAAGTCGGTGCCGAGCCCGGCCACCGGGTGGTTGCCGAGGTCCAGGCCCTCCCGGGCGAGCGGCGTGCCCACGTGGGTGCGCACGAGGGTCTGGCCCTGCCGCTTGCGCAGCCCCGGCTCGACGTCCCCGCTGGTCACCAGGTACTTGGCCCGCGCCAGGGCGCGCCAGTGCGCCGCCGAGCCCGGCTGGAGGCGTCGCACCCTGCGGTGCAGGTCCGGTGCCTCCTCGGCGGTGCCCACCCAGGCGGTGCGCAGCCCGGGGACGAGCCGGCGGGCGGTGGCCTCCAATGCCGCCGGGTCGCCCGCGTAGCCGCCCTCGGCCGGGGCGGCGAAGACGGCCAGCGCCGGGTCGACGCGCCGGCGCAGGTGGATCCGGTAGTACGTCCGCATCAGCGGGCCCCGCACGGCGCGTACAGCGGCGCGTAGACGCCGTCGCAGGCTCCCCGCCGCCCACAGCAGCCGGAACGTGCGCCGGGCGCCGAGCCGGAGCAGCAGGTGCCGCAGGTCGGTGCGCCCGGCGGCGTCCCGGTAGCGCGCGCACTGCTTGCCGCTGCGCCGGAAGAACTCCGCGCGGGCGGAACGCGGCAGCCGTCCGGGCGCCAGGATGACGGAGACCAGGTGGTCGCTCATGCGGCGGTAGAGCATCGGCCGCCACCGTGCGAACCGCTGCTGTTCGCCGACGAGCGCGAAGACGCGGTCGTACTGGCCGAAGACGTCGAAGTGCCGCCGGGGGGCCTGCGCCAGCAGCCCGCCGGACCTGCGGCGCCGGTGCTGGACGCACACGCGGTCCAGCACGGTGACGGCCTCGGCCGTCAGCAGCGTCCACCAGGTGAAGGGCACGCCCTCGTAGGCGCCTGGTGGGAACCGCAGGCCGCCCCGGAGCAGGAACTCCCGCCGGTAGGCCTTGTTCCACGCGACGGCGGGCAGCCGGAGCAGCCCGGGCCGGTCCTGTGCGCGGAAGACCTGCGGCTCGCGGTGGTCCAGCATGCCGGCGGGGACGCTCCGTTCGATGCGGCCGTGCCAGAAGGCGCGCTCGTGGTCGAAGACGAGGACGTCGGGACCCGCGGTGTCCTCCAGCCGGTCGGCGACGGCCTGGAGCGCGCCGGGGGCCAGTGCGTCGTCGCTGTCGAGGAAGAGGACGTAGTCGCCGCGCGCGTGCAGCATCCCGGCGTTGCGGGCCGGCCCCGGCCCGCCCGGTTCCGGCAGCCGCAGGACCGTCACCCGCCGGTCGGTCCCGGCCGCCTCGGCGAGGAGGCCGCCGCAGCCGTCGGGGGAGCCGTCGTCCACCGCGAGGAGCTCGAAGTCGGTGAAGGACTGGGAGAGAACGGACTCCAGGCACTCGGGCAGGTAGGCATGGACCTGGTGGGCGGGAACGATGATGCTGAAGCGGGGCACGGCACACATCCCAGGGGTGGGCGCGGTCACGGGGCCGGTCTGTTAAGCCGATAATGCGTGGCGCGCACGCGGTGCCACGCCATCCGGACCACCGCACCGCGTTTCCCACTCGACCGGCCCACCCGGGAGTACCCCATCCGTGGGCGTGTGCTCTCCGCTCCGGGCCGCTACGCCAGCGGCGGCACCGGCACCGCCCCGGACTCGGCCGTCGCCCGCTCCATCGCGCTGGCCAGCAGCGCCAGGTCCGTCGGACCGTTGCCCATCTCACGGACGGGCCGCCGGGTGGGCGGGTCACCGGCCCGCTGCCAGTCCAGCGGCAGGACCGTGGGGCGCTGCGTCGCCGTGCGCGGGATCCGGGCGGTGACGCGCCCGGCCTGGAACGGCGTCGAGGAGCCGTCCGGGCGGTGGAGCACCCCGCGCCCGGGCGGGCCGCCCCCGTCCGGGGAACCGCCGAGGGCGACGCGCAGCGCCGACCCCTGGTCGGCCACGGTGTGGGCGGTCCGGTCCGGCCGGCCCGTGGCCGAGACGAGGTGCACGCCGAGCCGCACGCCCTCCCGGGCGACCGTCTCCAGCGCGCGCACCACCGACCCCGCCGCCGGACGGCCCGGGTTGCCCAGGGCGGGGGCGACGAGGGCGTCGAGGTCGTCGACCAGCACGACCAGCCGGGGCAGCACCGGGCCGGGGGCGCCCCCTGCGGTGCGCGGACGAAGCCGGAGCGTGCCCCGGTCGGCGTCCACGCCGCTCCCCGCGAGGTCCGGAACCGGCGGGGCGCCCTCGGGGCCGCCGGTGCCGGCCGTCGCGGCAGTGCTGTGTCCGGGCAGGGCGTGCGTCTCGTAGGCCTCGCCCTCCAGCAGCTCGGCGCGCCGCTTCAGCTCACCGCTCAGGGCCTGGGCGAACGCCCGCATCCGCACCGGATCGCCGGCGTTCAGGTACGTCGACGCGTGCGGCAGCTCCGTGGCCGCCCGCAGCGTCCGGCCGGTGCCGCCGTCCACGAGCAGGAGTGCCAGCCGGTCGGGGCGGTCGCCCGCCGCGAGGGCCGCCGCGACCGAGCAGATCAGCTCCGACTTGCCGCTGCCCGCCGCACCGCTGATCAGCAGGTGGCTGCGTGCCGTCGCCAGGTCCACGTCGACGGGCCCGCGCGGACCGGCGCCGAGGACGAGGGCGGCACCGGGCGGCGCCACCGGCTCCGGCCAGCGGGCCAGCACCGCGGCCGGGGTGGCCCGGGCCAGGCCGAGCTCCTCCAGCAGCCGGGAGCCGTCCGGCAGCGGAGCGGCGTGCCGGGGCGCCGGAACGCCCGCCTCCACGGCCTCCGCCTCGCGCAGCGGGGCGAGCGCGCGGGCCACCCGCTCGGCCCAGGCGGGGGACACGCCGTCCACCGTGGCGGGCTCGCCCGCGCGGTCCCCGCCCCGGCGCACGACGCGGACGGCCGTGGCGACGGCCCCGCTGAGCAGCCCCACCGCACCGCACTCCCGGAAGGCGGGCAGCACGGTGTTCGCGGCGGCCAGCGTCTCGGACTGCGGGGACGACGGCGTCGCGGGGGCCGTCTCGGCCAGACACAGCACGTGCACCCCCGCCGCCGCGCCGCCCGACGTGAGCCGGGCCACCGACTCGCGCAGCGCGGCCGAGCCGGGGTCGCCGTCCACGACGAGCACCGTGGCGGGACCGGTGTGGCGGGCGGCGGCGGCCATGACGTCCGCCCGTTCGGCGCTCGTCCACTCGGGGCCGAGCGGGCTCTCCTCCAGCCGCCGCGCGAGCTCCGCCGTGCGCGCGGTGGCCTGCTCGCGGTCGAACGCGAACAGCAGACGGCAGTCCTGGCCGTGGGCCGGGCGCAGGTGCGGCAGCCAGCCGAGCCAGGACCAGTCCCGGGTACGGGTCGTGCCCCGGCCGGAGGCCAGCAGCACGATCTCCAGCCCGCCGGGCGGGTGCAGGGTCACGAGTTGGGCCAGCACCGAACGGGCCAGTGACAGCAGCCGGGACCGGGGACCGGCCAGCCCGAGGGAGCCCGCCTCGCGCAGCGACACCGTCACCGGACTGCCCGCGCGGGCCCCGTGATGGGCGGTGCCCAGGCGGACCGTCAGGGCGTCCTGGTGGGCGGGGTGCCGCTCCCACAGGCGGGGGCCGGGTCCGAGGGCGGTGAGCAGGATCTCGGCCGCGTCCGGCCAGCGGCCCGGATCGGGTGCGGGTACCGGGCCACCGGGTGCGGCCGCTGCGGGCCCGGGGGAGCGCTCGCCGGCCTCGGGGGCGTTCCGCTTGCCCGACAGGCGGCGGGCCCAGGCGCTCATCCCGCGCACGGCCCGCCGCTCCACGGCGGCCCGGTCCGACCCCGCAGGCCCGCCGGGCAGGCTGGGCGTGGGGGGACCGGGCGTGGGCGGGCCGGGGGGCGGCAGGAACGGCGTGGGCGCGCCCGCCAGTCCGGAGCCGTGTGTGACGCCGCCCGTCGGCCCGGCGGCCGTCCCCGAGGGGCCGCCCCGGCCCCGGGCCCCCTCCGGCCCGGCCTGTTCCGGGACGAAGGCCAGCGCCGCGCCCTGTCGGCCTGCGGCCTCCGGACTCCGCCGGGGCGCGGGGGCGCCCGGCTCGGGAGCCACGGCCACCGGGTCCGTCCGCAACCGCAGCACGGACTCGCCCACCCGCAGGGACGTGCCCGGCCGCAGCGCGACCGGGCGCTCTCCGACGGGGACGCCGTCGGCCGTGGTGCCGTTGGTGGAACCGAGGTCCGCCACGGTCACGGAACCGGTCTCCGCGACCGTCACGACGCAGTGCAGCCGCGACACGTCCGGATCGTCCAGCACGACGTCCGCGTCGGCCGAGCGCCCGATGCGGACGTGGCCACCGTGCAGCAGGTGGACGCCGCCCGCGTCCGGCCCGGCGACGACGTGCAGCCGGGGGCCGCTCGGCGCCGGGGCGGCGGGGGGCTCGAAGGGCTGGTGCAGGGAGACGACGGCGCCGTCGACGAGCGGTGGCTCGCCGAGCGTGTGCCGCTGGGCGTCGAGCCGCCTGCCGCCCACGAAGACGGCGGCCGACTCACCCTCCCGCGACGGCGCGGCGGGCGCGGCGGCGCCCGCGCACGCGGCGGCCCACGCGGCGGACAGGCCGCCGGTGACGGCGGCGAGCACGGTGCCGGGCGGCGCGGTGACGAGCACGTCACACGCGTCCGTGCCCTGCCCCGAGCCGGCGCGTGGCCCACGGACGGTGAGCCGGATCTGATTCGGCATCGGCCCCTCCCGGTTCAGCCCCGTCGGTGCATCCTGCCACCCGCGACCGACAAGGCATGCCGCGAGCACGGTCCAATGATCTTGATTGAGCCGGGTCACGCGTAAGAGGGACCGCTTGTGACCGAGTTCACATCTGACGGGGTAACACTTTCGACCAAGCACGTACGTATCACGACCGCCCCCGTCTCCGCCCGGCGAGGTGGCCTCTGGCCCCCGCCGCCACGTGACCGGCGGGGGAGATCGGCGGGGGAGAGCGCTCCGCCCGATCCCCCGCCGGTCCGTCCGGGCCCCGACTACAGTGGAGCGGGCGGCCGCCCGCGCGAGCCGTGCCCGACTGCTGGACCGATCGGCCCGGCAGCGTCCAAGATCATTCAAGCCCGGACCATCCGGACGGGCGCCCAGCCCGGCAGGAACGACCAGGGAGCCGATGACGTGCGGCCCGTAGGCAGCAAATACCTCCTCGAGGAGCCGCTCGGACGCGGCGCCACCGGCACCGTGTGGCGCGGACGCCAGCGCGAGGCGGCCGGCGCGGAGGCGGCGGTCACCGGCAGTCCCGGTGAGCTCGTGGCGATCAAGGTCCTCAAGGAGGAGCTGGCCGGCGACCCGGACGTCGTCATGCGCTTCCTGCGCGAACGCTCGGTGCTGCTGCGCCTGACCCACGAGAACATCGTGCGCACCCGCGACCTGGTGGTCGAGGGTGACCTCCTCGCCCTCGTCATGGACCTGGTCGAAGGCCCCGACCTGCACCGTTACCTGCGTGAGAACGGGCCGCTGACGCCGGTTGCCGCCGCCCTGCTGACCGCGCAGATCGCCGACGCGCTCGCCTCCAGCCACGACGACGGCGTCGTCCACCGCGACCTGAAGCCCGCCAACGTCCTCCTCGCCGAGGACGCCGGCGGCATGCGGCCGATGCTCACCGACTTCGGCATCGCCCGGCTCGCGGACTCCCCGGGCCTCACGCGGACGCACGAGTTCGTCGGGACCCCGGCCTACGTCGCACCGGAGTCCGCCGAGGGCCGGCCGCAGACCTCCGCCGTCGACGTCTACGGCGCCGGCATCCTGCTCTACGAGGCGCTCACCGGACGGCCGCCCTTCAGCGGCGGCAGCGCGCTGGAGGTGCTGCACCGGCACCTGAACGAGCAGCCGCGCCGCCCCGACGGCGTCCCCGAGCCGCTGTGGACCGTCATCGAGCACTGCCTGCGCAAGGCGCCGGAGGAGCGGCCGGGGGCCGTCACGCTGGCCCGGGCCCTGCGGACCGTCGCGGCCGGGCTGGCGCCCACCGCGAGCCCGGCCGCCTACGAGGCCGCCCTCGGCGTGGCCGCCCTGCTCGCCCCCGACCCCAGCCCCGCCCCGGTCCCGGGGACGACTCCCGCCGCAGGAGCGGGCGACGCCGACCCGACGCAGGTCCTGCCCTCCGGCGGTGCCGGCGCCGGGTACGACCCGAACGCGGCGACGACGGTCATGGGGCACGGGGCGCCCGGCGAGGGCCCGGACGGGGGCGCGGACCGCACCACCGTCATGCCGCAGCAGCCGCCTCAGCAGCAGTCCGGGGAAGGGGCGCACCCGTGGCAGAACCAGATGCGCGCCGCGCGGGAGCGCAACGACCAGACGCAGTTCCAGCCGCTCGACCCGGCCCAGGACCCGCTGCGGCGGCGTCCCGCCCGTCGCCCGGCCCCGCAGCGCCCCACCGGCGACCGGCCCCCGCAGCAGGCCCAGCCGCCGCAGCACGCCCAGCCGCCGCAGCGGTACGCCGAGCCGCCACAGCGGTACGCGCAGCCCGCGCCGCAGCAGCCCGCGCCCGCGCCGCAGCACTACGAGCCGCAGCCCCGGCCCTACGAGCCGCAGCCGCAGCGGTACGAGCAGCGCCGCCCGGAGCGGGCCCCGCGTGAGCCCAGGCCGCCGCGGCGCAGCGCCAACCCCATGCGCATCCCCGGCCTCGGCTGCCTCAAGGGCTGCCTGTTCATGATCCTCATGCTCGTCGCGATCGTCGCGCTGGTCTGGAACTTCACCCCCGTTCCGGAGTGGGTGGCCGAAGGCCGCAGCTTCTGGGAAACGATGGTCGACTGGTTCAACAACGTCCGCGACAGCGTCGGCGCCACCACCGACGGGGGCACGGCGGGCTGAGCGGAGGGCGACCGACCGCCGGCACGGGACGCTCACTCCGGCGCTTTGTCGACTTTCGGGGCGCGAGTTCGGCCGTTACCCGCGTTCGCAGGTCACGCGCGCCCCCGCGCCGCGTACTTTGGACGCCATGGCACGGAAGATCGGCAGTCGTTACACCGCTCACCGGATCCTGGGCCGGGGCAGCGCCGGCACGGTGTGGCTGGGCTCGGGACCGGAGGGTCGCGTCGCCATCAAGCTGCTGCGCGAGGACCTGGCGGCCGACCAGGAACTCGTCGGCAGGTTCGTGCACGAACGCACCGCGCTGATGAGCCTGGACCATCCGCGGGTCGTCGGCGTGCGCGATCTCGTGGTGGACGGCAACGACCTGGCGCTCGTCATGGACCTGGTGCACGGTTCCGACCTGCGCACCCAGCTCGACCGGCACCGCCGGCTGACGCCCGCCGACGCCGTCCGCGTCACCGCCGACATCGCCGACGCGCTGGCGGCGGCACACGCGGCCGGGTACGTCCACCGCGACGTCAAGCCCGAGAACATCCTGCTGGACGAGGCGACCGGGCACGCCCTGCTCACCGACTTCGGTGTGGCCCGGCTCATCGACGCCCCCCGGCGCGGTGGCACGGGACGGGTCGTGGGCACGCCGGACTACGTCGCTCCCGAGATCGTCGAGGGACTCCCGCCGCGCGCCGCCGTCGACATCTACGCGCTGGCCACCGTGCTGTACGAGGCGCTCGCCGGGTTCACCCCCTTCGGCGGCGGACACCCCGGTGCCGTCCTGCGCCGCCACGTCACGGAGGCCGTCGCCCCGCTGCCGGGCGTCCCGTCCGAGCTGTGGCGGCTCGTCCACCAGTGCCTGGCCAAGGCTCCGGCCTCCCGGCTGCGGGCCGCCGAACTGGCCGCGCGGCTGCACGAACTGCAGCCCCGGCTGCTCGGCGTCCCGGCCCTGGACATCGACGAGCCGGAGCCCGAGCCCGTGCCCCAGGAGGAGCCGCCGGCCTATGAGCCGCCGCCCGCCCGGGGCGCCGTGCCGCTGGTGCGCGGTACCGCCGCACCGGACTCCGCCAACCGCGAGACGCACACGAGCATGCGTGTGCCCGGGGCCGAGGAACTGGCCGGCGGCGCGCACGGTACGGCGCGCACACCCCGCGCTCCGGGTCAGCCGCGCGCCGGTTCCGCACGTCACCGTGCGGCCGAGCGCCGCCGCCGCGTCCGACTGACCGCCGCCGCGACGCTCACGGCGGCGGCGCTCGGCGTGGGCGGCTGGCTGGCCTTCGGTGGCGACGGCGACGACAACGGAGCCCCGCCCCCGGCCGTCGAGCCGGACGCCGGGCCCGACGCACCCGCCGAGTGACCGCCCCTCGCGCCCCTTCCGGCGGGACCGCAGAGCACCGTCCGGTCAGCCGGTAGGCTGGTGGGCGTGGCAGTCGTCGATGTATCCGAAGAGCTGAAGTCCCTCGCCTCGACCATGGAGTCGATCGAGGCCGTGATCGACCTCGACAAGATGAGGGCCGACATCGCCGTGCTCGAAGAGCAGGCGGCGGCCCCCTCGCTGTGGGACGACCCCGACAACGCGCAGAAGGTCACCAGCAAGCTGGCCTACCTCCAGGGCCAGCTGCGCAAGGTCGAGGAGTTGCACAGCCGGATCGAGGACACCGGTGTGCTCTTCGAACTGGCCGACGGCGAGGACGACGCCGACGCCCGCGCGGAGGCCGAGAGCGAGCTGGCGACGGTGCGCAAGGCCGTCGAGGAGCTGGAGATCCGCACGCTGCTCTCCGGCGAGTACGACGAGCGCGAGGCCATGGTCAGCATCCGGGCCGAGGCCGGCGGCGTGGACGCCGCGGACTTCGCGGAACAGCTCCAGCGCATGTACCTGCGCTGGGCGGAGCGCCGGGGCTACCCCACGGAGGTCCTGGACACCTCCTACGCGGAGGAGGCGGGCATCAAGTCCACCACCTTCTCCGTGAAGGCCCCCTACGCGTACGGCACGCTCTCCGTCGAGCAGGGCACGCACCGGATGGTGCGCATCTCGCCCTTCGACAACCAGGGCCGCCGCCAGACGTCCTTCGCGGGCGTCGAGGTGATGCCCGTCGTGGAGCAGACCGACCACATCGACATCCCGGAGAACGAGATCCGCGTCGACGTGTTCCGCTCCTCGGGCCCCGGCGGGCAGTCCGTCAACACCACGGACTCGGCGGTCCGGATGACGCACATCCCGACCGGGATCGTCGTCTCCTGCCAGAACGAGAAGTCGCAGATCCAGAACCGCGCCGCGGCGCTGCGCGTGCTCCAGTCCCGGCTGCTGGCCCACCGCCGGGCCGAGGAGCAGGCGAAGATGGACGCGCTCAAGAGCGACGGCGGCAACTCCTGGGGCAACCAGATGCGTTCGTACGTCCTCCAGCCGTACCAGATGGTCAAGGACCTGCGGACGGACCACGAGGTGGGCAATCCCCAGGGCGTACTCGACGGCGACATCGACGGGTTCCTGGAGGCCGGTATTCGCTGGCGCAAGCAGCAGGAGTCCCCGGCGAGCTGACGGTCGGTACGGCGGGCGGGTGTTGCATGGCTCACACCGGCCCGTCATTGTCGACAAGTGGTCGTTGCAGCCGGACATTTCGTCCGGCCGTCGCTTGACGCTGCTGTGAAAACTGGGAAAGCTGTTCGCTCAGCAGGCGTGTGTCAGGGACGTGTGCAGATGAGGGGGCGCGTGGGAAGCCCGGTCCGTCGAAGTGGCCGTGGGCTCCCGTGCTGAAGGTCCCCGGCACCATGAGCGCCCGGTACCGCTGCTCCATGACGAAGAGCTACTGGGGGTAGTTGGTAGTGACCAATTCCAAGACGCGAGTGCGCGTGGCACGGGTCATCGCGGGGACGGTGTTCGCCGCCGGTGCCTCGCTGACCGTCGCCGGCGTCGCGCAGGCCGCCGGGGGCAACGGCGGCACGGGGGAGAGCGTCGCCACGCAGGACGGCGACAGCCTGATCGACCTCGACGTCGAGGTCATCGAAGGGGCCGATGGCGGGGACGACCCGGGCGACCCGACTCCCGAGACCAACGGCGGCACGTCCGACGGCGGTGCTGACGGCGGTGCCGCCGATGGTGGCGCTGACGGTGGCGCGGCTGACGGCGGTGCCGACGGTGGCGCTGACGGTGGCGCGGCCGACGGTGGTGCCGATGGTGGCGCGGCCGACGGTGGCGCCGACGGCGGGGCGGCTGACGGTGGTGCCGATGGTGGCGCGGCCGACGGTGGCGCCGACGGCGGGGCGGCTGACGGTGGCGCTGACGGTGGCGCGGCTGACGGTGGTGCCTCCGGCAACAACGGTGGCTCGGGCAACAACGGTGGCTCGGGCAACAACGGTGGTTCCGGTGACACCGGCGACACCGATGGTGACGAGCCGCAGGGTGCGGGTGGCAGCAGCGGCGAGCAGCCGCAGGGTACCGGTGGTGCCCAGGAGGACATCACCACCCCCGAGCAGAAGCCGCAGCCGCAGCAGCCGGCCACCCCGCAGGGTGGCGGCGAGGAGCTGGCCGAGACCGGTGCGGCGGAGACGACGTTCCTGCTCGTCGGCGCCGCGACGATGATCGCCGGCGGCGTGGGCTTCCGCATGCTGCCCCGGCTGATGACCCGCAACGGCGCGGCCGCCTGATCCACGGGCGGTGTCACACCGCGCACAGGGCCCGGACACCCAGGGTGTCCGGGCCCTCGCGGTGTTCCGGTCGCCGTGTGCGCGGCCCGGCGTCAGCGGCGACGCGTCGTGCGGGCCGGGCCGACCGTTGTCAGAAGGCCATCTCCCGGGCCGCGAGGGCCACGGAGAGCAGGGCCACGAGGAGCGCGAGCAGCATGGCGGGCGTCAGCGCCGCCGAGAGGCCGTCCCGGTGCTGGCGCGCCCGCTGGGCTCGGCACACGGAACAGCGGGCCTCGTTCACCGGACCCGCGCAGTTGGCGCACACCAGTCGGTCGCATGTCATGCGATCTCCTCCTCTTTCGCGCCAACGCCCTCGCGGAGTGATTCGTTCCCCAAGGGTTGCTCCGCTTTCCACTCTGCCAGGATTCGTCCGCCGACGCATACGTGCGCAAAACCGGAGCCGGGCTGCCGCGTGACGACCGCTTCGCGTAGGGTCAGCCCACTGACACAGGAGCCGCACCGCGGCCCCCGATGCCCCTCTACCCAGGCCGACGTGGTGTAAATCAGTGATCCGATTCGACAGTGTCTCGAAGACGTACCCGAGGCAGGCCCGCCCCGCCCTCCGCGACGTGTCGCTGGAGATCGAGCGCGGTGAGTTCGTCTTCCTCGTGGGCTCCTCAGGTTCCGGCAAGTCGACCTTCCTGCGGCTCGTGCTGCGGGAGGAACGGGCGAGCCACGGCCAGGTCCACGTCCTCGGCAAGGACCTGGGCCGGTTGTCCAACTGGAAGGTGCCGCAGATGCGGCGCCAGTTGGGCACGGTGTTCCAGGACTTCCGGCTCCTGCCCAACAAGACGGTGGGGGAGAACGTCGCCTTCGCCCTGGAAGTGATCGGCAGGTCGCGCGGCCAGATCCGCAAGACGGTTCCGGAGGTCCTGGAACTCGTGGGTCTGGGCGGTAAGGAGGACCGGATGCCGGGCGAGCTGTCCGGTGGTGAGCAGCAGCGTGTCGCCATCGCCCGCGCGTTCGTCAACCGGCCGATGCTGCTGATCGCGGACGAGCCCACGGGCAACCTGGACCCGCAGACCTCGGTCGGCATCATGAAGCTGCTCGACCGCATCAACCGCACCGGTACGACGGTCATCATGGCGACCCACGACCAGCAGATCGTCGACCAGATGCGCAAGCGCGTGATCGAACTCGAACAGGGCCGTCTCGTGCGCGACCAGTCGCGTGGCGTCTACGGCTATCAGCACTGAAAGGACGCCATGCGCGGCCAGTTCGTTCTGTCGGAGATCTTCACCGGCCTTCGCCGCAACCTCACGATGACCTTCGCGGTGATCGTCTCCGTCGGTATCTCACTCGCCCTGCTGGGTTCGTCGCTGCTCGCCAACCAGCAGGTCAGCGCGATGAAGGGCTATTGGTACGACAAGGTCCAGGTCGCGATCTACCTCTGCAACAAGAACGACGCGGAGAACGACCCCCAGCACTGCGACCGGGGCGCCGTCACCGGCCAGCAGAAGCGGGAGATCGAGGCGGACCTCAAGAAGCTGGACGTCGTCGAGAAGGTCTACTACGAGCCGAAGGAGGAGGCGTTCAAGCACTACCAGGAGCAGTTCAAGGACTCTCCGCTCGCCTCGTCGCTCACTCCGGACCAGATGCAGGAGAGCTTCCGGGTCAAGCTCAAGGACCCGACCAAGTACGACGTCATCGCCAGCGCCTTCGGCGGCCGGGCCGGCGTGCAGGAGGTCCAGGACCAGCGGGCGTTGCTGGAACCCTTGTTCGGCCTGCTCGACGGTATGAACAAGGCCGCCCTCTTCGTCATGGCGCTGATGCTCGTGGTGGCGATGCTGCTGATCGTCAACACGGTGCGGGTCTCGGCGTTCAGCCGCCGCCGCGAGACGGGGATCATGCGGTTGGTGGGCGCGTCGAGCTTCTACATCCAGATGCCGTTCATCCTGGAGGCGGCCATCGCCGGGCTGATCGGCGCGGCTCTGGCCTGCGGAATGCTGCTGCTCGGGAAGTACGCGCTGATCGACCAGTTCCTGGCGGAGCAGATCCAGGTGGTCAACTTCGTGGGCTACGACGCCGTCCTGCAGCAGTTGCCGTGGGTCGTGGGCGTCGGTCTGCTGATGCCGTCGTTGGCCGCCTTCCTCACGTTGCGCAAGTACCTCAACGTGTGAACCGGGTGTGAGATAGAACGCGGGCGCCGTACGGTCAAGCCGCCGTGCTTCGGCCCGTGCTGTCCTAGACTCCGCCTCATGTCGGGCTCGTGGATGTTCGTCCAGCCCCGCCGCATCGGCCGCGGGGCTGCACTGCCGCTGGTCTTCGCGGGGGTGCTGCTGACAGGCTTCGCCACCGGTTCCTGGACCACGGACCAGGCGCCGGGGGACGACGGCGGCAAAGGCCCCGGGGCCCCGGTCGGCGCCGTCGCCGAGCCCCGCGGGGCGAACGACGCGCAGGAGGCCGTCAGCCGCAGCGGCGACCGCTGGTCGGCGGCGTACACCGCGCGGGAGTACGAGGGGCTGCGGCAGGCGCTGGACGGCCGCTACGTGGGCGTCGGCATCGCGGTGCGCGGTGCCGGTGACGGCG
Source organism: Streptomyces sp. GSL17-111 (assembly GCF_037911585.1). Lineage (NCBI taxonomy): Bacteria > Bacillati > Actinomycetota > Actinomycetes > Kitasatosporales > Streptomycetaceae > Streptomyces > Streptomyces sp. GSL17-111. The sequence continues at coordinate 4,121,808 of NZ_JBAJNS010000001.1, forward strand.
TGGTCGTCGCCCGGGTGACGCCGGACAGCCCCGCCGAGGACGCCGGTGTGCGTCCCGGTGACCGGCTGCGCACGATCGACGGCCGCGACGTCACCGGGCTGCCCGTCACCGAGGTGGTGGCCCGGCTGCGCGGGGACGAGGAGGCGGCCCCGGTCGGGAGCGCCGTCGAGCTGGGGCTGGCACGCGGGCAGCACGCGTGGGCCGAGCTGCTGGAGCGGGCCCGCCTGGCGACGGACCCGGTGACCGTCGCGCACCCGTCCGAGGGGATCACCCGGCTGAAGGTCAGCGCCTTCACCAGCGGCGCCGGCGAGGCGCTGCGCGAGGCCGTCGAAGCCCTCCCGCCCGGTCAGGGCGTCCTGCTGGACCTGCGCGGCAACCCGGGCGGGCTGCTGCTGGAGGCCACCGAGGCCGCCTCCGTCTTCCTCGACGGCGGTCTGGTGGCCACCTACGGCGAGGGTGAGGGCCAGCGGGCCCTGCACGCCGAGCGCGGCGGTGACACGGAGCGTCCGCTGGTGGTCCTGGTCGACGGGGGCTCGATGAGCGCGGCCGAGCTGCTCGCCGGGGCTCTCCAGGACCGGGGGCGGGCCCTGGTCGTCGGCAGCCCCACGTTCGGCAAGGGGTCGGTGCAGGTGCCGCAGGAACAGCCCGACGGGTCCGTGGCGGAGCTGACCGTCGGCCAGTACGCGACGCCGGGCGGCCGCACGATGGAGGGCGTCGGACTCGTGCCCGACGTCGCCGTGGGCGAGGGGGAGGACGCGCTGGACAAGGGCCTGACGGTATTGAGTGGCCTCGCCGCCCGGGCGTGAGGAACAATGGCCCGGCTATGGCTAAAGAGACCGGTCGCAAACTCATCGCGCAGCACAAGAAGGCCCGGCACGACTACCTGATCCTGGACACGTACGAGTGCGGACTCGTGCTGACGGGTACCGAGGTGAAGTCGCTGCGCCAGGGCCGCGCGTCCCTGGTCGACGGATTCGCCCAGCTGGACGGAGGGGAGATGTGGCTGCACAACGTCCACATCCCCGAGTACAGCCAGGGCACGTGGACGAACCACAGTGCCCGCCGCAAGCGGAAGCTGCTGATGCACCGGGCCGAGATCGACAAGCTCACGGGCAAGCTCCAGGAGAGCGGCCTCACGCTGGTGCCCCTGGCGCTGTACTTCAAGGACGGCCGGGCCAAGATCGAGCTCGCGCTCGCCCGGGGCAAGCGCGAGTACGACAAGCGGCAGACGCTGCGGGAGAAGCAGGACCGCCGGGAGGCGGAGCGGGCGATCTCCGCCGCGCGCCGCCGCGCCCGCCGCTGAGAGGCGCGCCGTCGGCCCGGTCCGGGCGCGCGCGGGAATGCAGTGGCTGTCGTGCGGGTTGATCCCGTACGATGGGCGACAGCAGTGCCGCGCGGGGTCCGCCCCTCGCGGGGTTGTCAACTGAACATGGGGATGATCGGTTTCGACAGCGGATGTCGAGATAGGGGAAGCGAGCCGAGGAACGCGGCAATGATCTCGCTAACCATGTGCCGCAAAAAAATAATCGCCAACTCCAAGCGCGATTCCTTCGCCCTCGCTGCCTGAGCAGCGACCTGCGAAGTGTCAGCCCGGGTGCGTTCCCGACCCGGTTCCTGGCATCAGCTAGGGAACTCACCGCGTAGACCCGGTCACGGGGTCTGCCGGGACATCTCACAGTGACTGAGCCCGTCGGCAGCTTGTCTGCGTGACTGCCGGGGCTGAGAAAAGCACAGCAGACTGCGCTCGGAGAAGCCCTGTCTCCGCACCGTTGGACGCGGGTTCGATTCCCGCCATCTCCACTGTCCACGAAGGCCCTCGCCGTCCGGCGAGGGCCTTCGTGCGTTCACCGACCGGCCGGTGCGGCCCTCGGGGCCCGCCGGGCCCGTACGCCTCGTGCGCGCCGCAGGGCCCGCAGGGCGGCGCTCACGGCGGCCGCCACGGCGGCCGTGAGCGCGGCGGCGGCGGGCACGGTGAAGGCCGTGCCCCCGTCGGTGTGCTCCGCGGCCCAGCCGCCGAGGGCGGCGCCGAGGGCCACGCCACCCAGGAGGGCGGTGACGGCGAGCGTCATGCCCTCGTTGAGGCGGCTCGGCGGGACGGTCGCCTGGACGATCCCCATGCCGGTGACCATCGTCGGGGCCGTGGCCATGCCCGCCAGCAGCAGGGCCGGGGCCAGGACGGCGAGGCTGCCGGTGCCGGCGGCGGCCAGGGGCAGGGTCATGAGGCAGGCCATCGCCGTCACGCACACCACGAAGCGGCGACCGGGGGCGGTGGCCGGCGGGGCGAGACCGTACAGCAGCCCGGCGGCGCAGGAACCCGCCGCCTGGAGTCCGAGGACGAGCCCGGCCAGCCCGCGCTGCCCCTGGGCGTCGGCGAAGGCGATGGTGGCCACCTCCAGGGAGCCGAACACCGCCCCCGTGGCGAGGAACGTCACCAGGAGCGCGGGCATGCCCGGCCGCCGCAGGGGGCCGCGTCCGGCCGTGGTATCCCGGGCGGCGACGGGCGGTTCGGTGCGGCGCTGTGCGGCGAAGATCAGCGTGCCGGTCAGGAGCAGCGCCGCACCCGACAGTGTTCCGGCGTACGGGCTGACCGTGACGCACAGGAAGGTGGCGAGGACCGGGCCCGCCATGAAGCAGAGTTCGTCGGCGGCCTGTTCGAAGGAGTTGGCGGTGTGCCGGGCGGCGGCGTCGCCCGCGAAGAGGTGCGTCCAGCGGGCGCGGGCCATGCCGCCCAGGTTCGGCATGGTGGCACAGGCGGCGTAGGCGGCGAAGAGCGTCCAGGCCGGGGCGTCGGCGCGGACGCACAGGACGAGCGCCAGCTGGGCGGCGACGGCCACCGAGACGGCCGGCACGGCGACGCGTGCCTGGCCGAAGCGGTCCACGAGCCGGGCCGTGAGCGGGCCGACGACGGCCGTCGCGCCGAGCCCCACGGCCGTGACGGCACCGGCCAGCGCGTACGAGTCGCGGGTCATGGCGATCATCAGGACGGCCGAGACGGTGAACATCCCCATCGGCATCCGCGCGATGAGGTTGCCCGTGGTGAAGGCCTTCGTGCCCGGCCGGGCGAACAGGCGCGCGTAGGGGGCGAGGCGGGAGGGCCGGCGCGGGCGGCGGCGCGGCGGCCGGGGCCCGAGGTCGACGGCGACGAGGGTGGTCCCGGAGACGGCCAGCAGGGTGGTGGACGGCATGCGTTCACCCTGGCCGGGGCCGCTCGGTGGCGTCCAACACCTGATGACTGGCCATTCACCCACCGGTGTTGTCAATATGGGCCGATGCCCCACACCCCCGACCCCCGGCTGCTGCGCGCGTTCGTCGCCGTCGCCGAGGAACTGCACTTCACCCGCGCCGCCGCCCGGCTGTTCGTGGCGCAGCAGGCGCTGAGCCGCGACGTGCGGCGCCTGGAGCGGGAACTGGCCGTGCCGCTGTTCCTCCGCACGACGCGGCAGGTGACGCTCACGGCCGACGGTGAACGGCTGCTGCCGCACGCCCGGCGGGTCCTGACGGCGTACGACGAACTGGTCGCCGCCGCGTCCGACGGCGACCGCCCGCTGGTCGTGGACGTCGCCGCGCCGGTCAGCACGGGGCAGCGGGTGCTGGACGCGGCCCGGGAGGCGGCGCCCGAGCTGGAGTTCGTGGCCCGCTTCCACAGCGGACTCGCGGGAGCGGCGGCCGGGATCGTCGCCGGGGCCGTCGACGTGTCGTTCGGGAGGGTCGCCGGGCTCGACCCCGCGCTGCGGGCGCACGTCGACCACCGACTCGTCCGTCACGAGCGGGTCGCCGTGCTGCTCCCGGAGGGTCACCGGCTCGCCGCCCGCACGGCCGTACCCGTCGCGGAACTCGCCGGGGAGACGCTCTACGCGGGCGCGGGCAACGCGGACACGGCCGAGTGGACGGACTACGCCCGGCTGCTCCTCGCCGGGCGCGGCGCCCGGCTCGCGCCGCCGTTCCCGAAGATCGAGGGGGACGCCGAGTTCGTCCGCGTCGTCCGCCGCCGGGGCTGGTCCGTGCTGGCGAGCGAGGTGTTCGTCGACGTCCCCGGCATGGTGCTGCGCCCGCTGACGGACCCGGTGCCGCTCTCGCCGGTGTCGGTGGTGTGGCGGCGGGGACTGCGGCACCCCGGGCTGACGGCCCTGCTGACGGCCGGGGCTCGGCTGTCCGCGCGGGAGGGGTGGCTCGTGCGTCCGCCGCATTCCTGGCTGCCCGCGGCTGACGAGGCGCTCGGAAATTGAGAGTCCGCAGTGACCCGTGGTGTCATCGGATCGTCATGTGATGTGCGCGTCCGATGAGTGATACGTCGGACTTGTGTGCGGGGATGTGCGGTAGATTCAGCGCGACGCGGTGTTTGAGGGCGGGCAGGCGCCGGGCGAAAGATCCGGCGCGGCAACGGTTCGGAACGTACCTAGCGGGCGAACGGCACCTACAGGGCAACCCTCGGCAGAGCGCTCGGTCGTCGAGGGGTGCACACAGATCATGAGCCTGAACTCTCCTGTCTTCGTGGACAGCAGCGGGCGCAGACGGCGAACGCTGCGCCGTGTCGGCTGGCTGCTCGGGATCGCCTGCGCCTGCTACGCCGTCGTGCTGGGGGTCAGCCTCGCGGGCGGGAACGCCAGCGCTCCCTGGTTGCCCATCTCCGGGCAGAACGACACCGGTTCGGACAAGATCGTCATACCGGACGACGCCGAGCCCGAGGAGAGCCCCACCCCCGCCGCCTCCGAGCAGGTCGCCACCGAGCCCCGCGAAACCGCCGCCGACCCCGTGGTGCCCGCCGAACCCGCGCCCCCGGCCGACCCGGAACCCGCCCGGCCCTCCGACCGGACGCCCGTACCCCCCGAGGCGGAGGACGACGCCGAGCCGGAGCCCGCCGAGAGCCCCGAGCCGGAGACCCAGCCCGGAACGCCCGCCGACGAGGACCCGCCGCCGGACGACGAAGCCCCGCAGGAGGAGCCGTCGCCCACCGCCGAGGAGTCGGACGATCCGGGCGGAGCGGGCGAACCCGACGGGTCGCAGTCCGGCGACGGCGCCCAGGCGGACCGATGACCAAGGCCGCCCACAGGCGGCAGCGCGGTCCGCGCCGCCTGCCGCTGCGCTACCTGCTGCCCTCGCTCGTCCTCGTCGCCGTCGTGGCGATGATGCTCCTGCGCGGTTACGTCCACAGCGAGTTCCTCGCCGACCACCGGGTCGGCGCGCCCACCGCGCAGGACGAGGTACCGCAGGAGGTGCTGGAGGGCGGGCCCGTCATCGACGCCCGGGGGTCCGAACCGACGACGCACCGCGTCCCGGACCGCACCATCGTGCTGACCTTCGACGACGGCCCCGACCCCGTCTGGACGCCGCAGGTCCTCGACGAACTGGCCCGTTACGACGCCCGTGGCGTCTTCTTCATCACCGGTGCCATGGCGGCCCGCCACCCCGACCTCGTCCGGCGCATGGTCGACGAGGGACACGAGATCGGCCTGCACACCTTCAACCACCCGGACCTGGACCTCCAGACCCGGGACCGCATCGACTGGGAGCTGGCGCAGAACCAGCTCTCCCTCGCCGGAGCGGCCGGTATCCGCACCTCCCTCTTCCGCCCGCCCTACTCCTCCCACTCGTACGCGCTGGACAACAACTCGTGGGAGGTCACCCGCTACATCGGTGGCCGGGGCTACATCACCGCCCTCAACGACACCGACAGCAAGGACTGGGCCCGTCCCGGCGTGGACGCGATCATCGAGAACGCCATGCCGAAGGAGGAGGACGCGGGGGCGATCGTCCTCCTGCACGACGCCGGCGGCGACCGCTCCCAGACGGTGGCGGCCCTCGGCCGGATGCTCCCCGAGCTCCGGGACCGCGGCTACCGGTTCACCAACCTCACCGAGGCCCTGGGCACCCGCAGCGCCCACACGGAGGTGAGCGGCGTCGAGCTGTGGAAGGGCAAGGCGTTCGTCGGTGCCGTCACCGTCTCGAAGAACGCCATGGGCATCCTCACCGTGCTCCTCGCGGTCATCGGCACCCTGGTCTTCGCCCGCTTCGCCATGATGCTCCTCCTGTCGTTCCTGCACGCCCGCCGCGTCCGCCGGCCCGACTTCTCCTGGGGCCCGCCGGTCACCGAACCGGTCACCGTGCTCGTCCCCGCCTACAACGAGCGCAAGTGCATCGCCAACACCGTGCGCTCCCTCGCGCAGAGCGACCACCCGGTCGAGGTCATCGTCATCGACGACGGCTCCAGCGACGGCACGGCCGACGTGGTGGAGGCCATGGCCGTCCCCGGCGTGCGCGTCGTGCGGCAGCCCAACGGCGGCAAGCCCGCCGCCCTCAACAACGGCATCGCCCACGCCAGCCACGACATCGTCGTCATGATGGACGGCGACACCGTCTTCGAGCCCTCCACGGTGCGCGAGCTGGTGCAGCCCTTCGGCGACCCGGAGGTCGGAGCCGTCGCGGGCAACGCCAAGGTCGGCAACCGCGACACGCTCATCGGCGCCTGGCAGCACATCGAGTACGTCATGGGATTCAACCTCGACCGCCGCCTGTACGACGTGCTGCGCTGCATGCCCACCATCCCCGGCGCCGTCGGAGCCTTCCGCCGCACGGCGCTGGAGCGCGTCGGCGGCATGAGCGACGACACGCTGGCCGAGGACACCGACATCACCATGGCGCTGCACCGCGACGGATGGCGCGTCGTGTACGCCGAGAACGCCCGTGCCTGGACGGAGGCGCCCGAGTCCGTGCAGCAGCTGTGGTCCCAGCGCTACCGCTGGAGCTACGGCACGATGCAGGCCATCTGGAAGCACCGCCGCGCGCTCGTCGAACGCGGTGCCTCGGGACGGTTCGGACGGGTCGGGCTGCCGCTGGTGTCGGCGTTCATGGTCGTCGCGCCGCTGCTCGCCCCGCTCATCGACGTCTTCCTCCTCTACGGCATCATCTTCGGCCCGACCGGCAAGACGGTCCTGGCCTGGCTCGGCGTCCTCGGCATCCAGGCGCTCTGCGCCGCCTACGCCTTCCGCCTGGACCGCGAGAAGATGACGCACCTGCTGTCACTGCCGCTCCAGCAGATCCTCTACCGCCAGCTCATGTACGTCGTCCTCCTCCAGTCCTGGATCACCGCACTGACCGGTGGCCGACTGCGCTGGCAGAAGCTCCGCCGCACCGGCGCGGTCGACGCGGCGCCGGCGGCGGGGGGCCGCACCGAACCGCGAGAGACGAGTCCCGTCGCATGACCGCCACCGTGCCCCCGCCCGGCCACCGGGCGGGGCCGACGCAGGACGTGCCCGCGTCCCCCGCCGAGGCGCAGCCCGCTGACGCGCACCCCGCTGACGCGCACCCCGCTGACGCGTCCTTTGCCGCGCCGCGCGACCGCTACCTGGACCTCCTGCGGGCGCTCGCGCTGCTGCGGGTCGTCGTCTACCACACCTTCGGGTGGGCGTGGCTGACGTTCCTCTTCCCGTCGATGGGCGTGATGTTCGCGCTCGCCGGTTCGCTGATGGCCCGTTCACTGAGGCGCCCGGCGCCCGGCGTCATCAAGCGGCGCGTCCGGCGGCTGCTGCTGCCCCTGTGGCTGTACGGCGTGCTGGTCCTGAGCATGCTCTTCTACCAGGGCTGGGGCCCGGCCAAGGGGGAGGAGGTCTGGTTCTGGGTACGGCTGCTGTGCTGGGTCGTGCCCGTCGGCTCCCCGCCCTTCCCCTGGCACATCGGCGACGAGGGCGGGCTGCTCTCCGACACCTGGGCCGTGCAGGCGGCCGCGCCGCTGTGGTACCTGCGGGCCTACTTCTGGTTCGTGCTGCTCTCCCCGCTGCTGCTGTGGTGCTTCCGCAGGCTTCTCTGGGTGACGCTGCTCGCCCCCCTCGGCCTCACCGCGCTGCTCGGCACCGGGCTGGTGGAGATCCCCGGCCAGACCGGCCACGCGGTCGTCGACTTCGTGACCTTCGGCTCCTGCTGGGTCCTGGGCTTCGCCCACCACGACGGGCTCCTCAGACGCATCCCCGCCTACATCGCACCTTCCCTCGCGCCCCTGTTCATGGCCGTCGGCCTGTGGTGGGCCGCCGGCCATCCGGGCGCCGACGGCATGGATCTCAACGACATCCCGCTCGCCCAGGCCCTGTGGTCCTTCGGTTTCTGCGTCCTGCTGCTGCGGATCAGTCCGTCCTGGGAGCGGCTGCCGGAGCGGCTGGCCCGCTGGGACAAACCGATCACGCTCGCCAACAGCCGCGCAGTGACGCTGTACCTGTGGCACGAGATCGCGCTCATCGCCTCGATCCCGCTGCTGGACCCGCTGTGGGACATCCCCGGTGTCTGGCCCACCCACGCCGAGCTGTTGACCAGCCTCTATCCGCCGCTGATGTTCGTGCTGGTCTGGCCGCTCGTCGCGCTCTTCATCGTGGCCGTCGGCTGGGCGGAGGACGTCGCCGCCCGCCGTCGTCCACGGCTGTGGCCGGTACGGCGCTGAGCCGCACCCGGAGGCCGAACGCGGCGGCGCGGACCACCCGTTCGGCACGGTCCGGGAGCGTCGGCCGGCTCCGGAGCCTAGCGTTGCGGGCGTGGCCCCCGAGCTGATCCGCATCGCCACCCGCTCCTCCCCGATGGCCCTGGCCCAGGTGGAACGGGTCCGGCGCGAGCTGGCGAAGCTGTTCCCCCGGACGGCGACGAAGGTCGTGCCCGTCACCGCCTACGGCGACCGCTGGACGGGCAACCTCGCCACCCTCGGCGGCAAGGCCGCCTTCACCCGAGAGGTGGACGCCACCCTGCTGGACGGCGACGCCGATGTCGCCGTCCACTGCATGAAGGACGTCCCGGGCGACCGGCCGCTCCCCGACGGCACCGTCTTCGCCGCGTGGATGCGGCGCGAGGACCCCCGCGACGCGCTCGTCCACCCCGGCGGGCTGACCCTGGACGAGTTGCCGTCGTGCACCCGGATCGGCACCTCGTCCGTGCGCCGGGCGGCCCAGCTCGCCGCCTCCCACCCGCGCCTGCGCCGCGTGCCGATCCGGGGGAACGTGGGCCGGCGGCTGGAGAAGCTGGACGAGGACCGGGTGGACGCCCTCGTCCTCGCCGTCTGCGGCCTCGACCGCGTCGGCGCCTCCGCCCGCATCGCCCAGGTCCTCCCCGTCGAGACGATGTGCCCGCCGCTCGGCGCGGGCGTCCTCGGCCTCCAGTGCCGCGAGGGGGACGAGCCGGTGGCCAGCGCCATGAGGGCGCTCGGCGATCCGGCGACCGCCCGGGAGATGGTCGCCGAACGCGCCCTGCTCGCCGCCCTGCGGGGCCACTGCAACACCCCCGTCGCCGGTTACGCCCGGGCGGCCGCGTCGGGCGAGGTGTACCTGCACGCCCGCGTCTTCACCCCGGACGGCACGACCGTGCTGCACGCGGAGGAGTCCTCCACCACCGGCCCGGCCGAGCTCGGCCTCAGCGTGGCCGACGCCCTCCTCGCCCGGGGTGCCCGCGCGCTCATCGACGCGATCCCGCACTGACGTCCCGCGCCGGGCGGGCGAGACGGAAGCCCACGTCGTCGAGGCGGAGGTCGGGGTGGCTGCGCCGCCGCACGGAGGCCCGGCAGCTCCAGTGCTCGTCGAACCAGCCGCCGCCCCGGAGCACCCGGTACTCCCCGTAGACCTCGGCGTCGTAGACGTCCCAGCACCACTCCCAGACGGTGCCGAGCATGTCGTACAGCCCCCAGGCGTTGGGCCGCTTCCCGCCGACCTCGGGCAGCCGCTCGCCGGCGTTGCGCCGGTACCAGGCGACGTCGTCCAGCGGGCCGTACCGGGGGCCCTCGGTGCCCGCGCGGCAGGCGTGCTCCCACTCCGCCTCGGTGGGCAGCCGGTAGCCGTCGGCGCCGGTGTCCCGGACGACGCGCTCCCCGCCGGGGAGCGGCCGGTAGGCGGGCACGAGCCCCTCCTGCGCCGAGAGGGCGTTGCAGAAGGCGACGGCGTCCCGCCACGAGACGCTCTCCACCGGCAGCCGGTCGCCCTGTGCGGCGGCCGGCCGTGCTCCGGCGACCCGGGCGTAGAGGTCCTGGGTGACGGGCACCGGCGCGAGGCGGAACGGCCGGACGTCCACCGTCCAACTCCGTTGCGTACGCCGGTCCGAGAGCGTCACCCGGCCCGCCGGGACGGTGATCACGGGGCCGCTCCCACGGTGGCGTCCGCGCGCAGTACGGCTGGGGGTTCCGGTGCCATGGGCCGCACGCTCGCACACCCCGAGTCCCCACCGCACCCCCATATCCCCGGGGCCCGAAGCCGGTCACCGGCCACTGGCCCTGGTCGGCCCGCGCCGCGCCTGCCGGGGCGCCCCTGCGTGCCTCGCCGTGGGGGACGGGCGGGCGTAGCCTGGAAGGGCAAGCCTCCCCGAGGATGTGAGGAGGTGGCGTGATCCAGATGTGGCGGAGCGCTGCTGGGCCGCGTCGGCGGGGGACGTGAGGACCGGTCTTCAGCAGGGCACGGAAATCCCCGACACCGCGACCCCGCGCGTGCGGGGTCGCGGTCTGCGCGGGCGCACGCACGCAAGGAGGCCGACGTGGACGTCGATGTCGTCAACGCCACCGGTCCGCACCGGTTCGAAGCCCGTCTCGGCGAACGGATCACCGGAGTGGTCGCCTACCGGGACCGGGGCCGGGTGCGGGAGCTGATCCACACCGAAGTGGACGCCGAGTTCGAGGGGCAGGGCGTCGCCAGCGACCTGACGCGCGGAGCCCTCGACTCCATCCGCTCCGAGGGCCGGCTCGTTCGGCCCACCTGCCCGTACGTGACCGGGTGGCTCTCCCGCCACCAGGACTACCAGGACCTGGTGGCCTCCGGCCCGGGGGCGCGGGCGTAGCGGCCCCGCCCCACGTCCGACACGGGTCTCGCGGTGGTTCGTCCCGGTGTGTGTGCCGGGTCGGCCACCGAGGGCGTGCAGACCCTTGCCGTCGGCGACGAACTGATGATTTCCTGTCACTCGTGTGGCGCCCCTGTGATGATCAGCGGGCGACAACGGGCCCGACCTGACCAGTCGTCGGCCTGTCGACCCAATAGCGGAGACGTCATGACCACGCTTGTGGCGGTCGGGGGAGCGAACACCGACCACGCCCGAATCCGGCGCGCACGCGCCCACCTGACGGACGCTCGGGGGCCCGTCAGATGAAACCGCCACCCCCCACGCCCACGGCCTTGCTCCTCAACCCCCGCGGTGAGGCCGTACGGGCGGCCCGCGCGGTCGGGGCCCGGACCCTCGTGGTCGGCCCCGACCTCGCGGCTCCGGGGATGCGGCGCACCCTCGCCGAGGCCGACGAGGCCGTGGAGTGCGACTGGAGCGACACCCGGCGCCTGCTCAACGTGCTGCGGCCGTTCAGCGGCATGCCCCAGACGTCCGTCTTCGGCTTCGACGCGGCGTCCGCGCTGCACGCCTCCTACGCGAACGCGATCCTGCGCCTTCCGGGTAATCCGCCCGGCGTGCTACGCGCGTTGACCGAACCGGCCGCCCTGCGGGAGCTCGCCAACCGCTACACCCCCTACCCGGTGCGGGCCGAGCGGTGCGACGCGGCCGGGCTGGTCGACGCCGCCCGGCGCACCGGCTTCCCCTGCGTCGTCCGCCCCTCGACGGGCCGGGCCCGCCTCCTGCACACCCCTGCGGACGCCGAGGCGCTCGCCGTCCCCTTCGCCGCCGCGCCGGAGACGGGCCCCCTGCTGGTGGAGGAATGCCTCGACGGCCCGGCGTACGACGTCTGCGCGCACTCCTACGGCGGCGCCCACACCGTGCACAGCGTGGCGCCCGCGGGCCGGTCCGCCGCCTGCGGGGGCCCCGGCGGAGACCCCTGTGCGGCCCCCGGCGGGACGGACGGCCTCCCCGAAGTGCCCGCCCCGGCCGGCCTGCGTCCGGACGTCCTGCGCGCCGTCCGACGACTGGTCACGGTGACGCTGGAGGCCGTCGACCACCAGGTGGGCCTCACGCACGCCACCGTCGTGCAGACCGCCCAGGGGCCCCGGCTGCTCGCGGCGGGTCCCGGCCCCGTGCCCGGCGCCGAGTGCTCCCTGTACGAGCTGGCCGTCACCGCCGTGCTCGGGCTGCCCCGGCCCGCTCACCAAGCGGCCGTCGGGTAGGTGAGCGGGAGGTTTCGCCCGTGTCACGTCCCGCCACAGGCCCGAAACCCGTGCGCTCTACTCTCGGTCCCGATGACGACGTGTGACGAGGAGGCGACGTGAGGACAGATTCTGACAGCCCGCGCAGAGGCCGGTGGATCGATCACTGGGAGCCCGAGGACGAGACGTTCTGGCGGGAGAAGGGCGCCCGGATCGCACGCCGCAACCTGCTCTTCTCCGTGCTCTCCGAGCACATCGGCTTCTCCATATGGACCCTGTGGTCGGTGCTGGTCCTTTTCATGGGGCCCGAGTACGGGATCGACGCGGCCGGCAAGTTCTTCCTGGTCGGCATGGCCACGCTCGTCGGCGCGTTCGTCCGCGTGCCCTACACCTTCGCCGTCGCCCGCTTCGGCGGCCGGAACTGGACGGTGATCGCCGCGTCGCTCCTGCTGGTGCCGGGCGTCGCGGCCTACGTCGTCATGGAGCCCGGCACGTCGTACACGACCTTCATGCTGGTGGCGCTGCTGACGGGCGTCGGCGGCGGGAACTTCGCCTCCTCGATGACCAACATCAACGCGTTCTACCCGCTGCGCAGGAAGGGCTGGGCGCTCGGCCTCAACGCGGGCGGCGGCAACGTGGGCGTGCCGGTGATCCAGCTCGTCGCCCTCGCCGTCATCGCCACGGCGGGCGCCGGGCAGCCGCGCGTGCTGCTGGCGATCTACCTGCCGCTCGTCGTCGTCGCCGCCGCCTGCGCCTGGCTGTTCATGGACAACCTGAGCGTCATGCAGAACGACACCGGCGCCGCTCGGGAGTCCGTGCGCGACCGGCACACCTGGATTATGTCCTTCCTGTACGTCGGCACGTTCGGTTCGTTCATCGGATACAGCTTCGCGTTCGGCCTCGTGCTCCAGAACCAGTTCGACCGCACCCCTCTCCAGGCCGCCTCGCTGACGTTCATCGGCCCGCTCCTCGGCTCGCTCATCCGCCCGCTCGGCGGCTCGCTCGCCGACCGCTACGGCGGCGCCCGCATCACCCTGTGGAACTTCGCCGGCATGGCCGCCGCGACCGTGGTGATCATCCTGGCGTCCGTCCAGGAGTCGCTGCCCGTCTTCCTCGGCGGCTTCATCGTCCTGTTCGTCCTCACCGGTGTGGGCAACGGCTCCACCTACAAGATGATCCCCGGCATCTACCACGCCAAGGCCCTCGCCCTCGGCCTCACCGGTGAGGAAGCCGCCCGCTACGGCCGCCGACTCTCGGGGGCGGCCATCGGACTCATCGGAGCGGTCGGTGCCGTCGGCGGCCTGGGCATCAACCTGGCCTTCCGCCAGTCCTTCCTCTCCACCGGCACGGGCATCAGCGCCTTCACCGCCTTCCTGATCTTCTACGGCCTGTGCTTCGCCGTCACCTGGACCGTCTACCTCCGCCGTCCGGGCGCCACCGGCCGACGTCCGGCGGCCTTGGGCACGGTAACGGCCGACCGAGCGGACGCGGCCGACGAGCGTCCCACCTACGCACGGGTCTGACCGGTCCGGCCACACCGGCGCCACACCGGCGCCGCACCGGCGCCGCACCGGGACCGCCGGGAGGGGCCGTCACTCCGGCGGTGCCGCCGACCACGACCCGACGAACGGCGGAACCCCCGCGTAACAGGCGGGAAACGCGGTGGAACCGAGCCTGTCACGCGGCACGGGCAGGCTCGGTTCCACGGTGTGCGACCCCAGGGGACGAGGACCACTTCCCATGCAAGAACCCACGCACGACATCAAGCCCCTCGCGGGCTTCACGATCGGCGTCACGGCGGCCCGCCGGGCCGAGGAGCTGATCGCGCTCCTCGAACGCCGGGGCGCCGTGGTGCAGCACGCCCCCGCCCTGCGCATCGTGCCGCTCACCGACGACTCCGAACTGCTCAGCACCACCGAGCGGCTCCTGGCCGCCGCCCCCGACACCGTCATCGCCACCACCGCCATCGGCTTCCGCGGCTGGATCGAGGCGGCCCACGGATGGGGCCTGGGCGAGGAGCTGCTCGCCCGCCTCGACGGCGTCGAGCTGCTGGCCCGGGGGCCCAAGGTGCGCGGCGCGATCCGCGCCGCCGGGCTGACCGAGACGTGGTACCCGGAGTCGGAGTCGATGGCCGAGGTCCGGGCACGGCTGCTGGCCCAGGGGGTGGAAGGCCGCCGCATCGCGGTCCAGCTGCACGGCGAGCCCCTGCCGGGGTTCAGCGAGGCGCTGCGCTCGGCGGGCGCCGAGGTCGTGCCCGTCCCCGTCTACCGGTGGCTGCCGCCGGAGGACCCGACCACGCTCGACCGGCTGATCGACGCCCTCCGCGCCCGGGCCCTGGACGCCGTCACCTTCACCAGTGCCCCCGCCGCCCTGTCCCTGCTGCGGCGGTCGGAGGAGCGCGGACTGCGTGAGGAGGTGCTGGAGGCGCTGCGCGAGGACGTGCTCCCCGCCTGCGTCGGCCCCGTGACGGCGGCGGTCCTGGAACGGCACGACGTCCCGACCTCCCAGCCCGAACGCTTCCGCCTCGGACCGCTCGTGCAGCTGCTGTGCGCGGAACTGCCCGGCTCGGTGCGGCCGTTGCCCGTGGGCGGGCGGTGGCTGGAGATCCGCGGCCACGCCGTCGTCGTCGACGGCGAGCTGCGCCCCGTCCCGCCCGCCGGGATGGCGCTGCTGGGCGCGCTGGCCGCCCGGCCCGGCTGGGTGGTGCCGCGCGCCGACCTCCTGCGGGCGCTGCCGGGCGCGGGCCGCGACGAGCACGCCGTCGAGACGGCCATGGCCCGGCTGCGCACCGCGCTGGGCGCGCCCAAGCTGATCCAGACCGTCGTCAAGCGCGGCTACCGCCTGGCCGTCGACGCCCCCGGGTGACCGATCCGCGGCCCACCGGCTGAACGGAGGGCGTGCGCCGCCCGTATGCAAGGGTGGGCGCGGAACGCGCCAAGAAAGCACACGTCGTATCGACCGGGGGCGCACTGTGAGTGAGGATGCCGTCGTGGCCGACCGAACGTCGCAGGACGACGCCCTCATGCGAGCCCTCTACGACGAACACGCCGGACCGCTGCTGGCGTTCGTGCTGCGCCTGGTCGGCGGCGACCGCCACCGTGCCGAGGACGTCGTGCAGGAGACGCTGCTGCGCGCCTGGCGCAACGCCGAACAGCTCCAGCGGGCCACCGGGTCGGTGCGGCCGTGGCTGGTGACGGTCGCCCGCCGCATCGTCATCGACGGTCACCGCAACCGGAAGGCCCGGCCGCAGGAGGTGGACGCCACCCCCCTCGAGGCGATCCCGGCCGCCGACGAGATCGACCGCGCGCTGCGGCTCATGACGATCTCCGAGGCCATGGCCGACCTCACCGACGCCCATCGCGAGGCGCTGGTGGAGACGTATTTCAAGGGCCGCACCGTGAACGAGGCGGCCGAGGTGCTCCGGGTGCCGCCCGGTACCGTCCGGTCCCGGGTCTTCTACGCGCTGCGCTCGATGAAGCTCTCGCTGGAGGAGAAGGGGGTGACGGCATGACCGCCGCGGACCCGCACGCGCACCACTCGGACGTCGGTGCCTACGCCATCGGTGTGCTGGACCCCGCCGACGCGGCGCGCTTCGAGGAGCACCTGGCCGTGTGCAGCGCCTGCGGGCGTGAGCTGGAGGAGCTGCTGGGCCTCGGTCCCGTGCTCGCCGAGTACGCACAGGACGCCCCGGACACCGACACGCTCACCGCCCGCCCCGGTCCGGGGCTGCTGGAGGGGCTGCTCCGCGACGTCGCGGCCACCGCGCGGCGGCGGCGCGGACGGCGGCTCGCGCTGGTCGCGGCGGCCGTCGTCCTGCTCGTCGCCGGTCCGGTCGCCGGCGCCGCCTGGAGCGAGCGGGACGGCACCCCGGCGCAGGCGCGCGGTGCGGCCGAGGTCGTCTTCGCCGACGGCGACAAGCTGACCGCCACCGACCCCGGCACCCGCGTCGCCGCCACCGTCTCCACCGTGCCGCGCGCCTGGGGCACCGAGATCGCCGTGCGGCTCGCCGGCGTCACCGGGCCGCAGACCTGCGGCCTCGTGGCCGTCGGCAAGGACGGGACCGAGCAGACGGTCACCACGTGGTCCGTGCCCGCCGGTGGCTACGGCTGGGAGGAACCGCACCTGTACGTGGGCGGCGCCGCCTACGACCGGTCCGAGATCGCCCGCTTCGAGGTGCGCACCCTGGACGGGGAGCACCTCGTCACCGTCCCCGGCTGAGCGGCGTCCCGCCCGTCGCCGCAGCTCACCCCGGGTCGTCGTGCGTGCGCAGGGGGGCCCGGGTCGCGTACGGTGGACGGCTGCCCTGGACACAGCGGAAGGGGGCCCTTGCGTTGGAGGCGCAGGACACCGGCGTGCGGGAACGCGAGATCCACGCCGAGCAGAACCACCTGGACGCGGTCTACCGCCGTCTGGAGGAGAAGATCCACGACGCCGAGTTCCTGATGGCCGACGCGGGCCGGCGCGCCCAGGTCGGCACGCCCGGCGCGCTCGCCGAACGGGACGCCCAGGTGTTCCGCGCCGGCGTCCACCTGAACCGGCTCAACAGCGAGTTCGAGGACTTCCTCTTCGGCCGCATCGACCTCCTGGACGGCAAGGACGGGGAGCGGGGCCCCGACGGCGCCTACACCTCCGTCGAGCCCGCCGAGGGGGCCGTGCGTCCGGACCTGACCGCCGACATCGCCGAGACGCTGCACATCGGCCGGATCGGCGTGCTCGACGCCGACTACGCCCCGCTCGTCATCGACTGGCGCGCCCCCGCCGCCGCCCCCTTCTACCGGGCCACCCCCGTCGCCCCGGGCCGCGTCGTCCGCCGCCGGGTCATCCGGTCCCGGGGCCGCCGGGTCCTCGGCGTCGAGGACGACCTGCTGCGGCCGGAACTGACCGCCCGACTCGACGGCGAGGAACTGCCCGCCGTCGGCGACGGCGCGCTCATGGCCGCGCTCGGCCGCGCCCGCGGCCACACCATGCGGGACATCGTCGCCTCCATCCAGGCCGAGCAGGACGAGGTCATCCGGGCCCCGGCCGCGTCCGTCACCGAGGTGGAGGGCGGACCGGGCACGGGCAAGACGGCCGTCGCCCTGCACCGGGCGGCTTACCTGCTCTACCAGGACCGGCGCCGGTACGCGGGAGGCATCCTCGTCGTCAGCCCCACCCCGCTGCTCGTCTCCTACACCGAGGGCGTGCTGCCCTCGCTCGGGGAGGAGGGGCAGGTGGCGATCCGGGCGCTCGGCTCCCTCGTCGACGGCGCGGAGGCCGAGGCCCACGACCCCATGGACGTCGCACGGATCAAGGGCTCCGGCCGGATGACGAAGGTGCTGCGCCGCGCCGCGCGGGGCACGCTGGAGCGGGCCGGCGGGCCCGGGGCGGCGGCCGGACTGCGGGTCGTCGTCTTCGGCGCCCGCGTCGAGCTGGACGCCGAGGAGCTGCGCGCCGTCCGCACGGCCGCACTCGGCGGCACCGCGCCGGTGAACCTGCTGCGCCCCCGCGCCCGCAAGCTGCTGCTCGACGCGCTGTGGGAGAAGGCGGGCGGGCCCGTGCGTCACCCGCCGGGCAGCGACCCGGAGCTGGCCGCCGAGGCGCGGCAGGCGTTCGACGAGGACGTCACGGAGGAGGAGCCCTTCCAGGAGTTCCTGGCCGCCTGGTGGCCGGAGCTGACGCCCCGGCTTGTGCTCGCCGCCCTGCGTGACGAGCGGCGGCTCGGCCGCTGGGCGCGCCGGGTGCTCCAGCCCCGCGAGGTGCGCAGGCTCGCCCGCTCGCTGTCCCGGCTGGACGCCGCCGGGCGGGGGCCGCTCTCCGTGCACGACGTCGCGCTGCTGGACGAGCTCCAGCAGGTCCTCGGCGCCCCGGCGCGGCCGAAGAAGCGGGAGATGGACCCGCTGGACCAGTTCACCGGCCTGGCCGAGCTGACCACGGCCGCCGACCGCGACCCCACACGCCGGGCGGCCCGCGCCGAGCGGGCGGGGGAGGACCGCCGCGACTACGCCCACGTCATCGTGGACGAGGCGCAGGACCTCACCCCCATGCAGTGGCGCATGGTGGGCCGGCGCGGACGGCAGGCGACGTGGACGGTCGTCGGCGATCCGGCGCAGTCCTCCTGGTCGGACCAGGACGACGCGGCCGAGGCGCGGCGGGAGGCCCTCGGCACGCGCCCCCGGCGGCGGTTCGAGCTGACCGTCAACTACCGCAACCCGTCGGAGATCGCCGAGCTGGCCTCGCGCGTCCTGGCCCTGGCCATGCCGGGCACGCAACCGCCGAAGGCGGTGCGCTCCACCGGCCTCGTGCCCCGCTTCGCCGTCGTCGGCGGCTCCGGCGGCTCCGGCGGTCGTCCCGGCGGCCTCGGCGACGCGGTGCGCCGGGAGGCGGGGCGGCTGCTCGACGAGGTGGAGGGCACGGTCGGCGTGGTCGTCCCCATGGCCGCGCGGGAGCGGGCGGGCCGCTGGCTGGCCGGCCTCGGCGACCGGGTCGTCGCGCTCGGCAGCCTGGAGGCGAAGGGGCTGGAGTACGACGCGACGCTCGTCGTGACGCCGGCCGAGATCGCCGACGAGTCCCCGGCCGGGCTGCGGGTGCTCTACGTCGCCCTCACCCGGGCCACGCAGCGGCTGACGATCCTCTCCGGCGAGCGTGACCTGCCGGACGCGGACGGGGTGCCGGACCTGCTGCGGGAGTAGCGGCGGCTTCGGTCCGGGAGGCGCGGAACGACGTGAGGCGGGCCCCGTGGGGGCCCGCCTCACGTGCGCGGTCAGGTGGCGCCGACCCGCCAGCTCGCCTCGCGGCAAGTGGTCGCTCGTAGCGACGATGGTTGGGCCCGGGGGCATGGATCGGGCCGACGCCACGTCCAGGCTAACAAACGGGATTCCCTTGTGGGCAAGGCCGGTTGTGCACCCGGTCACGGAAGGCCCCGAACGGAAGCGGTGCGGGGGAGGGGCTTCCGTCGGCACACTTCCTCTCGTATCGTGGAATAATATTTCCGAATCAAGGTCCGCTTACCGCATACCCGGAGGTAGGTGCGACGATTCGGAGGCAAACGCGCACCCGCGAAGCGTATGAGGGAAAGCAGAGGAAGTCGGCATGGCAACGGCGCCCAGCGTCTCCTACTCGATGACCGTCCGGCTGGAGGTTCCGGTCGGCGGCTCGGCGGTCAGTCAGATCACCACCGTCGTGGAGTCGTCCGGAGGTCACGTCACCGCCCTTGACGTCACCGCGTCCGGCCACGAGCGGCTGCGCATCGACGTCACGGTCGCCGCGACCTCGACCGACCACGCCGCACGCATCGTGGACAAGCTCGGTGAGATCGACGGCGTCACGCTCGGCAAGGTCTCCGACCGCACGTTCCTCATGCACCTCGGCGGCAAGATCGAGATGTCGTCCAAGCACCCCATTCGCAATCGCGACGACCTCTCGATGATCTACACCCCCGGTGTCGCCCGCGTCTGCACGCAGATCGCGGAGAACCCCGAGGACGCCCGGCGGCTGACGATCAAGCGCAACAGCGTCGCCGTCGTCACCGACGGCTCGGCCGTCCTGGGTCTGGGCAACATCGGCCCGCAGGCGGCGCTGCCCGTCATGGAGGGCAAGGCCGCCCTCTTCAAGCGGTTCGCCGGGATCGACGCCTGGCCGCTGTGCCTGGACACCCAGGACACCGACGCCATCGTCGCGATCGTCAAGGCCATCGCCCCCGGCTTCGCGGGCATCAACCTGGAGGACATCTCGGCCCCCCGCTGCTTCGAGATCGAGGCCCGGCTGCGCGAGGCCCTGGACATCCCCGTCTTCCACGACGACCAGCACGGCACCGCCATCGTCGTGCTCGCCTCACTGCACAACGCGCTGCGCGTCGTCGGCAAGGCGATCGGCGACGTGCGGGTGGTCATGTCCGGCGCCGGGGCCGCCGGCACCGCCATCCTGAAGCTGCTCATGGCGGCCGGCGTCAAGCACGCCGTCGTGTGCGACATCAACGGCGTCGTGCACTGCGAGCGCGACGACCTCAAGGGGGCCGACGGCGGCACCGCGCTGCGCTGGATCGCCGACAACACCAACCCCGAGGGCGTCACCGGCACGCTCAAGGAGGCCGTGGCGGGCGCGGACGTCTTCATCGGCGTCTCGGCCCCCGACGTGCTCTCCGCCGAGGACGTCGCGGCGATGGCCGAGGGCGCCATCGTCTTCGCGCTCGCCAACCCGGACCCGGAGATCGACCCGGCCGTGGCGCGCCGGACCGCCGCCGTCGTGGCCACCGGCCGCTCCGACTTCCCCAACCAGATCAACAACGTCCTCGTCTTCCCCGGCGTCTTCCGGGGTCTGCTGGACGCCCAGTCCCACACCGTGACCGACGGGATGATGCTGGCGGCGGCCCGCGCCCTGGCCGACGTCGTGGGCGAGGACGAGCTGAACGCGAACTACATCATTCCGAGCGTCTTCAACGAGAAGGTCTCCGGCGCGGTGGCGGACGCCGTCCGGGAGGCCGCGAAGGCGGCGCCGGCGATCTGACCCGGACGGCCGCGGGCCGGCGGGCTGGCCCGGACGGCCGCGGGCCGTCCGGGGGGGGGCGGTGCCCCGCGTCCGGGTGAACCCCGCACGGGGTTCACCCCGGGGCGTCGGGGCGCCCTGCGGCGCGGGGGAACGGCGCGTCGCGGGATGACGGGCGGTACCGCACCCGTAGGGTTGCGGGCGGACAAAGCCTGCGGAACGTCAGCGCGACGGGACGGCGGAGCTTTTCGTGTGACGCGACGGCCCCGGATTGGCTTTCCCGCCACTGGTGCGGGCAGGATGCGTGCCGGGCGCGAGGGTCTGGGAGCAGACCCCGGGTCGCGGCACTGTCCGAGGGCCCTGGCAGCATCGGCTTCGTCTCACGCCTCAACGGCAAGAAGAACACGGGAGTAACACACATGAACCGCACTGAGCTGGTGGCCGCCCTGGCCGACCGCGCCGAGGTGACCCGCAAGGACGCCGACGCCGTTCTGGCCGCCTTCGCCGAGACCGTCGGCGAGGTCGTCGCGAAGGGCGACGAGAAGGTCACCATCCCGGGTTTCCTCACCTTTGAGCGCACCCACCGTGCCGCTCGCACCGCCCGCAACCCGCAGACCGGTGACCCCATCCAGATCCCGGCCGGCTACAGCGTCAAGGTGTCCGCGGGCTCGAAGCTGAAGGAAGCCGCCAAGGGCAAGTAACCCACGGCAACCAGGGGCGGCCGCCCCGGCCTGCGAGGCCGGGGCGGCCGCCCCTCGCCGTGTGCGCGGCCGCGCTACGCCGTCTCGACCTTCGCGCCGAGGCCGGGCAGCTTCTCCATGAAGTTCTCGTAGCCCCGGTTGATGAGCTCGATACCGTGCACCCGGGACGTCCCCTGGGCCGCCAGGGCCGCGATGAGGTAGGAGAACCCGCCCCGCAGGTCCGGGATCACCAGCTCCGCGGCCTGGAGTTTCGTCGGGCCCGACACCACGGCCGAGTGCAGGAAGTTGCGCTGCCCGAAGCGGCACGGCGTGCCGCCCAGGCACTCCCGGTAGAGCTGGATGTGCGCGCCCATCTGGTTCAGGGCCTCGGTGAAGCCGAGCCGCGACTCGTACACCGTCTCGTGCACGATCGACAGCCCCGACGCCTGGGTGAGGGCCACGACGAGCGGCTGCTGCCAGTCCGTCTGGAACCCCGGGTGGACGTCCGTCTCCAGCGCGATCGCCTTCAGCGGGCCGCCGGGGTGCCAGAACCGGATGCCGTCGTCCTCCACGGCGAAGGCCCCGCCCACCCTCCGGTAGGTGTTGAGGAACGTCAGCATCTCGCGCTGGCTCGCGCCGTGCACGTACACGCTGCCCTCGGTCGCCAGCGCGGCGCAGGCCCAGGACGCGGCCTCCAGCCGGTCGGGCAGGGCCCGGTGCTGGTAGCCGCCGAGCCGGTCCACACCGGTGATGCGGATCGTGCGGTCGGTGTCGAGCGAGATGATCGCGCCCATCTTCTGCAGGACGCAGATGAGGTCCTCGATCTCCGGCTCGACGGCGGCGTTCGACAGCTCCGTCACGCCCTCGGCGAGGACGGCCGTGAGCAGGACCTGCTCGGTGGTGCCCACCGAGGGGTACGGCAGTTTGATCTTCGTGCCGCGCAGCCGCTGCGGGGCCTCCAGGTACTGGCCCTCGGGGCGCTTCTCGATCGTGGCGCCGAACTGGCGCAGCACGTCGAAGTGGAAGTCGATCGGCCGACCGCCGATGTCGCAGCCGCCCAGGCCCGGGATGAACGCGTGGCCCAGCCGGTGCAGCAGCGGACCGCAGAACAGGATGGGGATGCGCGAGGAACCGGCGTGGGCGTCGATGTCGGCGACGTCGGCGCTCTCCACGTTCGACGGGTCGAGCACCAGCTCACCGGCCTCCGAGCCGGTGCGCACCGTCACCCCGTGCAGTTCCAGCAGTCCCCGGACGACCCGCACGTCACGAATGTCGGGGACGTTGCGCAGACGGCTCGGTTCGCCGCCGAGGAGGGCCGCGACCATCGCCTTGGGCACGAGGTTCTTCGCGCCGCGGACCCGGATCTCACCCTCCAGCGGGGTGCCGCCGTGGACGAGCAGGACGTCTTCGTTGCCGGTCATGTAACTCGCGATCTCTACAAACTGGGCGGGGGACGAACAAGTGGGCGGGAGACAGGGGGAATGGTAGCCGCCGGTCGGCCGGGCCACGGAGGTCCCGCGCGGCCCCGCGCGCCCGGGCCGGGCCGGGCGCCGCGTGCCCCGCCCCGGGCGGGCCGGGCGCCGACGCGCGGCCCGCCCGCGCGCCCGTGCGCCGTCACCTGGAGAAACACCACCGGTCGCGTACCCGCCGGAGCGCGTGGACCGCGGTGCGCCGCGTACGGAATCATGGGCCCATGTCCTCCGAGGTGTCCTCGCTCACCGGACGGCTGCTGGTCGCCACTCCGGCACTGACCGATCCGAACTTCGAGCGTGCCGTCGTGCTCCTCCTCGACCACGACCGGGGCGGCTCCCTGGGTGTCGTGCTCAACCGCCCCACACCCGTCGGCGTGGGCGACATCCTTCAGGCGTGGGCGGAGCTCGCGGGCGCCCCCGGGGTCGTCTTCCAGGGCGGTCCGGTCTCGCTGGACGCCGCGCTGGGCGTCGCGCTCATCCCCGGCGGCGAGGGACCACTCGGCTGGCGGCGCGTGCACGGGGCGATCGGTCTGGTGGACCTGGACGCGCCGCCGGAGGTCCTCGCCGCCGAGCTGGGCTTCCTGCGCATCTTCGCCGGGTACGCGGGCTGGGGCCCGGGTCAGCTGGAGGACGAGGTGGAGGAGGGCGCCTGGTACGTCGTGGACTCCGAGCCCGGCGACGTCTCCTCGCCCGACCCGGAGCGCCTGTGGCGCGCGGTGCTCCGGCGGCAGCGCGGCGAGTTGGCCTTCGTCGCCACATATCCGGACGACCCGTCGCTCAACTGAGAGCCGTTCCGCACCCCGGACGGGTCGGTACCCTTGGGAGCCATGAGCACTCCTCTTGAGCCCGGGCCCGAGCGCGGCACGGGTACCGGAACGCTGGTCGAGCCGACGCCCCAGGTGTCCCACGGTGATGGCGACCACGAGCGCTACGCCCACTATGTCCAGAAGGACAAGATCATGGCGAGCGCGATGGACGGCACGCCCGTCGTCGCGCTGTGCGGCAAGGTGTGGGTGCCCGGACGCGATCCGAAGAAGTACCCGGTCTGCCCGCTGTGCAAGGAGATCTACGAGTCCATGACCAGCGGCGGCGACAAGAACGGCAAGGGCGGCAAGGACGGCAAGGACGCCGGCCGGAAGTGACCTGCGGCCCGGACCGGCCGCCGCGCGGCCGGTCCGGGCTCCGCCTCGCCCCCCGGGGCGCACGCTGCGGGCGGCGGCGTTCGCACGCGTGAGCGACGCCGGGTCCCCGATCGTGTGAGAGTCGCGCAGCGCCCGGCGCCGGGGCGCGCCGTCCGTGCGAGCGTGGGGACGTGCAGCCCCGATCCGTGCGCGTCCTCGCAGGAACGATTCACCGGCCTCGGGTCGTCGAGCCCCGGCCCTCCCGTCCGCGCCGAGCGGAAGACACCATTCCGTCATGGACCTGCACTCCTCCGGCGTCAAGACATGTGCCAGAGTTGCCACGTCCGCCCCGTGAGCACGTACGGTACGGCTGGGCATCCGGGAGACCGGGGAAGGGGCAGCTGGGTTGAGCACGCACGCACCGCATGCGCCACACGATCCCGGGGTGACGCGGTCCGTCACCCTGCCGACGACGCTGGACGAGGCCGTGGCGGCACTCACCGCCATGCCCGCGGCCGTGCCCGTCGCCGGCGGCACCGACCTGATGGTGGACGTCAACGCCGGGCGGCTGCGCCCCGCGGCCCTCGTCGGCCTCGGCCGGATCAGCGAGATCCGCAGCTGGGAGTACCAGGACGGGCACGGCCTCCTCGGCGCCGGACTCACCCACGCCCGCATGGGCCGCCCCGACTTCGCCGCCCTCTTCCCCGCCCTCGCCGCCGCCGCCCGTGCCGCCGGTCCGCCGCAGACCCGCAACGCCGGAACCCTCGGCGGCAACATCGTCAGCGCGGCCCCCACCGGCGACACCCTCCCCGTCCTGGCCGCCCTGGAGGCCGTCCTCGTGGTCGCCGGCCCCGGCGGTGCCCGGCGCGAGACGCCGGTCAGCCACCTCCTGAGCGGCCGCGAGCTGCTCAACCCCGGCGAGGTCGTCGGCCACATCCGGGTGCCGCTGCTGCACGCCCCGCAGACGTTCCTCAAGGCCACCGGCCGCACCGGCCCGAGCCGCGCCCTCGCCTCCGCCGCCGTCGTCCTCGACCCCGCCCGGCGGGGCGTGCGCTGCGCCGTCGGTGCCGTCGCCCCCATGCCGCTGCGCCCACTGGAGGCCGAGCAGTGGGTGGCCTCGCTCATCGACTGGTCCATGGTCCGGGTCCGGGGCGAAGTCGCCCTCGCCCCCGAGGCCCTGCGGGCCTTCGGCGACTACGTGGCGATGGCCTGCATCCCCGACCCCGCCCCCGGCCCGGACGACGGGGAGACGCCCGCCCTGCCGCCGGCCGTCCTCCAACTGCGCCGCACCGTGGCCGCGCTGGCCCGCCGAGCACTCGGGAGGGCGCTCGCATGACCAACGACCCGCACGCGCCGTCCGCCCACCCCGACGCGTCCGCGCCTCCGCAGGGCGGCTGGGGGGGCGAGTACGACGCCGACGCCACCGCGTTCATCCAGCTCCCGCCGCAGGTGACGGAGGACGGCCCGCCCGGCCCCGGCCACGACGGCCGCACGCCGCTGGCCGCCCCCGGCACCGGGCAGGGCTGGGAGCCGCCGGTCATCCCGCCGCCCACCCCCGCGGCCACCACGGACCCGACGGACACCGGTACCTGGACCCTGCCGTTCGCCCCGGCCGTCGCCGACCCGTCCGCCGAGGGCGGGCCCGGCGACGGCCCGGCCGCCGCCTCGGCCGCGCTCGGTCAGGGCGCCGCCGCCGCGCTGGCCGGTTCCCACGAGGGCCGAATGCACGCCGACACCGGCGCCGCCGAGCCCCCCGAGCAGCCGTGGGCCGCCCCGGCACCGGGCGGAGCCGAGCCGTACGGCACCGAGACGTGGGACACCACGGCGTTCCCCGCCGGACCCCACGCCACGGAACCGTTCCCCGCCGCCGAGCCGCCCGCCTTCGTCCCCCACCCGTCACCGGCCCCGGACGCGGCCGCGCCGGCCGCCCCCGACGCGGCGTCCGAGCCGGGTCGGCCCTCCGGGGCCACGGCGGCGCCCCCGCCGGAGCCCGCCGAGGAGCCGCCCGCCGCCGCACCCCCGGCCGAGGACGACGAGCACCCGCTCGTCTCGTACACGCTGCACGTCAACGGCACGGAGCGGCACGTCGCCGACGTGTGGCTCGGTGAGTCCCTGCTCTACGTCCTGCGGGAACGCCTCGGCCTGGCCGGGGCCAAGGACGGCTGCTCCCAGGGCGAGTGCGGCGCCTGCTCCGTGCAGGTCGACGGACGGCTCGTCGCCTCCTGCCTGGTGCCCGCCGCGACCGCCGCCGGATGCGAGATCCGCACCGTCGAGGGGCTGAGCCGCGACGGCGTCCCCTCCGACGTGCAGCGCGCCCTCGCCGAGCGGTCCGGCGTGCAGTGCGGGTTCTGCGTGCCCGGCATGGCCATGACGGCGCACGACCTGCTGGAGGGCAACCACGCCCCCACCGACCTGCAGATCCGCACCGCCCTGTGCGGCAACCTGTGCCGCTGCACCGGCTACCGGGGCGTCGTCGACGCCGTCCGCGAGGTCGCCGCCGAGCGTGCGGCCCGCTCCCGTCCGCAGCCCGAGGACCGGGGCGGGTCCGTCGAGGACACCGGCGGTGCCCCCCGCATCCCGCAGCAGGCCGGGCCCAGTGACGAGGGAGACCCGCAGTGACGTCCAGCGACGCGGTGACGGCGACCCCGGCCGGGGGCACTCCGCTGCCGTCCGCCCGCCCGCACGCCGAACCGGCACCGCACGGCATCGGCGCGTCCGTCCTGCCCACCGACGCGCTCGCCAAGGCGCAGGGCACCTACGCCTACGCGGCCGACCTGTGGGCCGAGGGCCTGCTGTGGGCGGCCGTCCTGCGGGCCCCGCACCCGCACGCCCGGATCGTCTCCATCGACACCGGGCAGGCCGAGGCCATGCCCGGTGTGCGGGCCGTCGTCACCCACGCCGACGTGCCCGGCGACGCCAACCACGGACGCGGCGTCGCCGACCGTCCCGCCTTCGCCCGCGACCTGGTGCGGCACTACGGCGAGGCCGTCGCCGCCGTCGCCGCCGACCATCCGGACACCGCGCGGCTGGCCGTCGCGGCCATCGCCGTCGAGTACGAGGTCCTGGAGCCCGTCACCGATCCGGAGAAGGCCTTCGAGGCCGAACCGCTGCACCCCGACGGCAACGTGGTGCGCCACCTGCCGCTGCGCTACGGCGACGCCGATGCCACCGGCGACGTCGTCGTGGAGGGGCTCTACCGCGTCGGCCGCCAGGACCCGGCGCCCATCGGTGCCGAGGCCGGGCTCGCCGTGCCGCGCGTGGACGGCGGCGTGGAGCTCTACACCGCCTCCACCGACCCGCACACCGACCGCGACCGCGTCGCCGCCTGCTGCGGGCTCCCGCCCGAGCAGGTCAAAGTCGTCGTCACCGGCGTGCCCGGGGCGATGGCCGACCGCGAGGACCTGAGCGTCCAGATCCCGCTGGGGCTGCTGGCCATCCGCACCGGCTGCCCCGTCAAGCTCGCCGCCGGGCGCGAGGAGTCCTTCCTCGGTCACCCCCACCGGCACCCCACGCTGCTGCGCTACCGGCACCACGCGGACGGCGCGGGCAAGCTCGTCAAGGTCGAGGCGCAGATCCTCATGGACGCCGGCGCCTACGCCGACGGCTCCCACGAGGCGCTGGCCGCCGCCGTCTCCTTCGCCGCCGGCCCCTACGTCGTCCCGCACGCGACGATCGACGGCTGGGCCGTGCGCACCAACAACCCGCCCTCCGGGCACGTGCGCGGGGAGGGCGCCCTCCAGGTCTGCGCGGCCTACGAGGGCCAGATGGACAAGCTCGCCAAGGCGCTCGGCATGGACCCGGCGGAGCTGCGCGCCCGCAACGTCATGGCCACCGGCGACCTCCTGCCGACCGGGCAGGCCGTCACCTGCCCCGCGCCCGTCGCCGAGCTGCTGCGCGGCGTCCGCGAGGCGCCGCTGCCCGCGCTCCCCGAGGACTGCCCCGAGGACCAGTGGCTCCTGCCCGGCGGCCCCGAGGGCGCGGGGGAGCCCGGCGCCGTCCGGCGCGGTGTCGGGCACGCCGTCGGCATGGTCCACCTGCTCGGCGCCGAGGGCACGGACGAGGTCGCCACGGCGACGGTGAAGGTGGACGGCCCCGTCGCGACCGTGCTGTGCGCCGCCGTCGAGACCGGGCAGGGCTTCACGACGCTGGCCCGGCAGGTCGTCCAGGAGGTGCTGGGCGTCGAGGAGGTCCACGTCGCCCCCGTCGACACCGACCAGCCCCCGGCCGGGCCCGGCGCCCGGGGCCGGCACACCTGGGTGTCGGCCGGTGCGGTGGAACGGGCGGCCAAGATGGTCCGCACCCAGCTGCTCCAGCCGCTGGCCGCGAACTTCGGCATGTCCACGGAGCTGCTGTCCATCGCGGACGGCAAGATCACCTCCTACGACGGCGTCCTGTCCACGACGGTCGCCGAGGCGCTGGAGGGCAAGGAGCTGTGGGCCACGGCCCAGTGCCGCCCGCACCCGACGGAGCCGCTGGACGACACCGGGCAGGGCGACGCCTTCGTCGGCCTGGCCTTCGCCGCCGTCCGGGCCGTCGTCGACGTGGACGTCGAGCTGGGCTCCGTCCGCGTCGTGGAGCTGGCGATCGCCCAGGACGTCGGCCGGGTGCTCAACCCGGCGCAGTGCCGCGCCCGCATCGAGGCGGGCCTCACCCAGGGCGTCGGCGCGGCCCTCACCGAGCACCTGCGGGTCGCCCGTGGCGTCGTCCGCCACCCCGACTTCACCGGGTACGCCCTGCCCACGGCACTCGACGCGCCGGACCTGCGGATCGTCGAACTCGTCGAGGAGCGCGACGTGGTGGCGCCCTTCGGGGCGAAGTCCGTCAGCG
Source organism: Streptomyces sp. GSL17-111 (assembly GCF_037911585.1). NCBI lineage: Bacteria > Bacillati > Actinomycetota > Actinomycetes > Kitasatosporales > Streptomycetaceae > Streptomyces > Streptomyces sp. GSL17-111. Next base: position 4,150,397 of record NZ_JBAJNS010000001.1, read on the forward strand.
CGGTGCCCCTGGTCGTGGCGCCCGCCGCCATCGCCTCCGCCGTCCGCGCCGCCACCGGGCGTCCCGTCAACCGCCTCCCCATCCGCCCCTCCGCCGTGGTGACGGAGTAGGGGGCCCGGTGGACACCCGTGGCCGACCGCCGGGTGGCGGTCGGGTGGGGTGCGGGTCCAGGTAGGCTGGCGCGGTCCTGGCGTCGACCCCACCGCACGGAGACCGTGACTACCACCTCACACCACCTCTCCCCGGCCTTCCCCGGTCGGGCCCCGTGGGGCACCGCGGGCAAGCTGCGCGCCTGGCAGCAGGGTGCGATGGACCGCTATCTCACCGCGCAGCCCCGGGACTTCCTGGCCGTCGCCACACCGGGCGCCGGTAAGACGACGTTCGCGCTGACGCTGGCGTCCTGGCTGCTGCACCACCACGTCGTGCAGCAGGTGACCGTCGTCGCGCCGACCGAGCACCTGAAGAAGCAGTGGGCGGAGGCCGCCGCCCGGGTAGGCATCAAGCTGGACCCGGAGTACAGCGCGGGTCCGGTCGGCAGGGAGTACCACGGCGTCGCGGTGACGTACGCGGGCGTCGGCGTGCGGCCCATGCTGCACCGCAACCGCTGCGAGCAGCGCAAGACCCTGGTGATCCTGGACGAGATCCACCACGCGGGCGACAGCAAGTCCTGGGGCGAGGCCGTCTTCGAGGCCTTCGAGCCGGCGACGAAGCGGCTGGCGCTGACCGGTACGCCGTTCCGCTCCGACACGAACCCGATCCCGTTCGTGGAGTACGCGGAGGACAACGCGGGCATCCGCCGCTCCGTGGCCGACTACACCTACGGCTACGGCAACGCGCTGGCCGACGGCGTCGTGCGGCCCGTCATCTTCCTCTCCTACAGCGGCAACATGCGCTGGCGCACCAAGGCCGGGGACGAGGTCGCCGCGCGGCTGGGCGAGCCGATGACGAAGGACGCCGTCTCCCAGGCGTGGCGCACGGCGCTGGACCCACGCGGGGAGTGGATGCCGAGCGTGCTCGGCGCCGCCGACCGGCGGCTGAGCGAAGTGCGCAAGGCCATCCCGGACGCCGGCGGGCTGGTGATCGCCAGCGACCAGGACTCCGCCCGCGCCTACGCCAAGCTCATCCGGGAGATCACCGGCACCTCCGCGACGCTCGTGCTCTCCGACGACTCCGGGGCGTCGCAGCGCATCGAGGACTTCAGCCACTCCGACGACCGCTGGATGGTCGCCGTCCGCATGGTGTCCGAGGGCGTGGACGTCCCCCGGCTGGCGGTCGGGGTGTACGCGACGACGATCTCCACGCCGCTGTTCTTCGCACAGGCCGTGGGGCGTTTCGTGCGGTCCCGGCGGCGCGGTGAGACCGCGTCCGTGTTCCTCCCGACGATCCCCATGCTGCTCGGTTTCGCGCACGAGATGGAGGTCGAGCGCGACCACGTCCTGGACAAGCCGAAGAAGGGCGGGGACGAGGACCCGTACGCGGAGGAGGCCGACCTGCTGAAGGAGGCCGAGCGGGAGCAGGACGAAGAGACCGGCGAGCAGGACCTGCTGCCCTTCGAGGCGCTGGAGTCGGACGCCGTCTTCGACCGGGTCATGTACGACGGCGCCGAGTTCGGCATGCAGGCCCACCCCGGCAGCGAGGAGGAGCAGGACTACCTGGGCATCCCCGGCCTGCTGGAGCCGGACCAGGTGCAGATGCTCCTGCAGAAGCGGCAGGCGCGGCAGATCGCGCACAGCCGCAGGCGTCCCGACGAGGAGGCGGACCTGCTGGAGGTGCCCGCCGAGCGCCGTCCCGTCGTCACGCACAAGGAGCTGCTGGAGCTGCGCAAGCAGCTCAACTCCCTCGTCGGCGCCTACTCCCACCAGAGCGGCAAGCCGCACGGCGTGATCCACACGGAGCTGCGGCGGCTGTGCGGCGGGCCGCCGACCGCCGAGGCGACGGCGGGGCAGCTGACCCAGCGCATCACCAAGGTGCGGGAGTGGGCCACGCGGATGCGGTGACCGTCTCGGCGGTGACCGCCCACGACGGCATCCGGACACGGATGAACAGCCGACGACACCTTTCGGACATGGAGCGTAAAAAGGGGGCCACTCTCGACCCCCTGGTGCCCGGATTCTGGACGAAGTCTTCCGGTGAGCGGATCGGGTCGCTAAGTTTCGGACACGCACACGCCCCGTGGCAGCGCCGCCTCGGAGCGCAGCCGGTGCGGCCCTTGCCAGCGCGACCGGTGGCCTCCCCTCTTCGCTGCCCACGGGACCTGGGCAGTGACGCACAACGCATCCGTGCGCAGGGTGGACGCCGCCGGCACTGACCCGAAAAGGGGGCGTCGTGACCGCGGAGACCTCTCAGACGCTCGACCGGGGACTCAGAGTCCTGAAACTTCTCGCCGACACCGATCACGGGCTGACCGTGACCGAGCTGTCCCACAAGCTCGGCGTCAACCGGACCGTGATCTACCGGCTGCTCGCCACGCTGGAGCAGCACTCCCTCATCCGCCGGGACCTCGGTGGCCGGGCCCGGGTCGGGCTCGGCGTCCTGGGCCTCGGCCGTCAAGTGCACCCCCTGGTGCGGGAGGCGGCCCTGCCGTCGCTGCGCTCCCTGGCCGAGGAGGTCGGCGCCACCGCCCACCTCACGCTGGTCGACGGCAGCGACGCGCTCGCCGTCGCCGTCGTCGAACCGAGCTGGACCGACTACCACGTCGCCTACCGGCCGGGCTTCCGGCATCCGCTCGACCGGGGCGCCGCCGGGCGTGCCATCCTCGCCGGCCGTCACCCCGACGCGGACCCGGCGGCCTCCTACGTGCTGACGCACGGGGAGTTGGAGGCCGGTGCGAGCGGGGCCGCCGCGCCGCTGCTCGGGGTGGCGGGGATCGAGGGCAGCGTCGGCGTGGTGATGCTGTCCGACTCGGTGCCGGAGAAGGTCGGCGACCGCGTCGTGGCCGCCGCCCAGGAGGTCGCGGACGCCCTGCGCTGAGCACGGCGCCCCGCGCCTGTGGGGCCGCACCCGGGGGCCGCACCCGGGGGCCGCCCGGGCGGTTCGGCCGCCGCCCGACGCACCGCATAGATTGCACGGGTGATGTCTGCTCTCGCCGCCCGCCGTCGTCCGGTGCTGGCCGCCTGCGGCCTCGTGCTGGCCGCTCTCGTCGTCGCCGCCGCCCTCGTCCCCCTGCCGTACACCCTCGTCCAGCCGGGCGTCACCGCCGACGTCCTCGGGGAGTACCGGGGCGAGCGGGTGATCACCGTGCGCGGTGGCGACGCGGACGAGGACCCGGAGGGCGAGCTGCTGATGACCACCATCGCGGCCACCGGCCCGGACGCCACCGTGCGGATCGGCGACGTGCTCTCCGGGTGGTTCGCGCACGACCGGGCGGTCATGCCGCGCGAGGTGGTCTACCCCGTCGGCGACTCGCCCGAGGAGATCCGCGACTACAACGACGAGCGGATGGCCGACTCCCAGCAGGCCGCCGTGCGGGCGGCACTGGACGAACTCGGGCTCGACGGCGAGGACGTGCGGGTCACCGTGCGGCTCGACGAGATCGGCGGGCCGAGCGCGGGACTGCTCTTCGCCCTCGGCATCGTGGACACGCTCGACGGCGACGGCAGCCTGACCGGCGGCCGTACCGTCGCGGGCACCGGGACGATCGCCGCCTCCGGACGTGTCGGCCCGGTCGGCGGCGTTCCGCTCAAGACGCAGGCCGCCCGGCGTGACGGGGCGACCGTCTTCCTCGTACCGCGCGCCGAGTGCGCGGCCGCGGCCGCCGAGGCCCCGCCGGGGCTGCGGCTGATCCCGGTCGGCACGCTCGACGACGCCCTGGACGCGCTGGCCGACCTCCGGGCGGACCGCCCGACACCCACCTGCTGAGCCGCTCCGCCGCCGACCTGCGGGCCGTTCCGCGCCCCGAGTCCCACGCCCGTCAGGTACCGCTGCGGTCCGCGAGGCCGGACGCCTTGCGCACGAGGGGCACGATCCGCAGCGGCACGGGGTTCTCCATGACGATCGCCGTCGAGGCGCGCACGATGCCCGCGAACCCGACCACGCGGTCGATGACCCGCTGGAGGTCGGCGTTGGAGCGGGCCACCAGGCGGCAGAGCATGTCCCCGTGGCCGGTGATGGTGTGCAGCTCCAGCACCTCCGGCACGGTGGCCAGATGGGCGCGCACGTCCGCCCCCTGGCCCTGCTTGATCTCCAGGGTGGCGAACGCCGTCACGGGGTAGCCGAGGGCGGCCGGGTCCACGTCGGGGCCGAACCCCCGGATGACGCCGGAGCTCTGCAGCCGGTCCAGGCGGGCCTGCACCGTGCCGCGGGCCACGCCGAGCCTGCGGGACGCCTCCAGCACCCCGATGCGGGGCTCCGCCGCGAGGAGTTCCAGCAGCCTGCCGTCCAGCTCGTCCACGCTCATGCGCGCACCTCCGTGGTCATTGTGTACAGATCGCCCGGTGCTTCCGCCATGCCGCTGCACACATTGTTCAGCATCAGGTCGAACTATTGCGCATCCTGTGGAACGGCGAGACCCTGCGCACATGACTGAGACCCTTCAGAACGCCCAGACCTCCCGGCAGGACGACCCCTTCCCGGTCAAGGGAATGGACGCGGTCGTGTTCGCCGTCGGCAACGCCAAGCAGGCGGCCCACTACTACTCCACGGCCTTCGGCATGCGCCTGGTCGCCTACTCCGGTCCGGAGAACGGCAGCCGCGAGACGGCCAGTTACGTGCTGGAGTCCGGTGCGGCGCGGTTCGTGCTGACCTCGGTCATCAAGCCGGTCACCGAGCACGGCCGGTTCCTCGCCGAGCACGTGGCCGAACACGGCGACGGTGTGGTGGACCTGGCCATCGAGGTGCCGGACGCCCGCGCGGCGTACGCGTACGCCGTCGAGCACGGCGCCACCGGGCTCACCGAGCCGTACGAGGTGAAGGACGAGCACGGCACCGTCGTCCTCGCCGCCATCGCCACCTACGGCCAGACCCGCCACACCCTGGTGGACCGTTCCGGCTACGACGGCCCCTACCTGCCCGGCTTCACCGCCGCGCAGCCGATCGTCGAGCCCCCCGCGAAGCGCACCTTCCAGGCCGTCGACCACTGCGTCGGCAACGTCGAGCTCGGCAAGATGAACGAGTGGGTGACCTTCTACAACAAGGTCATGGGCTTCACCAACATGAAGGAGTTCGTCGGCGACGACATCGCGACCGAGTACTCGGCGCTCATGTCCAAGGTCGTCGCGGACGGCACCAAGAAGGTGAAGTTCCCCATCAACGAGCCGGCGATCGCGAAGAAGAAGTCGCAGATCGACGAGTACCTGGAGTTCTACGGCGGCCCCGGCGTCCAGCACATCGCCCTCGCCACCAACGACATCGTCTCCACCGTGCGCACGATGCGCGCGGCGGGCGTGGAGTTCCTCAACGTGCCGGACACGTACTACGACACGCTCGGCGAGTGGGTCGGCGACACCCGCGTGCCCATCGACGAGCTGCGCGAGCTGAAGATCCTGGCCGACCGCGACGAGGACGGCTACCTGCTCCAGATCTTCACCAAGCCCGTCCAGGACCGCCCGACCGTCTTCTTCGAGATGATCGAGCGGCACGGGTCCATGGGCTTCGGCAAGGGCAACTTCAAGGCCCTGTTCGAGGCGATCGAGCGCGAGCAGGACCGCCGCGGCAACCTCTGAGCCGCCGCACGGCCCGGCCGTGCGCCCGACGGACGCCACCAGCTCCCGTCCGGCGCACGGCCGTTGCCGGGGCACCGCGCGGCTGGCAGGCTGAGACCCATGGGCGCAGGCGCAGGCGTGGTGATCGAGCAACTCCGGCAGGGACTGCCCGCCGAGGCCGTCCTCACCGACCCCGACGTGATGGCCGGCTACGCCCGGGACCAGGCCGGGTTCTGCCCCGCCGGCACCCCCGGCGTCGTCGTGCTGCCCCGCACCGTGGAGCAGGTGCAGCACGTGCTGCGGACGGCGACGGCCACCCGCACCCCCGTCGTGCCGCAGGGGGCCCGCACGGGCCTCTCGGGCGGCGCGAACGCCTCCGACGGCTGCATCGTGCTGTCGCTGGTGAAGATGGACCGCATCCTGGAGATCAGCCCCGTCGACCGGCTCGCGGTCGTCGAGCCCGGCGTCGTCAACGCGGACCTCTCGCGGGCCGTGGCCGCCCACGGCCTCAGCTACCCGCCGGACCCCTCCAGCTGGGAGGAGTGCACGATCGGCGGCAACATCGGCACGGCCTCCGGAGGGCTGTGCTGCGTCAAGTACGGGGTCACCGCCGAGTACGTCCTCGGACTGGACGTCGTCCTCGCCGACGGGCGGCTGCTGTCCACCGGGCGCCGCACCGCCAAGGGCGTCGCCGGCTACGACCTGACCCGGCTGTTCGTCGGCTCCGAGGGCAGCCTCGGCGTCGTCGTGCGCGCGGTGCTGGCCCTGCGGCCCGAGCCGCCGCGCTCCCTCGCCCTGGCCGCCGAGTTCCCCACGGTGGAGGCCGCCTGCGACGCCGTCTGCCGCATCATGGGCGGCGATGACGGCGGCGGCGACGGCGGTGTCCCGGCGCACACGCCCGCGCTGCTGGAGCTGATGGACCGCACCACGCTGCGGGCCGTCAACGACCTCACCCGCATGGGGCTGCCCGAGACCACCGAGGCGCTGCTCCTCGCCGGGTTCGACACCCCGGACGCCGCCGCCGACCTCGCCGCCGTCGCCGGACTGTGCAAGGCCGCAGGCGCCACCGAGGTCGTCCCCGCCGAGGACGCCGCCGAGTCCGAACTGCTGCTGGCCGCCCGCCGCTCCGCGCTCGTCGCGCTGGACCGGGTGAAGGGCACCACCATGATCGACGACGTCTGCGTGCCCCGCAGCCGACTGGCGGACCTGCTGAAGGGCGTGGCCGCCGTCGCCGACCGCAACGGCCTCACCATCGGCGTCCTGGCCCACGCGGGCGACGGCAACAGCCACCCCACCGTCTGCTTCGACGCCTCCGACCCCGGCGAAGCCGCCCGCGCCCGCGCCTCGTTCGACGAGATCATGGCCCTCGGGCTGGAACTGGGCGGCACGATCACCGGCGAGCACGGCGTCGGGCTGCTGAAGAAGGAGTGGCTGGCCCGCGAGCTGGGCCCCGTCGGCCTGGAGCTCCAGCGCGGCGTCAAGCAGGTCTTCGACCCCCTCGGCCTCCTCAACCCGGGCAAGCTCTTCTGACGGCGCACCGGAGTTCCGGGCCGACGGGGGCTCAGCCGCCCGACTCCTCGCCCAGCAGGGCGCACAGGGCCTCGTCCAGCCCCAGCTCCGCCGACTCGCGTCCCGGTGGCACCAGCCGCAGCGTCCGCTCCACCCAGGCCGCCACCGGACCGGCGGGCGCCTGGAGCAGCGCCTCCCCCTCCGGCGAGCTGAGCGCCACGCACACCTCGTTGCGCCGCTGCGGCCGTCCGCCGTGCCCGCCGGAGAGCGGCCACACCCGCACGTCCCCGTGGCCGCTCGGCCGGAAGACGCCCTCCACCAGCAGCTCCCGGGCGAACGTCCAGTGCACGGGGCTGTCGGAGCCGATGTGGAAGGAGACGTGCACGGCGTAGGGGTCGTCGGTGCGGTACAGGAGCTTCGCCGGAACCGCGACACTGCGCTCCGGAGACAGCACCAGGACCATCTCCAGCTCTCGTTCGACGGTGGTGTGCATGCGCGTAGACCCTTCCTCGGATGCTGCGGTGACGCAGGACTGCACCCGGTTAGAGCGCGTACCCGGCGGATCATTACGCGACTTCGGGAGTGAATCGGCGCACGTCTGTCCGAAGAGGTTCGGCGGGTGACGGCCGGAGGTGTTTTTGCGCCCGAAGTGATGGGGTCGGCCGACGCCCCGGCAACCCCCTGGCCGACTCTGGTAGATGTGGACGCTGCAACCCACCTTCGGCCAAGCAGATACGGGACCGGACAGATGAGCGCGCCACCCTCGGCATCCGCCAACGGCAGCACCCCCGCAGGCTATTACCCCGACCCGTCCATCCCGGGGTACGTCCGCTACTGGGACGGCGTCGCGTGGGTACCGGGCACCAGCCGCCCCGCTCCGCGCGCCGGGGAGCCGTCCCCGCCGCCGCCCGCCGGGGCCCGCGAGGCCGCGCCGCTCCCCGGCGGGGTGCCGACCGCGCCGCCCCCCGCGCCCCCCGCACCCGCGGGGCCCGCACCCGCGGGGCCCGCCGCGCGGCAGGATGTCGTTCCGCGGGACGCCGCGCCCGGTGCGGAGTCGCAGGACGCCGTTCCGGGTCCGCGTGAGGAGACCGGGCCCGTCTTCCTGGACGAGGCGCCCGAACCGGCAGCCGAACCGGCGCCCGGGCCGGTCTCGGCCTGGCGGGCGGACGCCTCCCGGCAGTCCGGCTTCGGCGCCGAGCCCGAGCGGGTCTCCTGGGGGGCCACGCCCTCCGACACCGCCGCGTCCGCAGAGCCCGCAGAGCCCGCCGCGTCCGCCGAGCGCCCCGGGCCGACCGGGCGTCCGGAGGCACCGGCCGACGACCGCCCGGCCGGTGGTCCGCCCGCCGGCTCCTCCGCCGGCCCGCCCGTCCCGGACCCCCGGGGCGGCTGGCTGCGGCCGGAACCGGCCGCCCCGGTGCGGGAGGCCCCGCCGTCCACGGCGCCGCAGGAGGCGCGTCCGGCGCCGACCTCGCGGTCGGACGCCACGTTCACCCTGCGGGCGGCCCGGCCGGCCGGCCCGTCGCAGACCGGTGCGGAGGCCCGGCCGCCCGCCGCTCCCGCGCCCGCCCCGGCCCCCGCGCCCGCCCCGGCCCCCGTAGCGCCGGAACCGGTGCGGCAGCCGCCCGCCGGGCGGGAGCAGCCCGGCGGCTGGGCGCAGCAGGTCCGCGAGCTCGCCCGGCCCGAGGAGGCGGAGGGCGGCGCCGGTCCGGTCACGCCCTGGCGGCCGCCGGTCAGCGACCCGTTCCTCCAGGCCGCGCAGGAGCAGGCCCGACCCGCTCCCCTCGGCCGTCGGCTGGCGGCCCGGCTCATCGACTCACTCGTGCAGGGGGCCGTCGCCGGGGCCGTGGCCGCGCCGTTCGTCCCCAAGGCACTCGACCACTGGCGCGCCCAGGTGGACGCGGCCGAACAGGCCGGCGTCACGCGGGAGATCTGGCTGATCGACGGCACCACCGGCGGCTACCTCGCCGTCGTGGTGGGTGCCTTCCTGCTCTTCGGCCTGCTGTACGAAGCCCTCCCCACGGCGCGTTGGGGTCGCACGCTCGGGAAGAAGGTGTGCGGCGTGCAGGTCCTGCGGATGGCGGAGCAGACCCCGCCCGGCTTCGGCGCGGCGGCGGTGCGCTGGCTGGTGCACGGCGCGCTGGCGCTCGTGGTGCTCGGCCTGCTGAACGTCGCCTGGTGCCTGTTCGACCGGCCGTGGCGGCAGTGCTGGCACGACAAGGCCGCCGGCACGTTCGTCGGACGTCCGACGGCCGGGGGCGTGCGGCTGGGCTGACGGGTCTGACGGGCCTTGACGGGGCTGCCGGTCCGGGGCGTTCCCCCGGACGGCCCGTGCGGGATGCGGGGCGCGGAACGGCACGATGCACTCGGGCCATGAGCACCGACCAGCCGCGCCCCGGTGGGGAGCCCCCGGAGGAGGACCCGTTCCGCAAGCCGCCGCAGGCGCCGCCGCCCCCCGGCTCCGGCGTCCCCCACGACCAGGGCCCGCCTCCCGGCGGCCCGTACGGCCAGGGGCCCTCCGGCCAGGAACCGCCCGCCCAGGGGCCGTACGGCGGCCAGGGCGGCCAGGGCCAGTACGGCGGCCAGGGCGGGCCGGGCGGGTACGGCGAGTACGGCTACGGGCCGCCGAGCCCGCTCGCCGGGATGCCGCCGCTCGCGTCGCGCGGCAAGCGGCTGCTCGCCCGCATCATCGACTGGCTGGTCGTGGCCGTCCCCGTGCTCATCGTCACCGGGCTGCTGTTCAACACCTGGGTGATCGACACGGACGGTTCGGAAACCGCCTACGACGGGTCGGACTTCGCGCAGACGATCATCTACACCCTCGTCTACTTCCTCTACGAGGGGCTGATGCTGACCACCCGGGGGCAGACGCTCGGCAAGATGGCCATGCGCATCCGGGTCGCCATGCTCGACGACGGTGCGCTGCCGGCCGGGAACCCCGGCTGGTTCCGCGCGGCGGTGTACTCACTGCCGACCGTCGTACCGTGCCTGGGGTTCCTCTTCTGGCTCGTCAACGTCCTGTGGTGCACGTGGGACCAGCCGTACCACCAGTGCCTGCACGACAAGGCGGCGAAGACGGTCGTGGTCCGGGCCTGACGCCGAGCGCACGAGTTCGCGACCCACACGGGCGTCCTTGACGCCGAACCTATCGTTAATCGATAGTATCGATAAACGATAGGGAGAGGGTTGTGGAAACGAGGAGATGGTGGACCCGGGCCGATGACCGGCTGCTCGTATGGGGTCTGGGGCTCGCGCTGCTGCTGGTCGGGTCGTTCGGGGTGCTCCTTCCGGCCCTCGGGGTGGCCGGGGTCGTCGCCCCGAGGGACACCCGGGGCGTCACGATCGACGGCGCCGCACGGCTGCCCGACACCGGCGCGGACGGAGCGGTGCGCCTCGACGGGACCCGGCAGGCGGAGATCACGATCGCCGACCCGGACCTGCAACAACGTCTGTGGCTCGCGCTGCCCGAGATCGCCGGCGGTCTCCTGCTCGCCCTGGTCCTCGTGCTCCTGCTCCGGGTGGCGCGCGGGCTGCGCGACGGCGACGTCTTCGTGCCGGAGAACGCGCGGCGGCTGGTCGTCATCGCCGTGGCCGTCATCGTGGCCGGCGCGTTCGGCCCGCTGCTCCAGGCCGGGACGACGGCTCTGCTGCTGCGGGGGACGTCGGCCGCTGAACTGGTTCCGTTCTCCTACGAGTTCTCCTTCGCCTACCTGCTGCTGTCCTTCCTCGTCGCCGCCCTGGCGGAGGTGTTCCGGCGGGGAGCGGGGCTCCGGGCCGACACCGAGGGGCTCGTCTGATGCCCACGGTCGACGAGCCGCAGATCCGGGTGCACCTGGACCGCCTGCTGGAGCAGGAGGGCATCACCCTGGCCGAACTGGCGACCAGGGTCGGCGTCACGGTCGCCAACCTGTCGGTGCTGAAGAACGACCGGGCCAGGGCGATCCGGTTCAGCACGCTGAGTGCGATCTGCCGGGAGCTGGACTGCCAGCCCGGCGACCTGCTCAGCTACCGCCCGGGCCCGGGCACCTGAGGCACCGGGCGCCCGGGGGAGGGGCGGCTCAGCGGCGCAGCGAGGGCTCCGGCAGCGGCCGCTCGACGGCGGGTCGGGCGGCCGAGGTGTGCACCGCCGCCCGGGGCAGCGCCGGACCGGTCTGTGCGGCACGGGTCCTGGCCGGGACGGTGAGGGAGACGATCAGCCCGAGGACGAGCGAACCGCTCGCGATGAGGACGGCTCCGGTGCCCGACTCCGTCCGGGTGAGCAGGAGGAGGACGACGGCTGTCAGCATGACGGTCGCGAAACCGTAGGCGATCTGGGCGGGGCTCGGGCGCGGCATGGCGGAATCCGTCCTCGGGGGGTCAGCTGCGGTGGTCGGTCAGGTCAGGCGCGGCCGTCGAACGACTCTACGATGCGAGATGCCCGCGAGGAACGGTGAGTAAGCGTGACCTGACCCACGGCGCCGGTGCACGGGGGGCGCACGGAGTCGTACCCGCGTCGGACGGAGGACGTCTTACGGTCGAGATCCGATCAAAAATCCTCACACGGCTGACAGTTGTGGTCACGACGCAGACGAGATCAGCAACGTACCGGTTTGACGTGTCTAAAACAAGATCTGTCTTTTCTTGTTTCGCTCCTGTCCAATGCCTCCCGTCAAGTCACCGTGCTTGCAGGGGAGGACATCACACCCGTGATCAGATCAAATCGATCCATAAGATCGAGGACAACGGCGCTGGCCACCGCCGTCGCCGCGATGGGCGCAGCGGTCGTCATGCTGCCCGGTACCGGAGCGCAGGCCCAGGAACCGGCGAACGACCACACGACGCACCCGCAGGCGGCCGACGGCCACGCCTCGCATGTGGACCACAACCTCGAAGGTCCGCTCACCCACCAGCAGAACGCCCAGAAGCAGGCGGCGCTCCAGCGGCTGGCGTCCGGTGAGAAGCCGGTGGAGCGCAACGGCTCCAAGGTCATGAAGCTCGACGACGAGAAGTACGTCGAGATGGAGCAGGTCAAGACCGACAAGATCTTCACGATCCTGATCGAGTTCGGCGACAAGATCGACCCGCAGTACGGCGGTACCCCCGGTCCGCTGCACAACGAGATCGCCGAGCCGGACCGCGACGAGGACAACACCACGCTGTGGCAGGAGGACTTCGACCGCGAGCACTTCACCGACATCTACTTCGGTGACGGCCCGGGCAGCGTGAAGACCTACTTCGAGACGCAGTCCTCGGGGAAGTACTCGGTCGACGGCACCGTCTCCGACTGGGTCAAGGTCGAGTACAACGAGGCCCGTTACGGCAACAACGCCTGTGGCCAGAGCAACTGCCCCACCGTGTGGGACGCCGTCCGGGACGGCGTCAACCAGTGGACCGAGGACCAGAAGGCCGCCGGCAAGTCCACCGAGGACATCAAGGCGCAGCTCGCCGAGTACGACGTCTGGGACCGTTACGACCACGACGGCGACGGCGACTTCAACGAGCCGGACGGCTACCTGGACCACTTCCAGTTCGTCCACGCCGGTGAGGACGAGTCGGCCGGTGGCGGCGCGCAGGGCGAGGACGCCATCTGGGCGCACCGCTGGTACGCCTACGGCACCGACTACGGCAAGACCGGCCCGGAGTTCAACAAGGCCGGTGGCACCGAGATCGGTGACACGGGCGTGTGGGTCGGCGACTACACCGTCCAGCCGGAGAACGGCGGCCTCGGCGTCTTCGCGCACGAGTACGCCCACGACCTGGGCCTGCCGGACCTCTACGACACCTCGGGCACCGGCGAGTCCGCCGTCGCCTACTGGTCGCTGATGTCCTCCGGTTCCTGGCTGGGCAAGGGCGAGGACGCCATCGGTGACTGGGCCGGCGAGATGACGGCCTGGGACAAGCTGATGCTGGGCTGGCTCGACTACGACACGGCCAAGGCCGCGACGACGTCCTTCCACACCCTCGCGCCGCAGGGCGACGAGCCCGACGCGACGAAGCGCAAGGGCGCCCAGGCGGTGCTCGTGGAGCTCCCGGAGAAGGAGCTCACCACGACCGTCGTCAAGCCGGCGGCCGGTGAGACGCAGTGGTGGAGCGGCAGCGGTGACGACCTCACCAACTCCCTGACCCGCAGCGTCGACCTGACCGGCAAGACCGGTGACGCGGCCCTGTCGCTCAAGGGCTGGTGGGAGATCGAGGCCGGGTACGACTACCTCTACACCCAGGTCTCCACCGACGGCGGCACCACCTGGAACGCGCTGGACGGCACCGTGAACGGCGAGCCGATCGGCCGGGACGGCAGTGACACCCCGGCGCTGGACGGCGAGTCCGGCGGCTACGTCGACCTCGTCTACAACCTCGACGACTACGTCGGCCAGGAGTTCGACCTGCGGTTCTTCTACCGCACGGACGGCGGCGTGGCCGAGATGGGCTTCGCGGCCGACGAGATCTCCCTCGTGGTCGACGGCGAGCTCGTCCTGGAGGACGGCGCCGAGGACGGCGACGCCGGCTGGACCGCGAAGGGCTTCACCCGCATCGGTGAGTCCTTCACCAAGTCCTACCCGCAGTACTACATCGCCGAGAGCCGCCAGTACACGGGCTACGACGAGACCCTGCAGACCGGCCCGTACAACTTCGGCTTCCCGGACCGTCCCAACTGGGTCGAGCACTTCAAGTACCAGCGCGGCCTGCTGGTCTGGCTGTGGGACACCTCGCAGGCGGACAACAACGTCGGTGTCCACCCCGGTGAGGGTCTGATCCTCCCCGTCGACGCCCACGCCAAGCCCCTGAAGTGGTCGGACGGTTCGCTCATGCGCAACCGCATCCAGGGCTTCGACTCGACGTTCAGCTGGTACCCGACGTGGGGCTTCACGCTCCACAAGGGCGGTGAGCCGACGAAGATCAAGAGCCACCTGCCCAAGCCGGTCTTCGACGACCGCACCGGGTCCTACTGGTCCGAGGAGAACCCCACGCACAGCGTGAAGGTGCCCGACACCAACACCCGCATCACGATCCTGAACCAGCCGTGGAGCGGGAAGCACATGAAGATCATGGTCGGCCCCTCCACGTGGTGGTGATCATGATCTGAGCGTCCGTGATCGTACGCGTACGGTCATGGCCGCAGGTCAGCACAGGAACGGCCGTCGCCCTCTAGCGGGCGGCGGCCGTTCGCGTTTCAATGCGTGGTGACCACCGGACACGACCGAACGGGGAACTTGATCATGACAGGAGGCGGGTACGCTCGTCAGCCGGACGGGAGCGTCGTCGTGGCGCTGAGCCTGGCGGGGCCGGGCGGTGCGCAGGCGGGACGCATCCGCGTCCTGGTGCGCGCCGGGAACCGCGCCCGCGCGCTGACGCGGCTACGCAACCTGGGGCTGCGCGCCGTCTACCTGCGCGGCAACGCCGAGCCGCCGACGCCCGACGAGGTGACCGCCGTCCTGCACCACCCGGACGGGCTGGTCTGGCGGGAGGCCGTGGCGGCCGAGCCCGGGTTCTGGCAGCCGGCGACCATGCTGCCGAGGCCGCGTGCCGCCGCCCCGGCGGGAGGCTGACGGCGTACGGGCCGGGCCGGTGCCCCCACGGGCGCGCCGGCCCGCCGCGCGGGAGGGCCGTCAGCCGACGGGCGCGCCGGTCAGCTCGACGCCCGCCGCGCGGAGCTCGTCCGCCGCCGTGGCGGCCGTCGCGGGGGAGACCGCGGCCGTCAGGTTCAGGAGCACCCGGGTGCGGAAGCCCTCGCGGGCCGCGTCCAGGGCCGTGGCCCGTACGCAGTGGTCCGTGGCGATGCCGACGACGTCGACCTCCGTCACGTCGCGCTCCCGCAGCCAGCGGGCCAGCGGGACGCGGTGCTCGTCCGCGCCCTCGAAACCGCTGTACGCGGCCGTGTGGTGCCCCTTGTCGAAGACGGCGTCGATGGCGCCCGAGGCGACCACCGGGGCGAAGTTGGGGTGGAACCCGACACCCTCCGTCCCGGCGACACAGTGGGCCGGCCAGGACCGCGCGTAGTCGGGTCGCTCCGAGAAGTGGTCCCCCGGGTCGATGTGGTGGTCCCGCGTGGCGACGACGTGCCGGTACCCGGCCGCCGCGTCCCCGACCAGGTCCGTGATGGCGGCGGCGACGGCGGCACCGCCGGTCACCGCGAGGCTTCCGCCCTCGCAGAAGTCGTTCTGCACGTCGACGACGATCAGTGCCCGGTGCATGATGCGGACCCTTCGAACGGTGTGCGGTGGAGTTGCGGACCGGTGACGGCCGGTACTCCCGAGCCTAGACAGCCGGGGCCGGCCTGGGGAGGGCGGGCGGCACGGTCGACGGGGTGCCGTCCCGGCGCACCGCCGCTCCTCAGGGCGTGACGTACTCCGTGGCGAGCACCGGGTCGCCCGCCGAGAGCTGGGTGGCCGACAGCGGCAGCGCGGCGCGGGCCCTGCGGTGCCGGTCCCGGGGGACGTCCAGCGGCTCGCGCGCGAGGACGCGGCCTCCGCGCACCAGCTCGACGCCGACCCGGTGCCCGGCCAGCTCCGGGGGCACCGGGCCGGTGCCGACCACCTCCGCCTCGGCGATCCCGTCGGCGTCCGGCCGTCGGGCGGCCCACTTGGCGCCGCCGACCGACAGCTTGCCGCCCATCGACTTCTTGGCCACCGGGCGCAGCGGCGCGTCCGGCCGGTCGCCGTCGGCGCGGGCGACCAGCTTGTAGACCATCGAGCACGTGGGGTGGCCGCTGCCGGTCACGAGCCGGGTGCCCACGCCGTAGGCGTCCACGGGGGCGGCGGCGAGCGAGGCGATGGCGTACTCGTCCAGGTCGGAGGTGACGATGATGCGTGTCTTGTCCGCCCCCAGCTCGTCCAGCTGCTGGCGCACGCGGTGGGCCAGCAGCAGCAGGTCCCCGGAGTCGATGCGGACGGCGCCCAGCTCCGGGCCGGCCACCTCGACGGCGGTGCGGACGGCGGTGGCGACGTCGTACGTGTCGACCAGCAGCGTCGTCCCGCGACCCATCGAGTCGACCTGGGCGACGAAGGCGTCCCGCTCGGTGTCGTGCAGCAGGGTGAACGCGTGCGCGCTGGTGCCCACCGTGGGGATGCCGTAGCGGAACCCGGCGGCGAGGTCGGAGGTGGAGGAGAAACCGCCGACGTAGGCGGCCCGGGCCGCCGCGACCGCCGAGAGCTCGTGCGTGCGGCGCGCGCCCATCTCCACCAGCGGCCGGTCACCGGCGGCGACGGCCATCCGGGACGCGGCGGCGGCCACGGCCGAGTCGTGGTTGAGGATCGACAGGATCACGGTCTCCAGCAGCACGCACTCGGCGAAGCTCCCCTCCACCCGCAGGACCGGCGAGCCGGGGAAGTACACCTCTCCCTCGGGGTAGCCGTGGATGTCCCCCCGGAACCGGTAGTCGGCGAGCCAGCGCAGGGTGGGCTCGTCCACGACGCGCTGGGCGCGCAGGTAGTCCAGCACGGCGTCCTCGAAGCGGAAGTTCTCGACGGCGTCGAGCACCCGCCCGGTGCCCGCGACGACGCCGTAGCGGCGCCCCTCGGGCAGCCTGCGGGTGAAGACCTCGAACACCGAGCGGCGGTGCGCCGTACCCCCGCGCAGGGCCGCCTGCACCATCGTCAGCTCGTAGTGGTCGGTGAACAGCGCGGTCGAGGGCACGGCGACCGGCAGACCCAGCTCTCCAGCAACGTCCATGCGGCGATGCTACCGCAGATTTCGTCAGTGTGACGATATAGGGGTCCGCAGTCCGTTTCCCGGCGCCTGTCGCCCCGTTGGCGCGGGGCGTTTGCGCACCCACCCCCGGGCGGTGGCAGCATGGAACCCGTGACCGTACCCCTGGAGATCGAACGGACCGAGGCGAGCGAGGCCGCCGAGGCGGTGCCCGAGCCCGACGTCCCCTGGGTGACGGTCGTGCACAACGACCCGGTCAACCTCATGAGCTACGTGACCTACGTCTTCCAGGCGTACTTCGGCTACCCGAAGGACAAGGCCCACCGGCTCATGCTCGACGTCCACCACAAGGGCCGCGCGATCGTCTCCAGCGGCACCCGCGAGGAGATGGAGCGCGACGTGCAGGCGATGCACGGCTACGGCCTGTGGGCGACCCTGCAGCAGGAGCGCTGATGGCGGCCCAGTTCGAGCCCTCGGCCAGTGTGCGCGGGGGCGCGGTGATCGCGCTGGACGAGCTGGAGATCTCCATCCTGCGCAGCCTCACCGTGCAGCTGCTGGAGCTCATCGGCCCGGGCGACGAGCCCGCCGCGGACGACGACCCGCTGGCGGAGCTGTTCGCCGACGGGCCCAGTGAGCCGCCCAGCGATCCCGCGCTCGCCCGCCTCTTCCCGGACGCCTACACCGGCCCGGGGGAGCGCCAGGACCGGGCGGCCCGCGAGGCGGGCGCCGAGTTCCGGCGCTTCACGGAGACCGAGCTGCGCGCGCGCAAGCGCGGCGACGGGCTGGCCGTCGTCCACGCGCTCGACGCGCTGGAGCCGGCGGAGGGGTCGGGCGCCGCGGTGCTGACGCTCGCCCCGGCGGAGTCCCGGCGCTGGCTCGGCGCCCTCAACGACCTGCGCCTGACGATCGGGGCGCGGCTGGAGGTCGACGAGGACACCGACGACCTCTACCGGCTGCCCGACAGCGACCCGCGGAAACCGTTGGTGATGGCCTACCTCTGGCTCGGCGCGCTCCAGGAGTCCCTGATCGAGACCCTGCTGCCCTGAACCGCCGCCGTCGCCGTCGCCGTCCCGAACAGCCCTGCTCCTGCGCCCGGTTGACCCCGAGCCGGTCACCGTGGTGCGCCGTGTCGCTTTGTTCCCGGTCGGCTGTGTGAGCTTCACCGCCCGCAGCCGTGCGGCTTACTACGATCACGTAACGTCACGAATTCCGGTCGATAATCGGCGTCCGCCGCGTCACTCAGCGTTGTAAAAGGATGATTTGAGCCACTTCATCCAGACTGTGATGCGGCCGTTATGTGGGCGTGTGATTTGTGTCACACGAAATCCGTAGCTCTCCGTGGTAGGAACAGCCAATCCGATATTTCCGCGGGGCTGACACCTGGGTGAATTTCGGAGGAGACTGCGTGACGATCCGCTTTCGTACATGCGGTTGAACCCTTGCGTCGCAGCACCGGTAACCCCGCCGGTGGCCCCCCACTACCGTCCGCCGCACTAGGCAGAGGTTTTTCATGGCAAGCAGCGAAACGACGTGGACCGACTCGGTCGACGAAGCGGTAAACAACGTATTTGAGCCGGTCGCCAGCTTCCTGGGCGACATCGTCTTCTACACCGTCAACATCTTCGGGACGGATTTCCCGCTCATCGTCGGCTGGCTCGTCGTCGCCGGCCTCGTCTTCTCGGCGTACTTCGGCCTCGCCCAGGTCCGGCACCTGAAGGTCGCCTACCGCCTGGTGCGCGGGAAGTACGACCAGAAGGACGCGCCCGGCGAGGTGAACCACTTCCAGGCGCTGACCTCGGCGGTGTCCGGAACGGTCGGCCTCGGCAACATCGCCGGTGTCGCCATCGCGATCTCCATCGGCGGCCCCGGCGCCACGTTCTGGATGATCCTCTGCGGCCTGCTCGGCATGGCCACCAAGTTCGTCGAGTGCACGCTCGGGGTGAAGTACCGCGAGTTCAACGCGGACGGCACCGTCAACGGCGGCCCGATGCTCTACCTCCGCAAGGGGCTCGCGGAGCGGGGCAAGGCCGGACTGGGCAAGGTGCTCGCCATCGGCGCCGCCGCCAGCCTCCTGTTCTTCACCTTCTTCGGCGGCAACCTCTTCCAGGTCAACCAGTCCCTGGAGCAGGTCGTCTCCGTCACCGGCGGTCAGGACGACAGCATCTTCGCCACCAGCGGCGGCGCGATCTTCTTCGGCCTCGTCCTCGCCGGCCTGGTCGCCCTGGTCCTCATCGGCGGCATGAAGAGCATCGGCGCGGTCACCAGCCGCCTGGTGCCGTCCATGGCGATCCTCTACGTCATCGCCTGTCTGCTGGTCATCACCTTCAACATCACCGAGGTGCCCAGCGCGCTCGGCACGATCGTCTCCGAGGCGTTCCAGCCCGAGGGCGTGGCCGGCGGTGTGATCGGCGCCCTGATCGTCGGCTTCCAGCGGGCCGCGTTCTCCAACGAGGCCGGTATCGGCTCCGCGCCGATCGCCCACTCAGCGGTGAAGACGAAGCGCCCCGCCACCGAGGGTCTCGTCGCGATGCTGGAGCCGTTCATCGACACGGTGGTCATCTGCACCATGACCGCCCTGACCATCGTCATCGCGGGCGGCCCGCTCTACCAGGAGACCCGCGACGCGGCCATCAAGGGCGAGGAGTTCGACACGGGCACCGGCGCCGGTATCTCCATCACCTCCGACGCCTTCGACACCGCGCTGCCCTGGTTCCCCTACCTGCTGACGGTCGCCGTGGTGCTGTTCGCCTTCTCCACGGTCATCACCTGGGGCTACTACGGCCTCAAGTGCTGGGGCTACCTGTTCGGTTACAGCAAGACCGGTGAGCTGATCTACAAGGTCCTGTTCTCGATCATCATCGTCACCGGTGCGCTGCTCAGCCTGGGCACGCTGGTGTCGCTGGCCGACTCCACGCTCTTCATGGCGGCCCTGTTCAACATCCTGGGTCTCTACTTCCTCGCCCCCGTGGTGCGGAAGGAGCTGCGCAAGGTCCTCAACTACGTCCGTCGCCGCGACGCGGGCGAGTCCGAGGAGGAGATCGAGGCCGCCGAGGCCGCCGAGGAGGCCCAGGAGGCTTCCCTCCGCAAGGCGTGACGCGAAACCCACGCGCGTGTCCCACTGGTCGTGAGGCCGTGTGATCCGTGTGTTCCGTGTGTCCCGTGTGCCCCTGCCCTCTCGGGCGGGGGCACACGGCGTTTTCCGGTGTGGCGTGCCCGGGCCCCGCATTATTGATTGCAGTAAGCATGTATATCCGGTCGCTGCGGGCGGGAGGTGGAGAATTTCCGGACAGCGCCGTGTTTCCGCCGGGTGATATATGGCCCCACGGGTCCATTTCGCCGGACCGAGGACCGCCACCGAGGACCGCCACCGGTGCCTGGAAGCCCGGCGAGCGCCCGTGCGTATGCTCGTTCCCATGCTGACCATCACCCGAGAGCTGCACGACCGGATCGTGGCCCACGCCCGCGAGGACCACCCCGACGAGGCGTGCGGCGTCGTCGCCGGGCCGGTGGGCCAGGGGCGCCCCGAGCGCTTCGTCCCCATGCTCAACGCGGCCCGCTCGCCCACCTTCTACGAGTTCGACTCGACCGACCTGCTGAAGCTCTACCGGGAGATGGACGACCGCGACGAGGAGCCGGTGGTCATCTACCACTCGCACACGGCGACCGAGGCGTACCCCTCCCGCACCGACATCAGCTACGCGAACGAGCCCGGCGCGCACTACGTGCTCGTCTCCACCGCCGAGTGCGGCAACGACGAGGGCCCCTTCTCCTTCCGCTCGTTCCGCATCGTGGACGGTGTGGTGACCGAGGAGGACGTCCGGATCGTCGACGCCTACGCCCCGACGGCCCAGGCCACGGCGTCCTGAGCGGTTCTGAGACGCCAACGTCCGCATCATGAAACGCCCGTCCGATCCCGGGATCGGGAATCGCTACGATGTGCCCATGGTTATCCACGACGTGAACACCGAGGCCCCGGGCTGCCTGCTCGTCGCGCGCCTGCACGTCGACCTGTGCCGCCTCTCCAGCGCCATGTGTTGAGGCCCGTCGGACGCGTGCCCGCACCGCCGACGTGACACCTCCGTACGCCCTCGCGCCCCCGCACTCTTCACCGACCAGGAGCACACCCATGGCCATCGAGGTCCGCATCCCGACCATCCTCCGCACCTACACCGACGGCCAGAAGGCCGTCGAGGGCAACGGCGGCACCCTCGCCGAGCTCTTCACCGACCTGGAGTCGCGGTACAACGGCATCCAGGAACGCCTGGTGGACGGCGGTGAGCTGCGCCGCTTCGTGAACGTCTACCTCAACGACGAGGACGTGCGCTTCCTGGACGGGATCAACACCCGGCTCGGCGACGGGGACAGCGTCACCATCCTCCCCGCCGTCGCCGGGGGCATGCGCTGATGCGCTACGACGCGCCGCTCGCCGCGGTGGGCAACACCCCGCTGGTGCGCCTGCCGCGGCTCTCGCCGTCCGAGGACGTCCGGATCTGGGCCAAGCTGGAGGACCGCAACCCGACGGGCTCCATCAAGGACCGCCCC
The DNA here is from genome assembly GCF_037911585.1 of Streptomyces sp. GSL17-111. Taxonomy (NCBI): domain Bacteria; kingdom Bacillati; phylum Actinomycetota; class Actinomycetes; order Kitasatosporales; family Streptomycetaceae; genus Streptomyces; species Streptomyces sp. GSL17-111. The sequence continues at coordinate 4,171,708 of NZ_JBAJNS010000001.1, forward strand.
GCCCTCCACATGATCGAGGAGGCGGAGAAGGACGGCCGCCTCACCCCGGGCTGCACCATCCTGGAGCCCACCTCCGGCAACACCGGGATCTCCCTGGCCATGGCGGCCAAGCTCAAGGGCTACCGCATCGTCTGCGTGATGCCGGAGAACACCAGCGAGGAGCGTCGCGAGCTGCTGGCCATGTGGGGCGCCGAGATCATCTCGTCCCCCGCCGCCGGCGGATCGAACACCGCCGTGCGTGTCGCCAAGGAGCTCGCCGGTGAACACCCCGACTGGGTGATGCTCTACCAGTACGGCAACCCCGGCAACGCGGGCGCCCACTACGCCACCACCGGCCCGGAGATCCTCACCGACCTCCCCTCGATCACGCACTTCGTCGCCGGGCTCGGCACCACCGGCACCCTCATGGGCGCCGGACGCTACCTGCGCGAGCACCGCCCGGACGTCCAGATCGTCGCCGCCGAGCCGCGCTACGACGACCTCGTCTACGGCCTGCGGAACCTGGACGAGGGCTTCGTCCCCGAGCTGTACGACGCCTCCGTCCTCACCTCCCGCTTCTCCGTCGGCTCCGAGGACGCCGTCACCCGCACCCGGGAGCTGCTGGCCCAGGAGGGCATCTTCGCCGGCGTCTCGACCGGGGCCGCCCTGCACGCGGCCATCGGCGTGGGCCGCAAGGCCGTCCGCGCCGGGGAGTCGGCCGACATCGTCTTCATCGTCGCCGACGGCGGATGGAAGTACCTCTCCACCGGCATCTACACCGCCGCCTCCACGGAGGAGGCCGTCGCCCGGCTCCAGGGCCAGCTCTGGGCCTGACGACGCCGCCGCGCGCCCTGCCGCCCGCCGGCGCGCAGGGCCGTGGCGCCGGCGTCCGCGTTCGCGCCGGTCGAACCCCGTGCCGGACACCGGGCACGGGAGTAACACTGACTGGTGATTCCGCGCACACATAGTGTCCCCGGGGAGCCGCCGGGGCCGACGGCCCTTACGCTCGGAAAACCCCCTCTACCGGGCTGCGCGGAGGTTCCCACCCCTATGAAGCTCACCGTCGTCGGCTGCTCGGGCTCGTTCCCGTCCGCGGACTCCGCCTGCTCCAGCTACCTGGTGGAGGCCGACGGCTACCGCCTGTTGCTCGACATGGGCAACGGCGCCCTGGGCGAGCTCCAGCGCCACTGCGGGCTCTACGACCTCGACGCGATCGTCCTCAGCCACCTGCACGCCGACCACTGCATCGACATGTGCGCCTACTTCGTCGTGCGCTACTTCCGCTTCGAGGGCGGACGCTGCGCCGCGCTGCCCGTCTACGGCCCCGCCGGGACCGAGGAGCGGCTGACGGCCGCCCACGCGGACGTCCCGTCGGAGGGCGCGATGCGCGAGGTCTTCGACTTCCGGACGCTCACCGACGGCGGCGTGCTCGAGCTGGGCCCCCTGCGCGTCCGCTCCGCCCTGGTGGACCACCCCGTCGAGGCGTACGGCTTCCGGATCGAACACGGCGACTCGGTGCTCACCTACTCCGGCGACACCGGCCGGACACCGGCCCTGGACGACCTGGCCCGCGACGCCGGCCTCTTCCTGTGCGAGGCCTCGTTCACGCACGGCAAGGAGGACATCCCCGGCCTGCACCTCAACGGCCGCGAAGCCGGCGAGACGGCCCGGCGGGCCGGAGCGTCCCGGCTGGTCCTCACCCACGTGCCGCCCTGGACGGACGCCCAGGTCAACCTCCGCGACGCGAAGGCCGCCTTCGACGGTCCCGTCGAACTGGCCCGCCCCGGCGCCGTCTACGAGGTCTGAGCACTCGGCGCACCGACGCCACCCGCCCCGGTCCGCTGCGGCCCCGCGCGGCGCCGGTCAGGTGAGGTTCTCCCGCTCCATCGCGGCGATCTCCTCGTCCGACTCCCGGCCCGGCGTCTTCAGGTCGAACTTGGTGATCACCACCCGGAAGAGCACGTAGTAGACCACCGCGAAGACCAGCCCGACCGGGATGAGCAGCCACGGCTTCGTCGCCTCCCCGTAGTTCAGCAGGTAGTCGAAGAGACCGGCCGAGAACGTGAAGCCCTCCCGGATGCCCAGCGCCCAGGTGACCGCCATCGAGACACCCGTCAGCAACGCGTGGATGCCGTAGAGCGCGGGCGCCAGGTAGACGAAGGAGAACTCGATCGGCTCCGTCACGCCCGTCACGAACGAGGTCAACCCCAGCGAGAACATCATCCCCGACACCGCCTTGCGACGCTCCGGCCGCGCGCAGTGCGCCATGGCCAGCGCGGCGGCCGGAAGGGCGAACATCATGATCGGATAGAACCCCGTCATGAACATCCCCGCGTCCGGGTCCCCGGCCAGGAAGCGGAAGAAGTCGCCGCTGGCGGTCTCGCCCTCATCGTCGGTGTACTCGCCGAACTGGTACCAGGCGAAGGTGTTGATCAACATGTGCATCCCGAACGGGATGAGCAGCCGGTTCATCACCCCGAAGATGCCCGACCCCCACGCGCCCAGATCCGACAGGCTCTCCGCCGCACCGTTCAGCCCGTTCCCGATAGGCGCCCAGCCGTAGCCGAACACCACCGCGAGGACCAGGGCGATGAACGACATCAGCACCGGCACGAAACGCCGTCCGCTGAAGAAGCCCAGCCACTCCGGCAGCCGCGTGCGGTGGTAGCGCTCCCACACCTTCGCGGTGATCACCCCCAGCACCACACCACCGAGCACCCCCGGGTTCACCGGGTCGCCGGTGACCTCGTCGGTGAACGCGCTCACCAGGGTGCTGCTGAACACCAGGTACGCCACCACGGCCGCGAACGCCGTCGAACCGTCCGCCTTGCGGGCGAACCCGATCGCCACGCCCACGCAGAACAGGATCGCGATGTTGTCGATGATCCCGCCGCCCGCCCCGCTGAACACCGCCGCCAGCCGATCCCAGCCCAGCCCCTCGTCACCCAGGACGTCCGGCTGGCCGATGCGCAGAATGAGCCCCGCCGCCGGGAGCGCGGCCACCGGCAGCTGCAGGCTGCGCCCCAGCTTCTGCAACGACCCCAGGGTCGCCTGCCGCCAGCCGCGCCGCGGCTTCGCGTCCTTCCGGGTGGTGGGCTCGGAGCTCATGGGCGCTCTCCCGGTTCGACCTGGCGGCGACGATGGGTGGAGCCCGGACGCGTCCCTCGGGCGGCAGGCGTCCGGACACGGAGCCGCTGCACGTCATCTTTCGGCACACATCACCCCAGCGCCCGCCAACCTGGGCCAACCGTGGGCCACTGTGGCAATCTGACGCATGGGTACCCGCCGAGACACAGGAGAGAGCCTCATGGCCACCAAGGCTGAGAAGATCGTCGCCGGGCTCGGCGGCATCAAGAACATCGAAGAGGTCGAGGGCTGCATCACCCGCCTCCGCACCGAGGTCATCGACTCCTCGCTGGTGGACGACACCGCCCTCAAGAGCGCCGGCGCCCACGGCGTCGTCAAGATGGGCACCGCGATCCAGGTCGTCATCGGCACCGACGCCGACCCCATCGCGGCGGAGATCGAGGACATGATGTAGCCGCAGGGCCCCGGCCGTGCCCGGACCCCCGGGCTCCCCTGCGGAACGGGCCTTCCGCTGCTCCTACTAGGCTCGCCCCCATGTCTCGTATCGACGGCCGCACAGCCGAACAGCTCCGCCCCGTCACCATCCAGCGCAACTGGAGCAAACACGCCGAGGGGTCCGTCCTCGTCTCCTTCGGCGACACCAAGGTCTTCTGCACCGCCAGCGTCACCGAGGGCGTGCCGCGCTGGCGCCGGGGCAGCGGAGAGGGCTGGGTCACCGCCGAGTACGCGATGCTGCCGCGCGCCACCAACACCCGCGGCGACCGCGAGGCCGTCCGGGGCAAGATCGGCGGCCGCACCCACGAGATCTCCCGCCTCATCGGCCGCTCCCTGCGCTCCGTCGTCGACTTCAAGGCGCTCGGCGAGAACACCATCGTCCTCGACTGCGACGTCCTCCAGGCCGACGGCGGCACCCGCACCGCCGCCATCACCGGCGCCTACGTCGCCCTGGCCGACGCCGTCGCCTGGTGCCACGAGCGCAAGCTCATCCGCGCCAAGGCCCAGCCCCTGACCGGCACCGTCGCCGCCATCAGCGTCGGCATCGTCGACGGCGTCCCCCTCACCGACCTCTGCTACGAGGAGGACGTCCGCGCCGAGACCGACATGAACGTCGTGTGCACCGGCGACGGCCGCTTCGTCGAGGTCCAGGGCACCGCCGAGGGCGAGCCCTTCTCCCGCGACGAACTCAACGCCCTCCTCGACCTCGCCGTCGCCGGCTGCACCCAGCTCGACGGCGCCCAGCGCCAGGCCCTCGCCGCCTCCTAGCGCCCGGCAACCGCCCGGACCCGCCGCACGTCTCAACCGGTACGGGCCGTACGCTGCCCCCCGGGGCTTCGCCGCGTACGGCCCGCCGCCAAGCCCGCACCGGAGCGCATTCGTCAAAGGGAAAGAGGACCCGACGTGCGTCGCACCCTGCTCACCGTCGCCGCAGCCACCATCGCGGCCACCGCACTCATCGGCTGCAGCGCCGTCGAGAAGGCGATCAGCTGCGCCAACACCGCCGCCGCCGTGGCTCAGAGCGTCAACGATCTCCAGGACGCCGTCGGCAACGCCGGGGAGGACCCCGCAGCCGCCGCCGAGGCGCTGAACGCCATCGACAACGACCTGGACGAGATCGAGAAGAACACCGGCGACGCCGACGTCAACCAGGCCGTCGGAGACCTCCGCGCAGCCGTCGACAACGTCCGCACCTCCCTCGACGACGGCCAGACGCCCGACCTCACCCCCATCGGTGACGCCACGGGCGAGCTGACCAACGTCTGCACCCCGGGCTGACCACCATGACCGACACCCCCCGCCTGATCCTGGCCACCCGCAACGCCCACAAGGTCACCGAGCTGCGCGCCATCCTCGGCGCGGCCGGCCTCGCCGCCGACCTCACGGGCGCCGACGCCTACCCCGACATCCCCGACGTCAAGGAGACCGGCGTCACCTTCGCCGAGAACGCCCTACTGAAGGCGCACGCCCTGGCCGACGCCACCGGCCTCCCCGCCATCGCCGACGACTCCGGCCTCTGCGTGGACGTCCTCGGCGGCGCACCCGGCATCTTCTCCGCCCGCTGGGCGGGCCGGCACGGCGACGACCGGGCCAACCTCGACCTGCTGCTCGCCCAGCTCTCCGACATCGACGACGCGCACCGCGGCGCGCACTTCGCCTGCGCCGCCGCGCTCGCCCTCCCCGACGGCACGGAGCGGGTCGTCGAGGGGCGGCTGCGCGGCACGCTGCGCCACACCCCGGCCGGCACGGGCGGCTTCGGCTACGACCCGATCCTTCAGCCGGACGGGGAGACGCGCACCTGCGCCGAGCTGGCGCCCGACGAGAAGAACGCCATCAGCCACCGCGGCCGGGCGTTCCGCGCCCTCGTCCCCGTGCTCCGCGACCTCCTGCACTGAGACGCCAGCGGGCCCCGGACACCGTGCGTGTCAGGGGCCCCTGCGTGCTGGAGTGCGGCGGAAGGGATTCGAACCCTCAAGCCCTGTCGGGCCGCAGGACCTAAACCTGCTGCGTCGCCGTTGCGCCACCGCCGCCGGTCACCGGCATCGTATCGCCTGCGGCGGCGACGCCCGGCTCGGGTGCCCGGGGGCGCACGACGGCCAGACGTCCCGTGCTCCGGTTCTTGCCGCACCACGTAGCGGTGAGGGCATGGCAGTTGGGGCACAGGTACCGCAGGTTCTCGCGCCGGTTGTCGTGCCAGTCACCGTTGACGTGGTCGATGTGCAGGGTCAGTGGTTCACCCAGCCAGAAACCGCCGTTGCCGCATCGGCCGCAGGCGTACGCGACGCCCAGGGCGTCGAGCGCCCGGCGCAGCCTGCTCCGGTGGGTGCGTGAGCTGGTCGCCGGGGTGACCCGCAGAACGTCTTCGGGCCTCGCTCGTGCGGCCGGGGAAGCCGACGCGCGGGCGCGCGTTCGACGGCGGAAATGGGAGGTGTCCCACCCGGCACGCGTGATGAGACGCCGCACCCTGCGCCAGTTCGCGTCCGTCTCCGGAAGCCCCAGGGCACGGACGACGGCCGCCACGCTCGTGTGCTCCGCCACGGCGGCCCGTACCCGTTCCTCGGGCAGCGCGGTGGGCGAGTGGCTGAAGTGCCGGACGTCGACGCCGCACCGGTCCAGGGTGCGGCGCAGCGCGGCACGTGTCGCCGCGTCGTCGGAGAGTCCGAGGGCACGCGCCAAGGCTCTGGTGCTCGTGCAGCGGGCGGCCTCCCGACGCAGCTCCGGCTCGGGGATCTGTACATGGAGCTCCGGGCGGTTCAGCCCGGGGAAGTGGCCGACGTCGATCCCCGCCGAGGCGATGCGGCGACTGAGGTGCGAGAGCGTCCCGGTGGCGGGTCGAGCGCCCAGGGCGCACGCCACTTCGCGCAGGGAACGCGACCTGGTCACGGCTTCGGCGATCGCCGCGTCCGGGTACTTCCGCCAGGGGCTGCGCCGTGTGAAGTGTGTCGTGTCGAGGCCGTACTCGGCCGCCTCGCGCCGGAGAGCGGTCCGCCCGGCCCGGTCGGGGGTCATGCCCAGCGCTCGCATGACCTCCGCCCAGTTCGACGACCGGGCGACCGCGTCGGCCAGGGCCCGGCGCGCGTGGGGCGGTCCGCCCGGCGGTGTACACCGAGTCCCGGTGGACGCCGCAGCCGTCCCGACGTCGACGCCGTGCTCGGTCATCGGCACACTCAACCCCCTGCGCTAGCCACCCCGTGTCCCGAAGTGCGGCTCGAACAGGCCGGCCGCCCCTCTGTTCGTTCAACGAACGTCTGGGCGACCGGTTACGCCGGACGGGGGTGGGCTTCGGGGGCCTCGTGGGGTCAGGAGGTGGGGATCCTGAGGTCCTTGAGGAGCTTGGCGACGTGGCCGGTGGCCCGCACGTTGTACAGCGCACGCTCCACGGCACCCCCCTCGTCGACGACGATCGTCGAGCGGATGACACCGGTCACCGTCCTGCCGTACATCTGCTTCTCCCCGAAGGCGCCGTACGCGGTGAGCGTCTCCTTCGACGGGTCGCCGACGAGCGTGACCTTGAGGTCCTCCTGGTCGCGGAACTTCGCGAGCTTCTCCGGCTTGTCCGGGGAGACGCCGATCACCTCGTAGCCGGCGTCCGCGAGGACGTTCAGGTTGTCGGTGAAGTCGCAGGCCTGCTTGGTGCAGCCGGGGGTGAGCGCGGCCGGGTAGAAGTAGACGATGACCTTGCGGCCCGCGAAGTCGGCGAGGGAGATCTGCCGGCCGTCGGCGTCCGGGAGCGTGAAGGCGGGGGCGGTGTCGCCGGGCTGCAGGCGCTCGCTCATGGTGGCTCTCCTTGTCGTGATGCGTACCCCCGAGCGTAGCCGCGCCGGAAACGGGGGTGTGGTGGGGCGTGGGCGGGTGTGAGCTGACAGACTGTCCAGCAGTCATGACGTAAGCGACGGCTCGACGGAGGAGTTGCGGTGCCCGACAGGACCCCCGCGCAGATCGAGGCGGACATCGTCCGCCGACGGGAGCAGCTTGCCGCGACGCTGGACGAGATCGCGGTGCGGGTGCACCCGAAGACCATCGCGGACGGCGCCAAGGCCCGGGCCGCCGCCGCGGTGGACCGTACGGCGGGGCGCGCCTACCTCGCGGCGAACCGCGCCGTCGGCTCGGTGCGGGACCAGTTGGTGACGGAGGACGGCGCGCCCCGCCTGGAGCGGGTGGTGCCGTTGGCGCTGGTCACGGTCGCCGTGGCCGGTCTGTACTTCTCCTCCGCGCGGCGCAGGCACCGCTGACGGAGCCCGGGCGCGGTGGCGCGGCGGCCTGGGATACGGTCGGCCCGTGAGCACGCACACGACCGACGACAAGCTGCCCATCCGGATGCTGCACGACCGGGTGCTGGTCCGTACCGACGTGCCCGAGGGGGAGCGCCGTTCCTCCGGGGGCATCGTGATCCCGGCGACGGCGGCGGTGGGCCGTCGGCTGGCCTGGGCGGAGGTCGTGGCCGTGGGCCAGAACGTGCGCACGGTCGAGCCGGGTGACCGGGTGCTGTACGACCCGGAGGAGCGCGCCGAGGTGGAGGTGCGCGGTGTCGCCTACCTGCTGATGCGGGAGCGGGACCTGCACGCGGTGGCGGCCGAGCGGCTGGCCGGATCCGAGGACTCCACGGGGCTCTACCTGTGATGTCCGTCTTCGGGTAGGATGTCCCGAGTTCCGACGAGACGCGCCGTACCGGAACGCCCCGGGCGAAGGCAGAACCGCCCGGGCGAAGGCAAAGACGACGCACCTGATGAGTGATCCCTCATGGAAGGTGTGCGCGTCATGGCGTGGGTTCTGCTGGTGGTGGCCGGTCTGCTGGAGGTCGGCTGGGCGGTCGGGCTTCCCTACACCGAGGGTTTCACGCGGCTGTGGCCGAGTGTCTTCACGGTCCTGGGTTTCGCGGCGAGCATGCTGCTCCTCGCGCAGGCGGCCAGGACACTGCCGATCGGTACGGCCTACGGCGTCTGGGTCGGCATCGGCGCCGCCGGTGCGGCGATCGTCGGGATGGCCGTGCTGGGGGAGCCGGTGACGGCGGCCCGGATCTTCTTCATCTCCCTGCTGCTCGTCGCCGTGGTCGGCCTCAAGGCGACGTCGGGCCACTGAGGCCGAAGGGGCCGGTGCCCGCTAGCGGGGCGTCGGCCCCTCCCTGCCGTCGCCCTCGGGCTTGCCGTCGGACTCCGGTCCGTCGGCCGCGTCGCCCGAACCGTCGCCGTCGCCGTCCTCGCTGCCCGTGTCGTCGCCCGGGGTGTCGGGTGAACCGTCGCCCCGCACCGCCGTGGGGCCCGTGTCCGACGGCCCGTCCCCGTCCTCACCGCCGTCCTCGCCGCCGTCCTCCTCGGGGCTGCCGGAGGCGCCGTCGCTGGGCAGCGGGGAGGGCTTGGGCACCTTCGGTGACAGCTCGAAGGCGCGGACCGGTTCTCCGGCCAGGGCGGCCGCGGTGTACTGGCCCCAGATGCGGGCCGGGAAGCCGCTGCCGCTGATCTTGGCCAGTCCGGCCGCGCCGTGCAGGGCCTTCTGGGCGCCGGTCTCGGGGTCCTGCCCCATGACGGCGACGACGGTGGCGAGCTCGGGTGTGTAGCCGGCGAACCAGGCGGCGCGGTCCTTCTCGGCGGTGCCGGTCTTCCCGGCGGCCGGTCGGCCCGCGCTCTGCGCGGCGGTGCCGGTGCCGCCCTCGACGACGCCCCGGAGCAGCGCGGTCGCGGCGTCGGCGGCCACCCGGGGGACTGCCTGTACGCCCTCGACCTCGGGGACCTTGATCTCCTCCTTGCCCCGGGTGACCTCCGTCACCAGCCGGTGGTCGACGCGCTCGCCGTGGTGGGCGAGAGTGGCGTAGGCCTGCGCGAGGTGCAGGGTGCTCGGGGTGGCCGTGCCGAGCGAGATGGACGCGCCGGCGTCGCGCAGGGCGGGGGTGTCCTCGGGGATGCCCGCGTTGACCAGCGTCTCGCGGACGTTGTCGGGCCCGACGTCCACCCCCATCTGGGCGAAGACGGCGTTGACGGACTGGTCCATGGCCTCGCTGACGGGGATGTCGTCGAAGGACCGGTCGCCCTCGTTCTGCGGGTTGTAGCCGATGGCGCGGCCGTCGTTGACGACCTCGCGCTTGCTCGTGCCGTCGTAGACGCTGCTCGGCCCGATGGCCTCGCCGTCCTGCGTCCGGGACCGGTTGGCGATGGCGGAGGCGTAGACGAACGGCTTGAAGGTGGAGGCGGCCTGGTAGTCGGTGCGGGTGGCGTTGTTGGTGTACTGCTCGGTGTAGTCCACGCCGCCGTACATGGCGACGACGTCACCGGTGGCCACCTCGATGGACGTGCCGCCCGCACGCACGTAGCCGTCCACCTCGCGTTCCTCGCTGAGGTTGCTCTGCAACTGCTCGTCGACGGCCTGCACGAGAGCCTCCTGCCGGTCCTTGTCGAGGGTGGTGGTGATGCGGAAGCCGCCGCCGGCGAGCCGCGAGGTGCTGACGATGCCGTGGCTGTCGAGGTAGTCCCGCACGGCTTCGAGCAGGTAGCCGCGCTGGCCGGAGAGGGCCATGGGCGGTTCGATCGCGCGCGGTGTGGGGAACTCCATGGCCGCCCGCCGGGACTCGGTCAGCCAGCCCTCGCCGACCATGCCGTCGAGCACGTAGTTCCAGCGGGCGACGGCCCGCGGCTCGTTGTCGGGGTTGGCGATGACGTCGTAGCGGCTGGGGGAGTTGACGAGTGCCGCGAGGTAGGCGCCCTCGGCCGTGGTGAGGTCGCTCGCGTCCTTGTCGTAGTAGGCGTGGGCGGCGGCCTGGATGCCGTAGGCGTTGCGGCCGAAGTAGCTGGTGTTGAGGTATCCGGCGAGGATCTCGCTCTTGCCGACCTCCTGATCCAGCTTCATCGCGATGATGAACTCCTCCGCCTTGCGGGTGAGGGTCCGCTCCTGCGAGAGGTAGTAGTTCTTGACGTACTGCTGCGTGATCGTGGAGCCGGACTGGGTGCCCTCGCCGCGCAGCATGTTCCAGCCGGCCCGGACCATGGCCGTGGGGTCGACGCCCGACTCGTGGTAGAAGTCGCGGTCCTCGGCGGCCAGCATGGCGTGCTGGGTGTCCTTCGGCACCTGGGCGAGCGTCACGTTCTCCCGGTTCACGTCGCCGTCCTTGGCGAGCAGTGTGCCGTCGGAGTAAAGGTAGACGTTGCTCTGCGTGGTGGCGGCGCGGTTGGGCTCGGGGATCGGCACGAGCAGGTACCCGAGGACGAGGGCGCCCGCGACGAGCACCACGGACACCAGGAAGGCGCCCACCAGCATGCGCCAGGTGGGGAAGAGGCGCCGCCACCCGGTGCGCCTGCGGGTGCCGCGCTCCCGGGACGGCGTGGGGGCGCCGGCCTCGTCCGCCGGGCCCGCGCCGGGGCGCGGGGCGTCGGCGCCGGGCGTCGCGTCGTCGCCGCGTGTCGGCTCGTCACTCATCTGTCCGCAGACTCCTCGTCCGGCGTCTCGTTCCGCAGGGCAGGCTGCCCGACTGGTCGGGAACGTTCTTCCCATATCACTCAAACACGCATCAAACGCCATCGCCCCCAGGACACTCCAGCATCCCGGCGAACCGGCCCCGGCCGGGGCGGCGTCCGGCGGAAAACCGGTGGCCCGCCGCCTGGTCCGTCGCTAGGCTCCCCCAGCCGCGCGCCACCGATCCGGCGCGTCCACCACCGCCACCGCCACCGCCACCACCGCCGACGGAGCTCCCTCGGCCGGTGGCCGACCGACGCCGAAGGGGACCCGGACGATGCATGCCGCGCGGCTCGCTCTCGTGGTGGCCGTCGGCAGCTTCCGCCGGTACGCCACCTACCGCGTCGCCACCGTCGCCGGGGTCGTCACCAACACGGTCTTCGGCTTCATCCTCGCCTACACCTTCACCGCCCTGTGGAGCGAGCGCCCCCGGCTGGGCGGCTACGAACTGCCGCAGGCCCTCGCCTTCGTGTGGATCGGGCAGGCCCTGCTCGCCGCCACCGCGCTGATGGGCGGCGGGGCCGAGAACGAGTTGCAGGGGCGCATCCGCAGCGGTGACGTGGCGGTGGACCTCTACCGGCCGGCCGACCTCCAGCTGTGGTGGCTCGCGGCCGACCTCGGGCGGGCGGCGTTCCAGCTGCTGGGCCGGGGCGCGGTCCCCCTGGCCGTCGGGGCGCTGGCGTTCCCGCTGGCACTGCCGACGACACCGCTGCCGTGGCTGCTGTTCCTGACGTCGGTGGCGCTCGGCGTGGTGGTCGGCTTCGCGCTGCGGTACCTGGTGGTGCTCACCTCGTTCTGGCTGTTGGACGGCAGCGGGGTGAGCGCGATGAGCGGGCTGCTCGGTGTCTTCTTCTCCGGCATGCTGCTGCCGCTGACGCTCTTCCCCGGCGCGTTCGGGGAGACGGTGCGCCTGCTGCCGTGGTCGTCGATGCTCCAGGTCCCCGCCGACGTCCTGCTGGGGGTGCGGCAGGGCGCGGACGCGGCGCGGGGGCTGGGTTTCCAGGCGCTGTGGGCGCTCGCGCTGCTGGGCGCCGGGCGGCTCGTCCAGCGCGCGGCGATCCGCCGGGTGGTGGTGCAGGGTGGTTGACGGGGCGCGGGCCTACGGGCTGATCGTGGCGATGTGGGTGCGTTCGACCGTCGCCTACCGGGCGTCGTTCCTCATGGCGGTGGCGGTCAACTTCGCCGTCACCGGGCTCGACTTCGCCGCCATCATGATCATGTTCACGCACGTGGACGCGCTGGGCGGCTTCACCGTGGCGGAGGTGGCGTTCCTCTACGGCACGACCGGTATGGCGCTCGGCCTGGCCGACCTCCTGCTGGGCTCGATGGACAAGCTGGGCGCCCGGCTGCGGGACGGCACCCTGGACACCCTGCTCGTCCGCCCCGTGCCGGTCTTCTTCCAGGTGGCGGCCGACCGTTTCGCGCTGCGCCGCCTCGGCCGCGTCAGCCAGAGCCTGCTGGTGCTGGGCTGGTCGCTCACGCAGCTGGAGACGGCCGACTGGTCGGTCGTGCAGGTGGCCCTGGTCCCCGTCATGGTGCTGAGCGGCACCGCGATCTTCGGGGCGGTCTTCGCCTGCGGCGCGGCGTTCCAGTTCTGGGCGCAGGACGCGTCGGAGGTGCAGAACTCCTTCACCTACGGCGGCAACACGCTGTTGCAGTACCCGCCGACGGTCTTCGCGACGGAGCTGGTCAAGGGCGTGACGTTCGTCGTGCCGCTGGCCTTCGTCAACTGGCTTCCCGCGCTGCGCGTCCTGGGGCGCGACGATCCGCTCGGCCTGCCGGGGTGGGTGGACTTCGCCTCGCCGGCCGTCGCCGCGCTGTGCTGCGCGGTGGCGGCCGTGGCGTGGCGGCGGGGGCTGCGCGGCTACCGCAGCACGGGGAGTTGACCGGTGTCCGGACCAGCGTGGGGAGCGACGTGGAACTGATCGAACTGGACGGCCTGGAGAAGGTCTTCACCGTGCGCCGCTCGGCGGGGCGGCTGCGCCGCACCCGGCACGAGGTGCGGGCGGTCGACGGCATCAGCTGCACCGTCCGGCGCGGTGAGATGGTCGGCTACATCGGGCCGAACGGCGCCGGGAAGTCCACGACGATCAAGATGCTCACCGGCATCCTGACGCCCAGCGGCGGACGGCTGCGGGTCGCCGGGATCGATCCCGCCCGGGAGCGCACGAAGTTGGCCGGCCGGATCGGCGTCGTCTTCGGGCAGCGCACGACGCTGTGGTGGGACCTGCCGCTGCGCGACTCCTACGCGCTGGTGCGGCGCCTGTACCGCGTCCCGGAGGCGCGCTACCGGGCGAACCTGGAGCGCTGCGTGGAGCTGCTCGACCTGGCTCCGCTGCTGGACGTGCCGGTACGGCAGCTCTCCCTGGGCCAGCGGATGCGCGGGGACATCGCCGCGGCGCTGCTGCACGACCCGGAGGTGCTCTACCTCGACGAGCCGACGATCGGGCTGGACGTCGTCAGCAAGGCGAAGGTGCGCGGCTTCCTGCGGGAGGTCAACGCCGAGCGGGGCACGACGGTGCTGCTCACCACGCACGACCTCAGCGACATCGAGCAGCTCTGCGACCGGGTCATGGTGATCGACCACGGGCGGCTGGTCCACGACGGCGGGCTCGACGCCCTGCACGCGGCGGGGGAGAGCGAACGCGTCCTCGTCGTCGACCTGGAGCGTCCGACGGCGCCCATCGCCGTGCCGGGCGCCCGGTTCGTGCGTGCCGACGGCCCGCGCCAGTGGCTCGCGTTCCCCGCGTCGGCCAGTGCGGCCCCCGTGGTCGCGGCCATCGCCGAACGGTATCCGCTGGCCGATCTGTCGGTGCGCGAGCCGGACATCGAGCAGGTCATCGCGCGGCTGTACACGGAGGGCCGGGAACGCGGAGCGCCCACACCCGGTCGGGACTCCGGCCGGGAGCCCGGCCGGGTGTGACCGGTGCGCTCGGCGTCACAGCTCGGTCGGGTCCGTCCCGGGAACGTGGTGGAGGTCGGCGAGGTCGATGGCGGCGGCCAGGGCGCGGTTGCCGTTGTCACTCGGGTGGAGGTGGTCCCCTGAGTCGTAGGCGGCGCGCAGCCGCTGCGGGGCCTGCGGATCGCGCACGGCGGCGTCGAAGTCGGCGACGGCGTCGAAGACCGTGCTCGTGCGGATGCGTTCGTTGACGGCGAGCCGGACGGCCTCCAGCCTCGGGGAGTGCTCGTCGTGGCCGCCGAACGGGGTCAGCGTGGTGCCGATGACGCGCAGGCCGCGCTGCTGCGCCCGGGCGGCCAGCTGTTCCAGGCCGCTCACGAGGGTCTCCGCGTCCATCCGCCGGGGCGAGCGCATCAGGTCGTTGAGGCCCAGCTGGAGGACGACGGTGCGCACGCCGGTGCGGGAGAGGACGTCCCGCTCCAGCCGGTGGAACCCGCTCTCGCCGTTCGCGGGGGAGCCGGCGGGCGCGTCCGCCAGGGCCCGGTTCCCGCTGATGCCGGCGTTGAGGACGCTGTGGGCGGGCGCGCCCGGCTCGGTGCGCAGCCGCTCGGCGAGGAAGTCCGTCCAGCGGCGGTTGGCGCCGGTGCTGGAGGCGATGCCGTCGGTGATCGAGTCGCCGAGGGCGACGATCGCGCCGGTGGTCTCGGTGGTCCAGACGTCCACACCGGTCACGTACCGCCAGTACGGGGTGGGTTCGGTGTAGGCGGTGCCCTCGACCGCGCCGGCCCGGTCGCCGTGCGCGAGGTAGCTGGTCTGCCGTGCGAAGGGGTGGTAGGTCGCGGGGCCGGAGACGCCGGGGGTGTGGACGGTCACCAGCAGGTCGGTGGCCTGCGGGACACGGAGCCGCACCGGGTCGGAGACGACGCGGCCGCCGGGCGGCAGGGTCACCGACGTCTCGGTCCCGAACGTCAGCCGCCGCATCGTGCCCGCCTTGGCGGTGGGCGTGCTGGGGGCGGCGGCCACGGCGACGGTGGCGTGCGTGACGGTCAGCGGGGCGGTCCCGAAGAGGTTGGACAGGTGGACGCGGGCCGCCGTCCCGCCCACGGTGGTGTGGACGACGTTGCGCACCGAGCGGTCCGGGTGGCCGTAGGGGTTCCGGGGTTCGGCGGCGGCGGGAGCGGTGGCCCAGGTGCCGACCCAGCTGCCCGAGGAGGCCGCCGCGCCCGTGCCGGGCCCGCCCGTCCGGCTCCCGGCACCGGCCGGTCCGCCACCGAACCCCACGTATATGACGCCCGAGACGGCGATCACGAGCGCGGCGAGCCCGGCCAGCAGGAGGTAGCCCGGGCCGCGTCGCGCGGGCGGTGTGCCAGTGGTCATGCTCGGTCTGCCCCTCCGCACCGGTCGTTCGCGGGTGCCATGGTCCCACGCGCCCGCACGCCGTCCGGCACGTGCCCGGGGGCGTCCTTCGCCACAGCGCGGGCGGCGGTGCGCCGGGCTCGGTGGTCCTGCCGGACGCACGTCACGCCGGGCGCGTTCCCCGTTCGGGGCCATCACCCCGCACAATCGGTGCCAGGCGCGGAACGGGTGGAGTGATGACACGTACAGAGCAGGATGCGGTGGACGGGGCGCACGGCGGCGGACGCGGCGGGGGCGGGCCGGGCGGGATCACCCGGGACCTCGGCGCATTCACGGCGGCCGACGTGGAGAAGCAGCGCGGCGTACGGCAGATGAAGGCCATCGCGACGGGTGCGCTCGTCCTGGCGGCCGTCGTGTACGGCCTGGCGACGTGGGCCGAGCACGCCGGGGCGGGGCCGTGGGCCGGCTACGTCGCGGCCGCCGCCGAGGCCGGCATGGTCGGGGCGCTGGCGGACTGGTTCGCGGTCACGGCCCTGTTCAAACGGCCGATGGGGCTGCCCATTCCGCACACGGCGATCATCCGCACCAAGAAGGACCAGCTCGGGCAGAACCTCGGGGACTTCGTCGGGGACAACTTCCTCTCCGACGACGTGGTGCGCTCGCGGCTGCGTGCCGTGGGGATCGGCTCCCGGCTCGGCGGGTGGCTGGCCGAACCCGAGCACGCGGACCGGGTGACGGCCGAACTGGCGGCCGCCGTGCGCGGCGCGCTCACCGTACTGCGGGACGCGGACGTCCAGGCCGTCGTCGGCGAGGCCATCAACCGGCGGGCCGACGCGCGGGAGATCGCGCCGGGGCTGGGCCGTCTGTTGGAGCGTGTCGTCGAGGACCACGGGCACCGGCGCGCCCTGGACCTGGTGTGCCTGCGGGCCCACGACTGGCTGGTGCGCCACCGGGAGCAGGTCATGGAGGCGGTCGCGGGCGGCGCGCCCGGCTGGACGCCCCGGTTCGTGGACCACAAGATCGGCGAGCGCGTCTACAAGGAGCTGTTGCGCTTCGCGGCGGAGATCCGCGACGTGCCCGACCATCCGGCGCGGGTCGCCGTGGACCGTTTCCTCGGGGACTTCGCCCGCGACCTCCAGGACGACCCGGAGACCCGGGCGCGGGTGGAGCGGCTGAAGTCCGAGGTGCTGGCGCGGGACGAGGTGCAGGAGCTGATCGCCTCGGCGTGGTCGTCGGTGCGGGCGATGATCGTGGCGGCTGCGGAGGACGAGCGGAGCGCGCTGCGGCTGCGGGCGCGGTCGTCGCTGCTGTCGTTGGGGCGGCGGCTGGCGGCGGACGGGCGGCTCCAGAACAAGGTGGACGACTGGGTCGAGGGTGCGGCGGCCTACGTCGTCACCACCTACCGGCACGAGATCACGTCGCTGATCACCGAGACCGTCGCGGGCTGGGACGCGGACCAGACGGCCCGCAAGATCGAGGCCAACATCGGTCGTGACCTGCAGTTCATCCGGATCAACGGCACGGTCGTCGGCGCGCTGGCCGGTCTGGCGATCCACACCGCCACGCGTGCGCTGGGGGGCTGACGACACCGGCTCACGCCGTCGGCCGACGACACCGGCTGACGACGGGCGGCGACGGATTTCGTGGAAGTTACGGTCCAGTACGTGGATAGTGGTTGCGCTCTTGTGAGCGTTTCTTGGAGGATCGCCCAATTCCTCTGATGGCCGTCCCCATCGCGACCCCTCACCACTTCGGAGTGTGACTGTGAAGCTGCTGCGTGTCGGGCCCACGGGGGCGGAACGTCCGGCGGCCCTGGACGAGGCCGGAACCCTGCGGGACCTGTCGGGCCTCGTCGCGGACATCGACGGCACGGTGCTCGCCGACGCCGCCGCGCTCGCCCGCGTCCGGGCGGCCCTGGCCGGCCGGGCCCTGCCCGCCCTGGAACCCACCCGGCTGCGCGTCGGCCCCCCGGTGGGCGCCATCGGAAAGATCGTCTGCATCGGCCTCAACTACCGCGACCACGCCGAGGAGACGGGCCAGCCCGTCCCGGCGGAACCGCTGGTCTTCCTCAAGGCCCCGGACACCGTCGTCGGCCCGCGGGACACCGTCCTCGTGCCGCGCGGCAGCGAGAAGACGGACTGGGAGGTCGAACTCGCCGTCGTCATCGGCCGGACCGCCCGCTACCTGGAGACCGACGAGCAGGCGCGCGCCGTGATCGCGGGCTACACGATCACCCACGACGTCTCCGAGCGGGCGTTCATGCTCGAACGCGGCGGCCAGTGGGACAAGGGCAAGAACTGCGAGACGTTCAACCCGCTCGGCCCCTACCTGGTGACGGCCGACGAGATCCCCGACCCGCAGGCGCTCGGCCTGCGCACGTGGGTCAACGGCACGCTGCGGCAGGACGGCACGACGGCCGACCAGATCTTCTCCGTGGCCGAGGTCGTGCGCCACCTCAGTCAGTTCATGACGCTGCGCCCCGGCGACGTCGTCAACACCGGGACGCCGGCCGGGGTGGCGAACGGACAGCCGGAGCCCAAGCCGTTCCTGCGGGCCGGCGACGTGGTCGAGTTGGAGATCGACGGCCTGGGACGGCAGCGCACCGAGCTGAAACCGGCGTGAGGCCGCGCCCGCCGCCCCTCCGGAACCCGGGGCGGCGGCGGGCGGGGGCGTCAGGCCAGCGTGACCGTCACCCGGCGGGCCGCCGAGCGCCGGGCCGCCTCCAGGACCCGCAGGGTGTCCGCCGCCTCCAGCGCGGTCACCGGCGGCGGCCCGCCCGAGCGCAGCGCCTCGGCGACGGCGGCGTAGTAGGCCGGGTAGTCACCCGGCAGCGAGGGGACGGGCGCCGCCTCGGCGACGGTGCCGAGCGTGCCCCACGCGGCCTGCGGCTCCACGCCCCACTCCGACCCGCCCGGCCGCTCCCCGGCCCGCAGGGCGTCCTCCTGCGGGTCGAGCCCGTGGGTGACGAACGCCGCCCGGTCGCCCAGCACCCGCAGCCGTGGCCCGTGCTGGGCCGCCAGGGCGCTGACCCACAGGTGGGAGCGGACGCCGCCGGTGTGGGTGATCGCGATGAACGTGTCGTCGTCGGCCTCCGCCCCCGGGCGCAGCACGTCCGACTCGGCGTAGACGGTCGCGGCCGGGCCGAAGAGCGCCAGCGCCTGGTCCACCACGTGGCTGCCCAGGTCGTAGAGGAGGCCGCCGACGTCGGCCGGGTCGCCGGACTCGCGCCAGCCGCCCTTCGGCTTCGGCCGCCAGCGCTCGAAGCGGGACTCGAACCGGTGCACGGTGCCCAGGTCACCCCGGTCGAGCACGGCCCGCAGGGTGCGGAAGTCGGCGTCCCAGCGGCGGTTCTGGAAGACGGAGAGCAGCAGCCCGCGTTCCTGGGCGAGTGCCGCCAGGCTCTCCGCCTCGGAGGCCGTGGCGGCCAGCGGCTTGTCCACGACGACGGGCAGCCCTGCCCGCAACGCCCGTTCGGCCAGCGCCACATGGGTGCGGTTCGGGGAGGCGACGACGACGAGGTCGAGTGCGCCGGTGTCCGCGAAGAACGCGTCGGCGTCGGCCACCGTCCGGACGCCGGGGTGGTCCTCGCGGGCCTGCCGGGCCCGTTCGGGGCGGGAGGTGACGACGGTGTGGAGGGTCAGGTCCCGGGAGGCCGCGATCAGCGGCGCGTGGAAGACGGAACCGGCCAGTCCGTACCCGATGAGCCCGACGCGCAGGGGAGATGCGTTCATCGGGCCCATGGTAGGGCGCACCGCCCGGCCCGCGACCGGTGCGCCCGGGGGCGGATCAGGCGAGGTCGACGAGGTCGGCGATGGAGTCCACCACGGTCGTCGGACGGAACGGGTAGCGGTCGATGTCCTCCTTGGCCGTCAGTCCGGTGAGGACGAGGAACGTCTCCATCCCGGCCTCCAGCCCGGCCAGGACGTCGGTGTCCATCCGGTCGCCGATCATGGCCGACGTCTCCGAGTGCGCCCCGATGGCGTTCAGCCCGGTGCGCATCATCAGGGGGTTCGGCTTCCCGACGAAGTAGGGCTCCTTGCCGGTGGCCTTGGTGATCAGGGCCGCGACGGAACCCGTCGCCGGCAGCGCCCCCTGGGGGGAGGGGCCGGTGTTGTCGGGGTTCGTCGCGATGAACCGGGCCCCGTCGTTGATGAGGCGGATGGCCTTGGTGAGGGCTTCGAAGGAGTACGTCCGCGTCTCGCCCAGGATGACGAACTCGGGGTCCGCGTCGCTCAGGACGTAGCCGACGTCGTGCAGCGCGGTCGTCAGGCCCGCCTCGCCGATGACGTACGCGGTGCCGCCGGGGTGCTGCTGGTCGAGGAACTTCGCGGTGGCGAGCGCCGAGGTCCAGATGTTCTCGGCGGGCACCTCCAGACCGATCCGGTTCAGCCGGGCGTGCAGGTCGCGCGCGGTGTACATCGAGTTGTTGGTCAGCACCAGGAACGGCTTGCCGGACTCGCGCAGCTTCGTGATGAAGACGTCGGCCCCGGGCACCGGCACGCCCTCGTGCATCAGGACGCCGTCCATGTCGGTCAGCCACGATTCGATCGGCTTGCGTTCGCTCATGCGGCCCATGCTATGCACCGTCCCCGCCCCCCGACATGCCCGGGACACATGCCGAGACGGTCACCGCCCCGCGCGGGCCCGCGCGACGGGCCCGGCCGCCCGGGGCGGAGCCGGTCAGGCGGCCGTCGAGCCGGTGAGGTAGGCGGAGACGACGACGTTCGCCGTGTAGGCCCCGGCCTTCTCGTCGAACGTGCCCCCGCAGGTGATGAGGCGCAACTCCGCGCGCCCCTCGTGCCGTTCCCCGTAGACCCGCTCCGCGTCGAACCCGTCGCGCTGCACGACCTCGACGTTCTCCACGGTGAACTCGGCGGCCGTCCCGTCGGCCCGTGCCACCCGCACCGCCACGCCCGGTTCCAGGGTGCTCAGCTCGTAGAAGACGGCCCGGTCGGTCTCGGTGTCCACATGGCCGACGAGCAGGGCGGCGCCGTCCTCGCCCGGCGCCGGGCCGCCCGCGTACCAGCCGACGGTCCCGGCCTCCTGGAGCGGCGGCGGGTCGACGGCGCCGTCCCGGTCGAGCCCCCGGGGGACGACGACGGCGTCCACCCCCAGTTCGTCGATGACGACCCGCTGCGGCGCCGCCCGCTCCCGGAGGGGCTCGGTGGCCGGGGGCAGGGCGACGCGTCCCTCCTCCCCGACCCGCTCGGAGGTCGCGACGTCCCGTGTGGCGCCGGGTGGCGGCGTGTCGGTGATGTCCTTGCCCCACAGCCACAGGGCCAGCAGCAGCACCGCCCAGGCCGTGCCCGTCATCACCCGCCCGGTGCCCGAGGAGCGCTCCTCGCCGGACACGGCGTCAGCCGTCGGCGCCGCGCCGTGCCACCCGGCGCCGCCGCACGACGGCGAAGCCGGCCAGGCCCACGGCCCCGGCCCCGGCGAGCCCGAGGGCGACGGACGCCGACGCGTCGTCGTCGTCGCCCGCCGTGCCGCCGCCGCCCGCGCGGACGGGGGCCACCGGCCGCTCGTGGTGCCCGTCGTCGTGCCGGTCGTGGCGGCCGTCGTGGCCCCCGTCGTGGTGCGTCGGCTCCGGGTGCGGCCGGCCGCCGACGACGAAGACCGAGCCCTCGGCGATCCCGCGCTTGAGGTTGCCCGTCTTGTCGTAGCAGTCGACGGTGATGCCGTAGCGGCCCGGCTCGGCGGCGGCGCGGATGCCCGCGTGGCCGCTCAGGACCTGGTCGGCGGTCTGCGTGAGCGTCACGGTGGCGACGAAGGCGCGGGACCGGGCCAGCGCCTTGTCCCCGTCGCAGGAGTCCACCCGCAGCGCCACCTGCCCACCGGCCCGGACCTTCGCCGGGCTCACGACGACCGACCCGGAGTACTCCGGGTCCACCGGTCCCGTCCGCTCGGCCGCGGCGGGCACGGTTCCGGACAGGGCGAGGGCGGCGGCGCCCACCGTCAGCAGCGCGGTACGGAACGTCACCCTGGTGGGGCATGCGGTACTCATGGGGAACCTCCGGGTCGATGCCCTTCGACCGTGCCCCGCCGCCCCGGCGGTGGCACCCCCAGCGCGGCCGAACGGGTCTCCGGCCGCCGGTGCGGACCCGCGTGGGCACACCCTAGGCTCGGGAGCGGCCGGACGGGAGAAGGCACCCTCGTCCGGCCCGGGTGAAGTGGGGCCCGCGCCGGGACGTTCCGGACGGCCTTGCGAGAATCGAGAGGCGTGGGGCGCACCGCCCCGCGTGTGGCGAGGGGGAGTGGATGTACGGCACGGACGTCGCCCGCAGGACGCGCGCCCGGGCGCTCGCCGGAACGGCCGCGCTGGCGGCCATGGCGCTGCTGGGCGCCTGCTCCTCCTCGGACGGGGACGGGGACGGCCCGCCCCGGAAGGAGTCGCCCGCCTCCGGGGCGGCGGAGAACCCGGGTCCCTTCTGGGTCAACCCCGAGAGCAAGGCCGCACAGGCGTTGGCCGAGGCCCGCCAGGACGCGCCCGGGGAGGCGGAGCTCGTCGAGGCGATCGCCGGGCGTCCCGCGGGGCAGTGGATCGGCACCGACGACCCGGAGGGGGAGGCCCGCCGGCTCACCGAGGCCGCGGCCGAGGCGGACCGCACGCCGCTGCTCGTCCTCTACAACATCCCCCACCGCGACTGCGGCCAGTACTCCAAGGGCGGGGCCGAGAGCGCGGACGCCTACCGCGCCTGGATCGACCGCGTGGTGTCGGGTATCGGCGACCGTGCGGCGTGGGTCGTGCTGGAGCCCGACGCCCTGCCGCACATCCTCGTCCCCGGCTGCGTCCCCGCCGAGATGCACGACGAGCACTACTCCCTGCTGTCCGAGGCCGTGACGAAGCTGAGCGCGCTGCCGCAGACCCGCGTCTACATCGACGCGGGGAACCCGCAGTGGGTGCGCGACCCCGGCGGCATGGTCGAGCCGCTGCGGCGGGCGGGCATCGAGCAGGCCGACGGCTTCTCGCTCAACGTGTCCAACTACCAGACGACCGAGGCCAACGCGGAGTACGGGAAGCGGCTGTCGTCGATGGTCGGGGACAAGCCCTTCGTCATCGACACCAGCCGCAACGGCAACGGGCCGGTGCCGGGGGACGAGGCGGAGGAGGCGTGGTGCAACCCGCCGGGTCGTGCGCTCGGTGAGCCGCCGACGACGGAGACGGGCGACGAGCGGATCGACGCCTTCCTGTGGGTGAAGCGTCCCGGGGAGTCCGACGGCACCTGCCGGGGCGGCCCGCAGGCGGGCGAGTGGCACCACGCGTACGCCCTGGAGCTCGCACGCAACGCGCAGTGACGCACCGGCCCGTGCGGGGGCGCGTGGGGGCGGGCACCGTCCGCGCGCGATCCGGCGCTCCGCCGGGCGTGCCGCAGCACGTCGGCGCGTGCTCGACGCGGCGCGCGCCCGCCATGCGGGCGGAACGGCATGTGCGCGGGGCGGTTTCCCCCGGAACGGGCCACGCGGGGCGGTGACGGAGGGTAAACGGGTGGCAGTGTCCGCCCACCCCCACGGGAGCCCCACATGACGATGGAAGCCGTCAGGATCGACTTCGACAAGGAGACCGGGATCGGCCCGGTCGACCGGGAGGGTCCGTTCGACCCGGCCGAACGCCGCCTCATGGAGGACCTGCAGGGCAACATCCTCAAAAGCCACGGTCGGGGGCACAGCCGCCACCTCTTCATCCGGTTCGACCCCGCGAGCCGGGACCGGGGCCGGGCCTGGCTGGCCGGCATGGCCGACCGGATCACCACCGCGATGAAGCAGTGGGACGACTCCCGCAGGCGGGCCGCCCTGTTCGCCGCCGCCGGCTTCGGGCCGCTGGGCGTCTCCGTCGGCCTCCGACTCGCCGACGGCCCACGGCTCACGCTCGACGGGACGGCGGGCCCGCTCGGCGGTTCCCTCGGCGCCGGGCTCGGGGACGGCGGCCTGTTCGGCGCCTCGGCCGGAGCGCGGACCGACCGCGGCGGTGCCCGGCCCGACTCCGACGGCGGTCACGGCGGCGACGGCGACGGCCGTCTCGTGGACCCGGAGGCCTTCCTGAGCGCGGAGTTGGCCCGGAACCCCAGCGACGTCTTCGTCAACCTCATGCTCTCCGCCTCCGGTTACCGGGCGCTCGGCTTCACCCGGCTCCCGGCGGACGAGGCGTTCGCCCGCGGCAGCCGGGACTCCGCGACGCTGGCCAGGCTCTGCGACCCCCGGTGGAGCAGTGGCACCGGGGATTCCGGGAGAGCCTGCACGCGGTGGTGATCGTCGCCGACGACGACCCGGAGCGGGTGCAGCGGACGGCGGACGGGATCCGGGCCGACCTGCTCGCCGCCGGCGCCGGGCACGTCGTGCACGAGGAGGCGGGCAAGGTGCTGCGGCTGCGCCCGAACGGGCCCGCGCGTGAGCACTTCGGCTTCGCCGACGGCGTCAGCGAGCCGCACTTCCTGGCCAAGGACGTCGAGAAGGCGAAGAAGGAGGAAGGGCACAGCGTGTGGCACCCCGGCGGACCGCTCAGCCTGGTCCTCGCCAAGGACCCGGGTGGTGACGCGGAGACGGGGTACGGCTCGTACGTCGTCTACCGCAAGCTGGAGCAGGACGTGCCGCACTTCGACGCGCAGCGGCTGAAGCTCGCCCGCGCGCTGGCCGAGGCCGACGGCCGGGCGGAGCCGCACGAGGGCGACAAGGAGCTCGCCGGCGCCTACATGGTCGGCCGTTTCCGCAACGGCATGCCCGTCAACCTGCCGGCCACCGCCTCCCTGGACGGCTCGATCCCGAACGACTTCGACTTCTCCGGCGACCAGGACGGCCTGAAGTGCCCCTACCAGGCCCACACCCGCAAGACGAACCCCCGGGGTGACACCGTCTGGCGGTTCGGCGGCACCCTTGAGGAGGAGCGGACGCGCCGCATCGCCCGCCGTGGCATCTCCTACGAGAGCGACGGCACCGTCGGGCTGCTGTTCCTCTGCGCCCAGGCGGACATCGCCGAGCAGTTCGAGTTCATGCAGGACCGCTGGTGCAACAACGTCGACTTCGTCGCGGGCGGCGCGGACGGCAAGCCCTCCACCGGGCAGGACCCGGTGGTCGGGGTCGGCAGCGCGCAGACCCCGACGTACTGGCCGAAGAAGCACGGCGTCGCCGGGGAGAAGGTCACGGTCTCCCTGGCGGAGTCGGTGACGCTGCGCGGCGCCGAGTACTTCTTCGTCCCCAGCCGTAGCTTCCTGCGCGACGCGCGCGGCTGATCCGCACGGCCGTCCGTTCGCCGCTCCCACCCCGACCGGGGCGGCGGGCGGGCGGCGAGCGGGCCGACACCATCCGGCCCCGAGGTCGCCGACTGAGCGACATATGCCCTTGATAAATGCTTTCTGCACTTTTTCTCTGCAGCTTTATGTCGCCATTGCGTTACTCTGCGTGGCGCGGCGCGCTTCGTCGCTCTCCCGAGGAGGAGTTCATGGCCCATCGCACGATCCCGGGCACCGCCACCGCCTGTTCCCTGCTGTCCGCCGCCACGGTGCTCACGGCCCTCACCGCCGGACCCGTCGCGGCCCACGGCGACGGCGACCACCACCACGAGCCGGCACCGCGCGGCGTCCAGGTGCCGGAGGTCAGCGCGGAGGAGGTGGCGGCCGAGTACGACCCCGCCGAGGCCGCCGCCATCGGACGCGAGCACGCCGAGGCCCACGCCCGCACCCGTGCCGCCGCCGAGAACACGTCCGACTACCCGCAGACGACGCGGACGAACAGCCTGCGGTGGCTCACCGAGGACCAGCGGAAGAAGAACGCCGCCTTCGCCCCGAAGGAGTTCGGCCGCTTCACCGAGTTCTTCCCCTCGCCCGACTACGGCGTGCACATCGCCCAACTCCCCACGGGCAAGGTCCTGCTCTTCTCCTTCGAGCCGGTGGAGGACAACCCGAACCGGGAGACGGCCCCCACCCAGATCATCGGCGCGCGCAACGCCGGGCGGGCCTTCCTGTGGGATCCGCGCCGGGGCACCGGCCCGGACGCCTTCACCGCCGCCCACCCCCCGGTCATCGACATGCCGGACGGCCGGGGCGAGGAGCGCAGAGCGCCGTTCTTCTGCGCCGGTCACTCCTTCCTGCCCAACAGCATGCTCGGGGTCTTCGGCGGGAACCTCGGCGGCAACGGGGGATCCGGCGCCAAACTCTCACTCCTCTACGACCCGTGGAAGGAGGAGTGGCTGCGCCAGGACGACATGGCCGTCGGCCGCTGGTACCCCACGGTCGTGACGGCGGCCGACGGGCGCCAGTACATCTTCTCCGGCCAGTCCGAACGCGGCTGGGGGACGCCGACCGAGGTCGTGGAACGCTTCCCGGCCCAGGGGCGTCCCGTGCCCATGAGCACCGGGGCCAGGATGCTCGGCGACCCGGTCGAGCGGCTCACCGTCGAGGCACCCTTCCGCCACGACTACCCGCACACCTTCGCGCTGCGCGACGGCCTCATCCACGCCCTGGGCCGCGACTCCGACCAGCAGTGGGCCTTCGACCCGGTCCGTCAGACGCGCCGGACCCTGCCGAACCTGCCGGACGACCCGCAGGGCCGCAAGCAGCAGGAGCGCTGGTACGGCTCGGCCGTCCCGCTGCCCAACGGCAAGCTCGGCCCGGACTCCGTCCTGTACATGGGCGGCGACGCGAACGACCCGACCACCTACCTGCTCAAGGACGACACCTGGACCAAGACCGGCGCCAGGGCCTTCGGCCGTACCCAGGACAACACGCTCATCCTGCCCGACGGCAGCCTCTTCACCGTCAACGGCGCCCCCGACATCCGGGACTACGGCAACGGCCCGTACAACCCCAACGCCGACCAGAAGTACCGCAGCACCGAACTGCGCGAGCCGGGCGGCGGCTGGCGGCTCGGGCCCGTCCAGCGCCTGCCGCGCGGCTACCACTCCAACGCGGTCGTCATGCCGGACGGCCGCGTCATGATCACCGGTGACGAGCTCCAGCAGATCGCCAACGACCCCGACATCACCGACGACATGCACGGCACGGTCGAGATCTACGAACCCGCCTACCTGCATCGTGGCGAGCGTCCCCACCTGGGCCGGGCGCCGAAGAAGATGCTCCGCTACCAGCAGCACTTCACGGTCGGTTCCCGCACGGCGGGTGAGGTCGAACGGGCGGTGATCCTGTCCCCGTCGACGGCCACGCACTCCGTCAACACCAGCCAGCGCCACCTGGAACTGGAGATCGTCCGGCGCGGCCAGGGCACCCTGGAGCTGAAGGCGCCGCCCTCGCCCGAGGACGCGATCCCGGGCTTCTACATGCTGTTCCTCCTGAACGAGGACGGCGTGCCCAGTACCGCGCAGTGGGTGCGGTTCGGCCCGCCGCGCGCCGGCTGAGCCACCGCGCCGGCCGGGCCACGGCGACGGCGGACGGACCGGTCTCGGGGGCCGGACCGTCCGCCGCCCGCTCAGCCGTCCTCGCCCGCGTCCTCCCCGGGGCCGGGCACGTGGACCCAGACCGACTCCGAGGGGACGCCCTCGGCGTCGATGACGTTGACCATGTAGTAGCCCGGCGGCACGAGGGTGGGGTCCTCCGGGAGGGTGACGGTGACGCCGTCCGCCGTCGTCGTGAACTCCAGCTCCACCGAGCGCTGCTCGACGTTCGTGACGTGCGTGAAGGAGCTGGGCCGGATCAGCCGCGCCTCCGCCACGGCCCCCGCGTCCTTCGAACGGAACTCCGCGCTTCCGCCCAACTCGACGACCTGCGTCTCCTCGGCGTCGTCGACCAGCTCGGGGCGCCCGCCCTGGAAGAGGTAGGGCGGCTCGTACACGTCGATCTGCTGCTCGAACTCGCCGGGCTTGGTGTTGGCCTCGTCGGCGAAGAG
Organism: Streptomyces sp. GSL17-111; assembly: GCF_037911585.1. Lineage (NCBI taxonomy): Bacteria > Bacillati > Actinomycetota > Actinomycetes > Kitasatosporales > Streptomycetaceae > Streptomyces > Streptomyces sp. GSL17-111. The sequence goes on from NZ_JBAJNS010000001.1 coordinate 4,198,796, forward strand.
CGAGTCGGAACCGAAGGTCATGACCCGGCCGTCGGGCAGCAGCAGGGCGCCGGAGTGGTAGTTGCGGCCCACCAGCGGGTCGGCGACCGGACGGGAGCTGTTGGTCTCCACGTCGTAGAGCTCGGCCTTGAGGACGTTGCTGTCGCTCAGGCCCCGGTAGCCCCCCGAACCGTTCGTCGTCAGCACGGTGTCGTCGGGCAGGATGACGCTGCTGGGGTAGCGGACGGGCTCGTACAGGTCGGGGCCGTCCTCGAAGCGGGGCAGGTCCTCCTTCAGGTCCACGATGCGCGTCTTGTCGGTGACGGTCTCGCTCTCGCCGATGCCCCCACCGCCGAGGACCATGTAGCGCTGGTCCTGCGCGGGCGGCAGAAGCACCCCCATGGCGGTCTCCAGCGCGTCGGGGTCGCTCAGGCCGGGGACGGCCTCGAACTCGTCCGTCCGCCAGTCCCACAGGCCCGGCGTGCGGCCCTCGTCGGCCGGGCCGTAGCCGGAGCTGGTGCCGGTGTAGAACAGTTCGCCGCCCTGGGCGAGGAAGAGACCCGGATAGGTGGGGAAGTAGCGCTCGTAGGGGAGGGTCTCCCACTCCTTCGTCTCCGGGTCGTAGACCTCGACCTTCTTGGAGACCTCGCCGATGTCGTCCAGGCCGGAGACGGAGATGACGCGGCCGTCCTCCAGCGTGGTCAGCGTCGGGTACCAGCGGGCGTCCTCCATCGGGTCGACCTTGACGTACTCCTCGGCGATCGGGTCGAACTCGTAGGAGTCGCGGATGCCCTGGAAGTCCTTCTTGTCGAAGGACAGCTTGTTGGCGATCCCGTAGACGTTGCGCCGGTCCTCGCCCTCCAGGCCCACGACGACGTACTGCTCCGTGGCGCCGGTGGAGTACTTCTCACCCTTCCGCTCGGCCTCCACGTAGATCCGCGCCTGACTGGCGGTGACGGTGACCTCGCCGGTCTCCGGGTCCTCCGTCTTCTCGGCCCGGGGCACGAGCAGGGAGTCCTGGCTGAGGAAGACCTTCCCGCTGTCCTTCCCCCGGAACTTGGTGCCCTTGGGCAGCGTCATCGGCTCGTCGGGGTTCTCGTTGCTGACGATCATCAGACCGCCGGCCTTCTCGACGTCCCCCTCCAGCGTCTCGTACCGCTTCGTGCCCCCGGCGACGAGCAGGTTGCCGTCCGGGAGCTGGGTGTGCCCGGCACAGAACATGTCGGCCGGGGTGGGGATGTTGGCGAAGGAGTTGTCCTCGGGGTCCCACAGCACGCTGCGGAAGGTCTGCGCGTCGAACTGCTCGGCGTCGTTGCCCGAACCGGCGATGAGCAGCACCTTGCCGGTGTACAGCAGCGCCGCGTGGATGGTGTTGATGCGGTACTCGTCGGGCACGTCCAGCACGTGCCACTTGCCGTTGTCGGCCTTGTACTCGGGCTGGTTGATCTTGTACTCGTGGTACTGCTCCGAGCCGTAGCGGATCAGCCAGGGCGCGTTCATCCCGGCGATGGCGAGCAGCGCGGCCGTCGAGATCGCTATCCGCTTGGTACGGCGGCTCGGACGGTATTTCACGGTTCGGACTCCTGGCGGACGTGCGGTGGCGTGCGGACGGGATGCTGCGGGGCCCGGCGGGGCGTGCGGGCCACGGGGGCGCGCCCGGCGCGGGCTCGTGGCGGGCGCGCCGGGTCAGGCGCGCGGAGCCGGGTGCCGGGGGCGACGCACGGCGATCTGGATCGTGTCCTCGGGGCTCACGGCGGGAGGGACGGGGCCGCCCACCGAGGCGTCCTCGGTGCGCGGGCCGGGTACGGAGGCCGCGGCACCGTCCGGCGCTGCTGTGCTCCTGCCGTCCCGGCCGGACGGGCCGTCCGGCGTTCGGCCCTGCTGTCGGCGCCGCTTCAGCTCCTTGCGGACGGTGACCTGCCAGCCGATGATCGGCGCCGCCGTGATCAGCAGGGCCAGCGCGGCCCAGGTGATCATCGCGGGGTGGTCGTGCCCGAGGAAGAACGACCCCACGAGGGAGCCGCCGAAGACGGCGATGAAGAACAGGTGGACGCGGAAGGTGCCCAGCAGGGTGTCGGGGCTGGCTGAGTCGCCCTTCGGCGTCACGACGAACTTGCTCTTGCGGCGCAGCACGGCGTCCAGCAGCGAACGGGCGTAGATGGGCGCGGAGAGTGCCGACATGAGCATGCCCGCGAGACCGCCCGAGCCCTCCGGCTCGTGCGGGGAGACGTTGTGCCGCCGGTTCCAGATGTACAGGCCCACCTGGAGGGCCGAGGCGTTGCCGTAGAGCATCATCCAGATGACCGGGTCGATCTGCACGCCGGAGGCGCCGAGGCCGAGGAAGAGGGCGCAACTGAGAGCCGCCAGGATCCAGTTCAGCGCTGAGATCGGGTAGAAGATGATCATCATCGTGTAGTTGAAGAGCTTCCCGGCGGGCAGCGAGAAGAAGCCCTTCCAGTACTGGCCGAGGATCGTCTCGTAGGTGCCGCGCGACCACCGGAGCTGCTGGGTGAAGAAGTCGGTCCAGGCGTTGGGGCCCTCGCCGACGGCCAGCACGTCCGGGGTGTAGACCGAGCGCCACTTCCGGCCGGTCACGGGGTTGCGGTGCCGGTGCATCTCGAAGCCGGTGGCCATGTCCTCGGTGATCGAGTCGTACAGACCCCCGATCTGCTTGATCGCCTTGATCCGTACGGCGTTGCTCGTGCCGACGAACATCGGGGCGCCGTAGCGGTTGCCCGCCCGCTGGATCAGCGCGTGGAAGAGGAACTGCTGGCTCTCGGCGGCCTTGGTGACGAAGTTGTCGTAGTTGCCGTAGACCTGCGGCCCGATGACGAAGCCGACGTCGGGGTCCCGGAAGTAGCCGAGCATCCGCTCCAGGTAGTTCGCCAGGGGGACGTGGTCGGTGTCGACGCCGGCGAAGAAGTCGTAGTCGTCCCCGTGGGCGTCGAGCCAGGCGTTGTAGTTGCCGTGCTTGGTCTTGGCCCGGAAGGCACCCTTCGGGGTGTTCCAGCGGTCCACTCCCTTGCGGCTGAAGTGGCGCACGCCCAGCTTCGCGCAGACGGCCTTCACCTCGGGGTCGTCGCCCTCGTCGAGCAGCCACACGTGCACCGTGCCCCGGTGGCGGATCTTCACGGCCGCCTCCAGGGTCTTGGTGACCATGGAGAGCGGTTCCTTGCCGGGCACGAACGAGGTCAGGAACGCCACGCGCGTGCCCGCCTCGGGCACGACGGGCACCGGGTCGCGGGCGACGAGCGTCGCGTGGGAGTTGGAGAGCACGTTGAGCGTGCGGAACAGCTCGATGAGACCGATCGCGACGAGCATGACGACGTCGAGGACCAGGACCAGGTCCGAGACGGAGCCCTCGTCGCGCTGGGTCCAGTGCTGCGGCTGCATGAGCCACAGGAAGAGGCCGAGGGAGAGCAACGGCGCGGCCGCCAGCAGCAGTCCGGCCCGGACGCGGTGCGGCTCGTCACCCAGCAGGCTGCGGTAGCGCACGCGGTAGGGCACGTCCGGGTCGGGCCGGGTGAGCGGTCCGGCGAGCCGGCTGTAGTGCTCGTAGTCGTAGCGCGGCGGCGCCTTGCGCGGCCAACGCAGCCCGCGGCCGAGGGAGTGCTCGCCGGTGCGGGAGCCACGTGGTTCCCGCAGGACGCGCAGCTTCGTCGTCCGTGACGGGTCGTCGTCCGCGGGCGGCCGGGAATCGCCTGCTGCCGTCATGTGTCCATCCCCCCGCACGCAGGGTGTGCGTGACGTCGTTCGGGTCTTGCCTCCCCGCCCGTACGAAGACATGGAGCGGGGCACGCCGGTTCCCGGAAACCCCCAGAATGTGGACGGACCCCCACCGCGTATGAGTTTCGACCGGTGACCGGCGCGTCAGCTTTGCGAAACCCTCACATGATCGCAAGAGTGTGATGACCTGATTGCGGGCTTTGGCGTACGAATGCCCGGATGAATGTGATCAAAGTGATGTGTGGCGCCCCCTGCCGCCCGCCCCCGCCGCCCCCGTGCCGGCCCCGCACGCGGTACGCCCCGGGTCCTGCCCCGGACGCCACCGCCCGGAGCCGGGTGGCCGGGTGCGGTACCCCGGGGCAGGACCCGGGCCCGTCAGTCGATGCCGCGCCAGATGTGCGGCTCGCGGCTGTTCTCCTCGTCCTCGCCCGCGAGCAGGGCCAGGACCACCGGTGTGGCCTCGATTCCCCGGGCCGACTCACCCCCGGCCGCGTACGTGCCGAGCGGCGTGGGGCCGGGCTCGGGCCCGGACGGCCTCGTGGTCACGTCCATCAACGTCACTGCGCGTCAACTCCCTCGGACATACGGTCGGGCAGCACGACTCAGTGTGCGCGAGCGGCGCGCCCGCCGCGACCGGACTCGCGAGAAAAACCGCAGGTGGCACGCAGTGCCGGGCATCGCGGCCCGGGATGCCGAGCAGCAGGTCCACCCGGCTCGAAGGGTGGGGCACGCCGGTCGCGAACGGGCCGGGGCCCGACGGAACACCCGGCGCGGCAGCCGGTCGCGGATCACCCGGACGGGCGATCGGGTTCGAGTGGAGTTCCATCGCCTGCGGAGACGCTGGTGCCCTCAGGACCCGCGGGCGAGGCGAAGGGGAGGCCGACGTGACACGACCAGAACCCGGCAGCACGGCGGACGTGACGGTCGACCGGACGGTCGCGATCGACGCACCCCCCGGAGTCGTCTACCGGCTCATCGCCGACATCACCGGCTGGCCGCAGATCCTCAGCTCCATCGTGCACGCCGAGGTCGTCGAGGACCGGCTCGTGGGCCGGGCCGTGCGCGAGCAGACCGTCCGGGTCTGGGCCCTGGCGGGGGAGCGCGTCGAGAGCTGGACGTCCCGCCGCATCCTCGACCCGGCCGCCGGGGAGGTCAGCTTCGAGCAGGTCGTCACGACCGAGCCGGTGCTCCGCATGGGCGGCGTCTGGCGGATCGAGCCGACCGACGACGGCGCCACCCGGCTCGTCCTGCGCCACCGCTACCGGACCGTCCCCGGGGGCGCGGCCGCGGCCAAACGTGTCGCCGAGGCCGTGGAGGACAACAGCAGGACCAGCCTGGCCGCCCTGCGCAACCACGCCGAGCTGGGCGAGCGGCACGACGCCCTCCAGTTCGCCTTCCGCACCGCCGTGGACATCGCCGGCAGCACGGAGGACGTGTACGCCTACCTCCAGCACGCCGAGCGCTGGCCGGAGCGGCTACCGCACATCGTGCGCACCCGCCTCACCGGGGCCGGGCCGGGCCTCGCCCACCTCGACATGGACTCCCGCACGCCCGACGGTTCCCTCCACCACACCGTCTCCGTCCGCGTCTGCTTCCCCGACCGGCACACCATCGTCTTCAAGCAGCGGCGTCTTCCCGTGGTCATGAGCGCCCACACCGGCCGCTGGCAGCTCGCCGAGATCCGCGCCGCCTCGGGCGAACCACGGGTGCGGGCCACCTCGTGGCACACCATCACCCTCGACCCCGAGGGCGTCCGCAGCACCTACGGGGTCGAGGCGACCACCGCCGAGGCCCGGCAGCACCTGCGCGCGACCCTGAGTACCAACAGCGGCGCCACGCTCAGCCACGCCAAGCAGTACGCGGAAGCCGCCCGCGCCGGAGCGTGACCGGAACGGACCCGCTGACTCGACGAGGAGCAGGAGATGACCAGAACCCCGGTCGGTGCCGCAGGCGCGGCCCCGGACGAGGAGCCGGGCGCCGAGGCGTTCGGCGCCTGGCTGCTGGAACGGCTCGCCGCCTACCTGGGCCGTTCGATCGGTCCCGACACTCCCTTCGCCGAGGCCGGGCTGGACTCCGTCGCCGCGCTCGGCCTGTACGGCGACATCGAGGAGAAGTACGGCCCCCTCATCGACCCCACCGACATCCAGCTCTACCCCACCGCCCGTGAGCTGGCCCGCTTCCTCGCCCTGCGGACGCCGCGCCCGCTGAACCGCCGCAGCCGGGTACGGGCCGCCTTCGTCTTCACCGGGCAGGGCTGCCAGCACCCGCACCTCACCTCGGGGCTGTACCTGCACTCGACCGGCTACCGGGGGCACCTGGAGGAGGCCGCCGACGCGCTCGTCCCCTTCCTGGGCGGACGCTCGGTGGTCGAGCTGATTCTCAGCGGCGACCCGGGCGTGCACCAGACGGCGTTCACCCAGCCCGTCCTCTTCGCCATCGGCTACGCCCTCGCGCGCATGCTGGAGGAGTCCGGGGCGCAGCCCGTCGCGGTGGCGGGCCACGGGGTCGGCGAGTACGCCGCCGCCGTCGTCGGCGGGGCGCTCCCGCTCCATGACGCCGCCCGTCTCGTGGCGTTGCGCGGCGCCTTCATGCAGCACCTGCCGGCCGGCGGCGGCATGCTGGCCACCGGCGCCACGGCCGAGCGGGCCACCGAGGCGGCGGCGGGCGAGGAGGACGTGAGCGTCAGCGCGTACAACGCGAACCGGGCCACCGTCCTGTCCGGCGGCCTGCCCGGGCTGGAGCGCGTCGCCGGACGGCTCGCCGCCGACGGCGTCGCCTGCCGGTACCTGCGGGTGGCGCACGCGTTCCAGTCCCCGTTGATGGAGCCCGTCGTGCCGCGCTTCGCGGCCGTCGCCCGCCGGGTGCCGGGCGGGCCGCCCCGGCTGCCGTTCTACTCGACGGTGACGGGTGCGGCGGCCGACGGGCCGCTGGACGCCGCGTACTGGACGCGGCAGATCACCGAGCCGGTGCGGTTCTCCGACGCCGTCCGGCACCTGGTGGCCGAGCAGCGCCCGACGCACCTGGTCGAGATCGGTCCCCGGCCCGTGCTGCTGCCCTTCCTGCGACGGCTTGCCGGCGCCGAGGGCCCGGCGTGCCTGCCGGTCTGCCGGGGGCCGCGGACCAACGCCGTGGACCTCGCCGGCGTCCTCTCCGCCCTGGAGGCGGGTCCCTTCGCGGGCGCGCTGGCCGCCTGACCGGCGCGCCGGCGGGCGACGAGGCCGGGCAACGCGAGAGGCCCCCACCTACGGCGGGGGCCTCACCGGTGCGCCGCCAGGGACTCGAACCCCGGACCCGCTGATTAAGAGTCAGCTGCTCTAACCAACTGAGCTAGCGGCGCGGACGTCCGTCATCCTACCGCGCTCCGAACGGTGCCTCCGACCTGTGACGGAGCACCCGTCCGAACGGGTGGGGGCTTCATCGCCGTGTGCTTCGTCACGGTTGGCCGGTGTCGAGCCATGCCCGCTTCGGCGAGCGCGCCGGGGCGGAGCGGGCTGGAACGGGCCAGGACCGACCAGGACCGGCCAGGGCGGTGGCCGCGTCGCCGTCAGGGCTTGAGCAGGACCTTGGTCCAGCCGTCCTCCCTGCGGTCGAAGCGCCGGTAGGCGTCCGGGGCCTCGGCCAGCGGAAGCCGTTGGGAGACCAGGAAGCTGGGGGTGGCCCGACCGGCGACGATCATGTCCCGCAGTTGCCGGTTGTAGCTCTTGACGTTGGCCTGGCCGGTGCCCATCCGCAGGCCCTTTTCGAAGAACTTGCCGATCCTGAAAAGCAGTTCACCCTTCTGCGCGGACTCGGTGGGACCCCCCGGGTCCGCCGGTACGTACAGTCCGACGACTCCGAGCATCCCGGTCGGGCGCACCGCCTCGACCAGGCTGTTGAGCACCAGCGCCGGCTGCTCCTCCCCCTCGGCCGCGGTCGCCTGATAGCCGACGGCGTCGATGCCCTTGTCCGTGCCCGCGCCGCCGGTCCCCTCCTTGATCTGCTCGACGGGGTCGCCCTGGCCGAAGTCGACGGGGATCGCGCCGATGCGCTCGGCCAGCCGCAGCCGGTCCGGCTGCTTGTCGACGACGAAGACCTCGGAGGCGCCGCGGAGGATCGAGGAGTAGGCCGCCATCAGCCCGACCGGTCCGGCGCCGAAGACGCACACCGACTCGCCCGGTGAGACCCGGGCCAGTTCGGCGGCGTGGTAGCCGGTGGGGAAGATGTCGGCCAGCAGCGCGAAGTCGTCCTCGTGCTCCTCGCCCTGGGGCAGTTGCAGGCAGTTGAAGTCGGCGAACGGCACGCGCAGGTACTCCGCCTGGCCGCCGCGGTAGGGGCCCATCGACACATAGCCGTACGCGCCGCCGGCGAAGCCCTCGTTGACGGTCAGGCAGAAGCCGGTCTGTCCGGCCAGGCAGTTCCGGCAGAAGCCGCAGGCGACGTTGAAGGGCAGGACGACCCGGTCGCCCTTGCGTACGGTGGCGACTCCGGTGCCGGTCTCCTGGACGATCCCCATGTTCTCGTGGCCGAACACGATGCCTGACTCCGCGTCCGTACGGCCCTCGTACATGTGCAGGTCGGATCCGCAGATGGCTGCCGTCGTGACCTTGATGACCACGTCGGTGGGGTCCTCGATCCGGGCATCCTCGACCTCCTCCACGGCCACGCTGAAGGGTTCCTTGTAGACGACCGCTTTCACTGATGCCTCCTCTGGTGGCGCACGGGTCTCCGTGCCGTGGAGACGCACGGAGACACACAGGGACGGCAAGATTTACCATGTTCGGCGCAAATACGGACGTATGGCCATCGAGGTGTCCCCGCCCGCGCCGGGCTCGCGGGCGGGGAGCGGGGCCGGGTTCAGGCGGCCAGCCGCCCGGCCTGAACCGCCGCCACGAAGGAGGCCCGACCGCCCGCCGGGAACACGAGTACCGGGCCGTGCGGCAGCTTGCTGTCCCGGACGGGGGCGACGGCGGCGAAGTCGTCGCAGACCTCCAGGCACGCGCCACCGCCGGAACACGCTTCAGTCAACGGCGTACCCGGACCAACGACCGACTGATTCAGACGAAAATACCTAGATGCACAGCGACAGCAGGACGGGCGCCGCCTGCTCGTTCAGCTTCCGCGCGGCCGAACGCAGTCGGTGGGCGTGCTGGATGGGCATGGACAGCGCGAGACAACCCACCGAGGCGCCCGCCGTCAGTGGCACCGCCGCGCACACCGTGCCGACCGCGTACTCCTGGAGGTCGAGCACCGGTACCGTCGGCGGCCGGCTGTCGAGCTCCGAGAACAGCGCCCGCTCGTTCGTCGTCGTGCGGGAGGTCAGCCGGATGGTCTTGTGCCGGGAGAGGTGGTCGCGGCGCCCGTCGTGGTCGAGCTGGGTGAGCAGCGCCTTGCCGACGGCACTGGCGTGCGCCGCCGCCCGGAAGTCCACCCACTCGGCGACCGGGGGCGCGTGCGCGCCCGCCGCGAACTGGGTGATCCGGACCTCCCCGTCCTCGTAGCGGCTGATGTAGACGGCGGCGCCGATGTCGTCGCGCAGCTCGGCCAGCTTGGACTGCAACTGCTGCCGCAGCTCGCGCCGGTGGTCACTGGAGGAGCTCAGCCGGCTCAGCGCCTCGCCGCAGACGTAGGCGCCGTCCGGCAGCCGCTCCACGTACTGCTCGGCGCGGAGCATCTCGAGCAGTTGGCCCAGCTCGGCGGGCGGCAGGCCCGCACGTCGGGCCAGCGCCTCGCGCGTTATGCCACCGCCCGTCCGGGAGACGGCCTCCAGCAGCCGCAGGGCGTACTGGACCGAGCGGAAGGGCACGGCGGGTACGGGCTTCGGCATCACCACGGTGGCCCCCTTGGAGGTTGTGACCGCTGGAGCTGTGACCGTCAGCGCCGTTGCTGTCGCGTCACGTCACGGGCGTGGCTTTCACGATAACCGCCAACCACCGACCCGGAACCGGTCGTTACGACGATCGGCATATGCCACTGACCTGGGAGGGCTCGGAATCGGGCCGGAAGCGTGGCCGAGACTCACGCGGCGGCCGTCCGCCGCACCACGAGGGAGAGCAGGACGGCGGGCGCGCACAGGGCGCCGACGGCCACCCACACGAGGTCGTAGCTGCCGAAGACGTCGCGGGCCACGCCGCCCAGCACGGCGATCGCCGCGGCCCCGACCTGGTGGCCCGTGCTGACCCAGCCGAAGACGATCGCGCTGTCCGCACCGTAGTGCTCCCGGCACAGCGCGATCACCGGCGGCACGGTGGCGAGGTCGAGCAGCCCGAAGAGCACGACGAAGACGAGCAGCGGCGGCTGGACCGTCGGCGCGAGCAGGGTCGGCAGGGCGAGCAGCAGGACGCCGCGCCCGGCGAAGTACGCCGCCAGCAGCCGCCGCGCGTCGTAGCGGTCGGTCAGCCAGCCCGACAGCAGGGTTCCGCCCACGTTGCAGAGCCCGAGGGCCGCGAGCAGGGACGCGGCGACGGTCGTGGGCATGCCGTGGTCGTGCGCGGCGGGGGTGAAGTGCGTCCACAGGATGCCGTTGGTCGAGGCGCCGCAGATCGCGAAGGCGCCCGCCAGCAGCCAGAAGGTGCCGGTGCGGGACGCCCGGCGCAGCACCCGCAGGGTGCGTCGTGCGGCGCCGGGGGTGGGCGGCGGCTTCGGCGCCACCGTCGGCGCGCCGTAGGGGGGCAGGCCGACGTCCGCCGGGTGGTCCCGCAGCAGCAGCGCGGCGAGCGGGGCGACGGCCAGGGCGGCCAGTCCCACCGTCACGACCGACGGCCGCCAGCCGAGGTTCGCCGTGATCCAGGCGAGGCCGGGCAGGAAGACGGTCTGCCCCACGACGCTCGCCGACGCCAGCGCCCCGGTGACGAGCCCCCGGCGACGGACGAACCAGCGCAGGGTGACCGTCGCGGCGAAGGCCATGGCCAGCGAGCCGGTGCCGAGGCCGACGAGCAGTCCCCAGTAGAGGGTCAGCTGCCAGGCGGCCGTCATCGTCGGGGTGAGGGCGGCGCCGGCGGCCATGAGGACCAGGGCACCGCCCACGACGCGCCGCATGCCGAACCGGTCCATGAGCGCGGCGGCGAAGGGCGCGGTCAGCCCGTACAGCACCATGTTGACGGAGACGGCGAAGCCGATCGAGCCCCGCGACCAGTCGTACTCCTCGTGCAGCGGGTCGACCAGGAGCCCGGGGAGCCCGGACAGCGCGCCGGTGACGGTGATCGCGAGCGCGGCGACGGCGGCCACCCACCACGCGCGGTGGAGACGGGGGCGTCCCGGGCCGGAGGGGCACTGCGGCGGGGTGGCCGGCGCCGGGGCCGGCGTCGTGAGCGAGGTCATGCGATCGATCCTCGGGTCCGGGCTCCGCCGGTTCGAGTGGCCTGATGGCCATGATGTGAAAGAATCGGGCCATGGCTCCAGTGAGCGCAGCGCTGCCGAACCACCCCCACCGTCCCCGGCACCGGGTGGCCGTCCTCGTCCGGGACGGCCTCCTGCCGATCGAACTGGGCCTCGTGCACCGGCTGTTCGGCACCGCGGAGGCGCCGGACAGCAGCCCGCTCTACGAGGTGGTCACGTGTGCGGCGGAGCCGGGGCAGGTCCGGACCGACACCGACGTCACCGTCGGCGTGGCGCACGGCCCGGAGATCCTGGCGGAGGCCGACACGGTCGTCATCCCGGCCGCCGACGAGGACTACGTGCGCGACGACACCGCGCTGGCCCCCGCCCTCCGCGCGGCCCTGGCCCGGATCCGGCCCGGCGCGCGCGTCGCCTCGATCTGCACCGGCGCCTTCGTGCTGGCCGCCGCCGGGCTGCTCGACGGACGGCGGGCCACCACGCACTGGAGCTCCGCCGACCAGTTCCGCGGCCTCTTCCCGGCCGTCCGCCTCGACCCGGACGTCCTCTACACCGACGACGCCGGGGTGCTCACCTCCGCCGGGGTCGCCGCCGGCATCGACCTGTGCCTGCACATGATCCGGTGCGATCACGGGACGGCCGTGGCCGGCGCCGTCGCCCGGCGCTCCGTCGTCCCGCCGCACCGGGAGGGCGGCCAGGCGCAGTTCATCCAGCGCCCGGTGCCGCGTGAGGTGGGCGCCGGGTCGACCGTGCGGGCCCGGGCCTGGGCCGTCGAGCGGCTGCACGAGCCGCTGACGCTGCGGCAGCTGGCCGCGCGGGAGGGCATGAGCGTGCGGACGTTCACCCGGCGCTTCCGGGAGGAGGTCGGTGTCTCGCCGGGCCGGTGGCTGGCCCAGCAGCGCGTGCAGCGGGCCCGGCACCTGCTGGAGGAGAGCGATCTGCCGGTGGACCGGGTGGCCGCCGAGGCCGGGTTCGGCACGGCCGTCTCCCTGCGGCAGCACCTCCAGGCCGCGCTCGGCGTCTCGCCGAGCGCCTACCGGACGACGTTCCGCGCCCCGGAGCGCGCGCCGGTCCCAGGGGACGGCTGAGCGCGCGGCCCCGCCGGGGTCGCGCGCTCAGCATGCCGTCCGTGCGTCGGTCAGAGGATGGCGCTCAGGAACTCCCGGGTGCGCTCGTGCTCCGGGTCGTTGAACATCTTCTCCGGCGGGCCGGACTCGATGACCTTGCCCTCGTTGAACATCAGCACGTCGTCGGAGATGTCCCGCGCGAAGCCCATCTCGTGGGTGACGCAGAGCATCGTGATGTCCGTGCTGTGGGCGATGTCGCGCAGCACGTCCAGCACACCCGCGACCAGCTCCGGGTCGAGCGCCGACGTCACCTCGTCCAGCAGCAGCACCTGCGGGCGCATCGCCAGCGCGCGGGCGATGGCCACGCGCTGCTGCTGGCCGCCGGAGAGCTGGAGCGGGTACTTGTCGATGTGCTCGGTCAGGCCCACCAGCTCCAGCAGGTCCCGGGCCCGCTCCTCGGCCTCGTCCTTCGACATGCCGAGCACGTGCACCGGCGCCTCGGTGATGTTGCGCAGCACCTTCATGTTGGGGAAGAGGTTGAACTGCTGGAAGACCATGCCGATCTTCTTGCGCACCTCGCGGACGTGCTTCTCACCCGCCGGGACGAGCTTGCCGCCCCGCTCCTCGTGCGTGAGGTAGTCGCCGTCGACGGTGATCGTGCCCTCGTCGGGCGTGAGCAGCGTCATGAGCAGCCGCAGGATCGTCGTCTTGCCGGAGCCCGAGGGCCCGATGAGCGTGACGTGCTTGCCGGCCGAGACGCTGAACTCCAGGCTGTCCAGCACGACGTTGTCACCGAAGCGCTTGGTGACGTTGTCGAAGCGGATCAGCTCGCTGCCCGTCGCTCTGGACTCGGGCTGTGCTGCGTCCTTCTGGGAAGGGGTGAAGTCACTGGACAAGACGACGCTCCAGGGCTCGGATCAGAAGTGAGGCCGGGTAGGCGATGACGATGAAGGCGATGCCCACCACCGTGTAGGCCTCGAAGGTGAAGGTGGCGTTGCTGAAGGCGCGGGCCTCGCCCAGCATCTCGAAGGCGCCGATGACCGCGATCATCGGCGAGTCCTTCAGCATGGCCACGACGTAGTTGCCGAGGGCCGGGACCACCCGGCGGAACGCCTGCGGCAGGATCACCGACGTCCACGTGCGGCGCCGCGGCAGACTCAGCGCGGTCGCGGCCTCCCACTGACCGGCGGGAACGCCGTCGATGCCGGCCCGGTACACCTCGGCGGTGTACGTGGAGTAGTGCAGGCCCAGGCCGATGATGCCGGTGGCGAGCGCGGACATCGAGATGCCCAGCTCGGGCACCACGTAGTACAGGAAGAACAGCTGCACCAGCAGCGGCGTGTTGCGGATGAACTCGGTGATCGAGAGCACCGGCCAGCTGATCCACTTGCGGTGCGAGCGCTGCAGGATGGCCCAGACGAGGCCGAGGGTGAAGGCCAGGAGGCTGCCGATGGCGAGCGCCTGGAAGGTGACGACCACACCGTCCCAGAAGTAGGGCATGAAGTCGCTGACGACGTCCCAGTTCCAGTTCATCCCTGGCCTCCCGCCGTGCCGGCCCGCGCCTGTGACATTTCACCCTCGGGGCTCAGCTTCCGGCTCAGCAGGCCGGAGAACGGTCCCTTCTTCGGGGTCTGACCCAGCCCGGCCTTCGCCTTGCGCTCCAGCGCGCGCATGCCCCGCGTCAGGGCGAACGCGATCACGAAGTAGCAGACGAGGAGCAGGGTGTAGGCCGGGGCGCTCTCGCTCGTGGCGAGCCGGGAGAGGTTCCCGGCGAACGTCATGTCCGCCACCGAGATGACCGAGACGAGCGCGGTGCCCTTGAGCAGCTCGATCAGCAGATTGTTGAACGGCGGGATCATCTCCGGCCACGCCTGCGGCAGCTCGATGCGGCGCAGCCGCTGGCCCCGGGTGAAGCTGAGGGCGATGCCCGCCTCCCGCTGGGCGGCCGTGACGGCCTGGAGCGCGCCGCGCACGATCTCCGAGCCGTAGGCGCCGTAGGTCAGGCCCAGGGCCAGGACGCCCGCCGCCATCGGCACGAACTGCCAGCCGAACATGAGCGGGAAGGCGAAGGCCATCCAGAGCATGAAGATCAGCGCGGAGGTGCCGCGGAAGATCTCGAAGTAGGTGCCGGCGACGAACCGCACGATCCACAGGCGGTGCGTGCGCGCGATGCCGACGCTGAACGCCACCAGGGCTGCCAGGGCGGCGCTGTAGACGGTCACCTGGATGGTGATCCACACGCCGGGCAGGAACCACTCGGTGAAGATGCCTGAACTCATGAGCACAGCTCCTCGGCGGTCAGGTCGGTCATCTCGGCCTTGGTGAAGCCGTAGGGCCTGACGATCTCGAGCAGCTCCTCGTAGTCGTTCTCCTTGAGCTTGTGCAGTTCCTCGTTGAAGGCGTCGCGCAGGTTCTTCTCCGACAGCCGGAAGGCGGTGCCCCCCGCGCCGTAGGCGGGTTCACCGTCGACGACCGGCTGGAAGGGCTCCGTGGACTCCGCACGGGTGCTGTTCTCCACCACTCCCTGGACGGTGACGTTCGTTCCGGCGAAGGCGTCCACCCGGCCCTGGACGACGGCGTCGAGCCCGGCGACCTGGTCGGGGAGGATGAGGACGTTCGAGATCCCGGCCGCCTCGGCGTAGGAGACCTGTGCGTACGCCTCGCCGCTGGCCAGCTTTAGGCCCTGGTCGGCGATGTCCTGGTAGCTCTGGATGTTGTTGGGGTTGCCCGCCGGGACGATGAACGCGTCGAGCATCAGGTAGTCCGGGTCGGAGAAGAGCACCTGCTCGCACCGGACGGGATTGATGTACATGCCCGCCGACACCACGTCGAACTGCTGGGCCTTGAGACCGGGGATCAGGGCGCTGAACTCGGTGGGCACCGGTTCGATCCGCGGCACGCCCAGCCGCTCGAAGATCACCTTGGCGATGGCCGGGGCCTCGCCCGCCGCCTCCCCCTCTGAGTTGATGTAACCGAACGGCGGCTCGTTCGCGATGCCGATCCGGACGTTCCCGCGATCCCGGAGCCTCTCCAGGAGATCGCCACCCTCCACTTCCCCCTCGGCGGGTGCCTTGCTGCACCCGGCTGCACCCAGAAGGCCCAGCGCCGCCGCTCCGCCGAGCAGCGTGCGGCGGCTGATGGGTCTCCCGATGCCACTGGATTCGCTCAATGTCTGGAACTTCCTCGGTGGTGGAGCCATGGGCGCGCGGCTACCCAGACGCGTTGAAGATATGCCCATCTCTTTCAGCCGTGATCAGGTGGTAACCCTGTCGTGCCCCGTTCGGGGTACGGGCGTGCGCCCAGGGGGTGTTGTGGGCCGTGGGCCCCACGGCGCGGACGCGGGGAGCGGGCCGCGTCCGCCGTCACGCGGCACGTCGGCGCGCGCCGTACCGAAGGCGAAACAACGGCTATGTCATGATTTGGCCCATGCGGACGTCCTGGCAGGCCGACGAGTGCGCGGCATCCGACCCCGGGGGAGCGGCGGGCCCCACGGCCGACACGGCGGCGGGCCGGCTCCTGCTCGCCCTCCGGCACGGCAACCAGCTCGCCTTCGACACCGGCCTCGCGGAGCTGGACTGCGACGAGCGCACGCGCGACCTCGTCGCCGCGCTGTGCCGGGTCGCCGGAGACGCCGTCCGCCGCGCCCACCCCGCGCCCGAGGCGGGCGACCGCGTCCTGCGCCGGCTGGCCGCGTCCGCCGCCGCCCCGCCGGGGGAGCGGTGGGTGGAGACGGACGAGGACGCCGCCCCGCACGTCGCCGTCCTCATCGAGGCCGTCGAGCAGAGCGACACCGAGGCCGTCCAGGACCTGGTGCGGGCCACTCCGGACACCACCTTCGTCCTCGGCAAGCTGGTGCACGCCGTGTCCCTCCTGCTCCCGGCCGTGCCCCGGCCGTACCTGCGCCGCGTGCTGGCCGAGCTGCGGGACCGGGACGCCGCCTGGTCACGGGCACCCCAGGACATCGGGTAGGATTTTCCTGCCGGTCACCGCACCGGCGTCCGCGCCGCTAGCTCAGTTGGTTAGAGCAGCTGACTCTTAATCAGCGGGTCCGGGGTTCGAGTCCCTGGCGGCGCACATGATCGAGGGCCCCCGCTCCGGCGGGGGCCCTCGGCGTTGCCCGGCGCGTGGTCGCGCCGTGGGCCGGGCGGCTGCCTCAGGAGGCCCGGCGGAACGAGAGCGTCTCGCCGATCGCGCCGGACCGCCACAGGTCCTGGCAGGCCTCGGCCATCCGGTCCAGCCCCTCCACCACGCCGCCCCACACGATGCCGGGCACCCAGCCGGCGTCGCCGTTGATCAGCAGGTTGTTCCGCTCGTAGAACAGCGCCAGGTCCACCACCGTCGCCCGCCCCTGGTGCCGGGCGTCCGTCTCGTAGCCGTAGGAGGCGGTGCCGAGCTGGACGTCGGTGAACGTGAAGTAGCACAGGTCGCCCGGGATCGGGGTGATCGTGGGGTTCTCCAGCGGCGGCTCCTCCGGGGCGAAGGGCGGCACCAGCGCGTAGATCTCGTTGCGCGCGTACTTGGCGTGGTAGACGTCCCCGCCGAGCGGAAGCGCGTCCCACACCGCGGCACAGGTGACGGGCGCGCGGTCGTCCAGCAGCTTGGCGGTGCAGCGCACCCCTCGCTTGTCGAGCGACACCTCGATGAAGCGGTCGGCCATCGTCTCTCCTTGGCGGGTCGGGCGGGTCGGGCGGGTCGGCGGAACGGCCGGACAGCGGGAACGGCCGCGATCAGGGGTGGGCCGCGCGCTCGGCCAGCAGCGGGGGCGCGGGCAGCCGGGGGAGCTCCGTGCCGTAGAGGGCGTGCGCCGCGCGCAGCACCAGCGCGTCGGAGTGCCGGGCCCCGACGAGCTGGACGCCGATCGGCAGCCCCGCGTCGTCCAGCCCGCACGGCACGCTGGCGGCGGGCTGCTGGGTGAGGTTGAAGGGGTAGCTGAAGGGCGTCCACTCCGTCCACCGCCGGTGCGGCGAGCCCTTCGGGACCTCCACGCCGATCTCGAACGCCGTGCCCGGCGTCGTCGGCGTCACGAGGAGGTCGTAGC
Source organism: Streptomyces sp. GSL17-111 (assembly GCF_037911585.1). Classification (NCBI taxonomy): domain Bacteria; kingdom Bacillati; phylum Actinomycetota; class Actinomycetes; order Kitasatosporales; family Streptomycetaceae; genus Streptomyces; species Streptomyces sp. GSL17-111. The sequence continues at coordinate 4,215,917 of NZ_JBAJNS010000001.1, forward strand.
GCTGGTGGAACGCGCCGAGCCGGGCCCCGAGCGCCATCCGGACGTCGACAGCCGCCAGGTAGTCCAGCGCCGAGTACCGGGCGCCCTCCTCGATCACCTCCCGCAGACCGGGGTCGAGCCGGGCGCGCTGCTCCGGGCCGAGGTGCTGGGTGACGCGGGCGGCCCCGCTGAACCACAGCACGTGGAAGGCGTCGACCGGGTCCTCGAAGCCCGGGTCGGCCTCCTCGACGTGGGCGCCGAGCTCCTCCAGCGTCTCCACGGCCCGCCGCACGGCGGCGGCGACCTGCGGCCGCACCGCCACCCGGCCGTCGAAGTCGGGGGAGTAGGCCACCCGCAGCCCGGCCACCCCGCCCGCCAGCTGGTCCCGGAAGCTGCCGGGGAACGGCGCGAGCGCCGACCAGTCCCGGGGGTCGCTCGCCCCGATGACGTCGAGCAGCAGTGCCGCGTCGGCCGCGTCCCGCGTCATCGGGCCGACGTGCGCGAGCGTCCCGAAGGCGCTCGCGGGGTACAGCGGCACCCGGCCGTAGGTGGGCTTGAGCGCGAAGATCCCGCTGAACGCCGCCGGGATGCGCACCGAGCCGCCGCCGTCGGTGCCCAGGGCCAGCGGCCCGGCCCCGAGCGCGACGGCCGCCGCCCCGCCGCCGCTGGAGCCGCCCGCCGTCCGGGCCGGGTCGTAGGGATTGCCGGTGGCGCCGTGCCGGGGGCTGTCGGTGACGCCCTTCCAGCCGAACTCCGGGGTGGTCGTCTTCCCGAGGAACACCGCGCCGTGCTCGCGCAGCCGCGCCACGGACGGGGCGTCCTCCTCCCAGGGTCCGGCGTCGGAGATCGTCCACGACCCCTTGTAGGTGGGCGCGCCGCGTTGCAGCAGGATGTCCTTGACCGTCACCGGGACGCCGTCCACCAGCCCGGCGGGCGCACCGCGCCGCCAGCGCTCCGCGGAGGCGCGCGCCTGTTCCAGTGCGGTGTCCCCGTCGATGCGCACGAAGGCGTTCACCCGGGGGTCGACGCCCTCGGCGCGCTCCAGCGCCGCCCGCGTGACCTCCACGGGCGAGAAGTCACCCGCGGCGTATCCCGCGACGAGCCGGCCCGCCGTCAGGGCGGTGAGATCGGTCAACGCGTCCTCCCGTCAGTGCGCCGGGACGTAGCCCAGCTGCTTGTCGACGATGTTGAGCAGCGGCCTGCCCGCCACCCAGTGGTCGAAGTTGTCGCAGAACTGCTCGGCGAGGTCGCGCCGCCAGCCCAGCGTGTCGCCGCTCATGTGCGGGGAGATCCACAGGCCCGGCACGTCCCACAGGGGACTGTCGGGGCCCAGGGGCTCCTCCCGGAGGACGTCCACGGCGGCCCCGCGCAGCCGTCCGGTGCCCAGCGCGTCGACGAGGTCGGCGGTGACGACGTGCGCGCCCCGGCCGATGTTGACGAACGCCGCCCCGTCCTTCATCCGGGCGAAGGCCTTCGCGTCGAAGAGGCCGTCCGTGGCGGGGGTGAGCGGGGCGGCGCAGACCACCCAGTCGGCTTCCGGGAGAAGGCCGTCCAAAGCCTCGAAGCCGTTCACGTGACCGAATTCCGCGTCCCCTTCCCGTGCCGTGCGGCCGACGAGTTCCACCGAGACGCCCAGGGCCAGCAACGTGCGGCCGATGGCCCTTCCGATCGGGCCCGACCCGACCACGACCGCGCGGGTTCCCCCGACCCGCATGGTCTCCCGATGCTGCCACCGGTGGGAACGCTGCAATTCCCATGAACCGGCAAAATCCTTGGCCATTGCCAGGACCCATCCGGTGACGTATTCGGCGATGGGCTGGTCGAAGACGCCCCGGGCATTGGTGATCACCGCGTCCGACCCCGCCAGCTCCGGCAGCAGCCGGTCCACGCCCGCGCTCGCGGTGTGCACCCAGGACGGCCGCGGACCGTCCCCGGGCCAGGCGCGTTTCACCGCGTCGGAGAGGAAGTTCCACACCAGCAGGACGTCGGCCTCGGGCAGTGCGGCGGCGAGCCCCTCCTCGTCGGTGCGGAGCACCCGCGCCCGCCCCGCCAACCGCCGGAGATCCGGTGGCGGGTCGTCGTCGAGCACCAGGACGCGGGGTTCTGCCATGGGTGGGAAACCTCTCGGAAACGGAGCGGTGATGGAGCGGTGATGGAGGAGCGGGATACTCGGTGGCACGGCCGGAGTACGGCGTCGGGTGAAGGATTGACCACGGTAGGGATCGGAAACTACCTTCGTCAATGAAGGCATCTGATCCTGCGTCTCCGGCTTTCCGCCGGTCTGCGTTTTCTCTCTGCTTCTCCTCTTGTTGCGGCTATTGGCCATCCCTGCGTCTGTTTGAGGGGCTCGCAATGGATGTCTCGTTTCTCGGCGGTCCCGGTCCACAGCGTGGTGTGGGGATCGTGGCCCCTTTCGATTTCGCGCTGGATCGCGAGCTGTGGCGCTGGGTCCCCGACGACGTCTCGCTCCACCTCACCCGGACCCCGTTCGTGCCCGTGGAGGTGAGTCTCGACCTCGCGCGGCTGGTCAGCGAGCACGCCACGCTGCGCGAGGCCGTCCAGGCCCTGACGGCCGTCTCCCCGGAGGTCGTCGCCTACGCCTGCACCTCGGGGTCGTTCGTCGGCGGGCAGGCCGGGGAACTGGCGATGTGCACGGCCATGAACCTCGCGGGCGAGACCCCGGCGCTGACCACCTCCGGCGCGCTGCTGCACGCGCTGCGCGAGATCGACGCCCGGCGCGTCGCCCTCGTCACGCCGTACACCAAGTCCGTCACCGACGCCCTGGAGGACTACCTGGGCGAGGCGGGCATCGAGGTCACCGGCCGCTGCTACCTGGGGCTCACGCGGGAGATCTGGCGCGTCCCCTACCGGGACGTCACGGGCATGGCCCGGGAGGCGACGGCGGAGGGCGAGCCGGACGCCCTGTTCATCAGCTGCACCAACCTCCCCACCTACGACGTCATTCCGCAGCTGGAGGCCGAGCTGCGGATGCCGGTGCTCTCCGCCAACCAGGTGACCGTCTGGTCCGCGCTGCGCAGCATCGGCAAGCAGGCCGTCGGCCCCTACCAGGCGTTGCTGGACCCGGTCGCCAGACGCGGCCCGGCCGCGATGTCCGGCCTGCCGTCACCGGGCGCGCCCGAGGAGGACGCGCGGGAGGTGCCCCACGCGCCCCCGGAGGTGGCCCTCGCGGGCTCGGCCCTGCCCGGACCGGAGCCGGAGCTGGCCGACCCCCTGGGCGAGCCGCCCTTCCCCGACGACCTGACGGGCGGCCAGCCGCCGCTCTGAGCACGGGCCCGTCCGAGCCCGTACCAGCCCCCACCTGCGACAGGAGTGGTTCATGCAGCACGCCGCCCGGCACCCGGCCCGGCACACCGTGGGGTTCCTCTACCCCGGGTACTCGGCCGAGGACGACTACCCGAGGCTGGAGGCCCTCCTCCGCGAGGCGGGGGCCGACGTCTCGCTGCCGCTGGTCCACACCGACATCGGAGAGGACGCGCACCGCGTCGACGCGCTGCTCGAAATGGGCTCCGCGCCCCGGCTCGCCGACGGCATGACGGCCCTGGCCGGCCGGGGCGCGCACGCCGTGGTGTGGTCGTGCACGAGCGCCAGCTTCGTCTTCGGCTGGGAGGGCGCGCACGAGCAGGTGCGCGCCCTGTCCGCCGTGGCCGGGCTGCCCGCGTCGAGCACGTCCTTCGCCTTCGCGCACGCGGTGCGGGCCCTGGGCGTCGGGCGGGTCGCCGTCGCCGCCACCTACCCGACGGACGTCGCCGAGCACTTCGGGGCGTTCCTCAAGGCCGCCGGGATCGAGGTCGTCTCGCTGCGGGGGAGCGGCATCATCACGGCGGCGGAGGTCGGTACCTGGGGCCGCGCGGAGGTGCTCGCGATGGCCACCGCCGGGGACCACGACGCGGCGGAGGCCGTGCTGCTGCCGGACACCGCGCTCCACAGCGCCGACCACCTCACCGAGCTGGAGGCGGCGCTCGGCAAGCCGGTGCTGACCGCCAACCAGGTCACCGTCTGGGAGGGGCTGCGACTGGCGGAGGTTGCGGTGCGCGCCGAGCGGCTGGGCGCCCTCTTCCGCTGACGCCCCCGGGCGCCTCCCGGACGGTCAGCGCGTGGAGCTGAGGAGGGCCGAGATGCGGTCGGCGGCGACGGGCTTGGAGTAGTGCCAGCCCTGTCCGGTGTCGCACCCGATCCGGCGCAGGCGCTCCGCCTGCGCCGGGCCCTCCACGCACTCGGCGGTGACCGTCAGCCCCAGCTTGTGCGCGAGGTCGACCAGGGACGTCACGATCGTCTCGTCGGCCTGGTTGGTGCGCCGTGCGCTGCCGTGCTGGAAGCCGCGCACGAACGTGCCGTCCAGCTTCAGGGCCCGCACCGGCAGCCGGCTCAGGTAGGCGAGGTTCGAGTAGCCGGTGCCGAAGTCGTCGATGGCGATGCGCACGCCCATCTCGGACAGGGCCTGGAGGGCCCGCAGCGGGCGGCCCGCCGAGCCCATCACCTCGTTCTCGGTCAGTTCCAGTTGCAGCAGGCCCGGCGGCAGCCCGGTCTCGCGCAGGACGTCAGCGACGTCGGCGACGAGGTCGGAGTCCCACACCTGACGCACGGCGACGTTCACCGAGACGTACAGCGGCACGCCCGCGTGCTCCAGCTGCCAGCGCCGGGCCTGGCGGCACGACTCGGCCAGCGCCCACCGGCCGAGCGGCACGATGGCGCCGTTCTCCTCGGCGAGCCCGATGAAGTCCTTCGGACCGATCATCCCGAACTGGGGGTGCCGCCAGCGGACCAGCGCCTCGACGCCGCGCAGCGTCTCGTCGGCCAGACCGACGATGGGCTGGAACTCCAACGCGAACTCGCCCCGGTCCACGGCGGGCCGCAGGGTGCTGGACAGGGCCTGCCGGGTCATGCGGTGGGCGTTGCGCTCGGGGTCGAAGAGCGTCCAGCGCGCCTTGCCGTCGGCCTTCGCCCAGTAGAGCGTGGTGTCGGCGGCCTGCATCAGCTCGGTGGCGCTCGTCCCCGTGGTGGGGCGCTCGACGACACCGATGCTGGCGGAGACGGTGTGCCGCTGCCCGGCCAGCCGGAAGGGGCGCGTCTGGAGCTCGGCGAGGACGGCGTCGGCGAGGTCCGTCAGCTGCCGCGTGCCGGTGGAGCCCTCCACCAGCAGAGCGAACTCGTCCCCGCCGAGCCGGGCGACGAGGTGTCCGCCGCGCGGCCCGGTCGCGCAGTGCACCAGCCGCTGCGCGACGAGGTCGAGCAGCTCGTCGCCCGCGCGGTGCCCGAGGGTGTCGTTGACCGCCTTGAAGCCGTCCAGGTCGAGGTAGCACAGGCCGATCCGGCCGGTGGCGCTGTCGGTCAGGGCGGCGGCCAGCCGCTCGAAGAAGAGCACGCGGTTGGGCAGCTTCGTCACCGGGTCGTGCATCTCCAGGTGGCGCAGCCGCTCGCGCAGTTCGCGGTGCTCGCTCACGTCGGTGACGGACAGCAGGGCGGCGGAGCCGGGCGGCCCGGCGGCGACCAGGCTGACCTCCGCCCACAGCAGGGTTCCGTCGGGGTGCTTGAGTCGCCGGGTGCAGCGCACCTCGGTCCGCTCGCCCCTCAGGACGGCCGCGCAGGCGGCGCGGGTGCGGCGGTCCAGCCCCAGGTGCGTCAGCTCGGTCAGCGGCAGCCCGTCGAGCGTCCGGGCGGGGGTGTCCAGGAGCCGGGTGAACGCCGGGTTGGCGGCGACGATCCGGCCCGCCCGGTCGACGAGGGCCATCGCCAGCCGGGCGCTGTCGAAGGCGGCACGGAAGCACGGGTCATGGTGACTCTCCGTGGTGGGGTGCGGTGGGGCTCCGGTGGCGTGCGGGCCGTCGCCCGGCGCGTCCAGGGTTGCGTTCACCGATCGCTCCCGGAGGGTCTGGTCACTGGAAAGTCAGCCGATCATAGGGGCTTTCGGGTGGAGCGGGCCAGCAGCGCCCACCGCCGGGGCACCCGTCAAGGGGACGGGAGCGCACGTCAGTACGACCCTCTCGGGGCGTGCGGACGGCGCACGGGGTGATGACGTTGGGTGATGTTGCGGCCATGGCCCGCCCGGCCTAGTCCAACGCGACGAAACGGTGCATATCGTCACAGAGTGGACGAGGAATCGGCATCCCGACCGGGCCTGTTTCTCGGAGGTTCCCGTGCGATCGACGCGCCTCGCACCCCCTGTGCACCGGCTGTTCCGGATACCGGCGGGCGGGCCGCCGCGCCACCGGTCACCTCGGCGCGCGGGGCGGGGACGGCTGCGCCGTTCGGGGTCGGTCCTCACCGTCCTCGCCGCCGTGGCCGGCACCTCCTCCTTCGCGGGCCCCGCCACCGACGCCGACCGCACGCCGCCCTGTGCGCTCCAGCGGACCGACGCCCACCACTCGCTGGGGCTCGACACCTGGAACGACGCCTACGTGCGCCCCGAGCGCACCGTCGACGCGATGATGGTGTTCCTCTCCTTCCCCGACTCCGTCCCGCTGATCACGCCGGGCCGGCTCGCCGCCGACCACTTCCCCGCCACCGGCACCTTCTTCGAGCGCGCCTCCTACGGCCGCTTCGACCTGCGCCTGCACGCGGCCTTCCACTGGACCGAGATGCCCTCCCCCTCCGAGCGCTACGGCATAGCGCGTGACTGGGACGCCGAGGACCGGGCCGCCTACCTCCGCGACGCCATCGACGTCGTCGACCCGCAGCTCGACTTCGGCGACTACGACGTCGTCTACTTCGTGGCCGACCCCGACGCGCCGGGCGTGGACTCCGACGCGACGAAGGTCGTCAACTTCCGCGAGCCCGTCTCCGTGGACGGCACCGAGCTGCGCCGCATCGTGACCGTCTTCGAGCGGTTCCCCGCCGACCGCAACGTCCTGGCCCACGAGACCGGGCACGTCTTCGACCTGCCCGACCTCTACAACCGGCCGCAGGACGGCAAGGGCGACTGGGACACCTACGTCGGCGACTGGGACCTGATGGGCAGCCAGTTCGGACTGGCCCCCGATCCCTTCGGGTGGCACAAGTGGAAGCTCGGCTGGCTGGACGACGAGCAGGTGGACTGTGTCGGCGGCCCCGGCACCTCGATCCACGCCCTCCAGCCGCTGGGCCGCGCGCCGGGCGGCCCCGGCCCGGGCGGTGGGACCCGGCTGGCCGTCGCGCGCACCGGACCGAGCGAGGTCGTCGTCGCCGAGGTGCGTGAGCCCGTCGGCAACGACGAGCGGCTGTGCCGGTCCGGGGTGCTGGTCTACCGGGTGCGCAGCGACACCGCGTCGGCGGGCGGTCCCGTCGAGGTGCTCGACGGCCACCCGGGCACGGCGGCCTGCCGCAGCACCTCCGTCCACGCCCCGCTCGCGGACGCGCCGCTCGGGGTGGGGGAGAGCCTGTCCGTGGACGACGGCGCCGTGCGGATCACCGCCCTGGACCGCTCCCCGACGGGGGAGTGGACGGTGCGGATCACCCGGACCTGACCGCCGGCCGACGGGAGCGCGCCCGCGCCGCACACGCGCGAAGGCCCTCCGCTGCTGCGGAGGGCCTTCGGCTGTCTGTGCGCCGCCAGGGACTCGAACCCCGGACCCGCTGATTAAGAGTCAGCTGCTCTAACCAACTGAGCTAGCGGCGCCTGCTGACGTCGTAGACCTTAGCACCAGCATCGGCGGGAGCGGAAATCGATAGGTCCCGCCCGTGCCCCCGACCTGCACGGACCGCCCGCACCGCCGCCCAGAGCAGCTCCCGGGCGCCCGTCGGACGGGCCGCCGCCGCGTCCGGGGGGACGAGCCAGCGCGCGCCCGGCCCGCCGGGGAGCGGCGGCGCCGGAACGCCCACGACGTCCCCGAGCCCGTAGCCGAGGAGCGGAGGGACGGCCTCCGCGTCCGGCTGGCCGTGCCACTCCTCCCAGCGCAGCAGTGCGGGCAGCCGCCGCGCCGTACCGGGCAGGGCGAAGAACAGCGCCCGCCCCCGGTCCACGGCCACCGGCCCCGGCCCCGCCGTCGCGTCCCCCGTCGACGCCAGGTGCCCGACCATCCGGCGGCCGAACACCGCCGGGACGCTCACGACGTCGAACACCGTGCCGCACGGCAGCGGCTGCGTCCGGTCCGGGAACGCCGCCCACAGCGCCCGGACGCTGCGCGGGAAGGGGCTGGCCGAGGCGAGCCAGGCGGCGCCGTCGAGCGGGAGACCGTCCGCACAGAAGGAGATGCTCATGACATATACATGTACCCGGAGTGCTCACGTCATCACGGAAGATGAGCAAAGGCCGGACACACGGCCCCCATCTGCGCTACCGTACGCCGCTCCGCGCGCCCCCACGCCTCCGTCCCGGTCGGGGCGACCGGCCCCGCCCCGGCGCGTGTCGCTCAGGGGCTGCCGTCGGGGGTGGCGTCACGCAGCAGCTGCTTGCCGAAGGCGACCATGCGGCGCGCGTAGTCCTCCGTCCACTCGGCGCGGTCCGCGATGGCGGCGTCCGGCAGCCGGTCGAAGCGGCGCGGGTCCGCCAGCTGGGCCGCCGCCATCGCCTGGTACTCCATGGCCCGGTCCGCCGCCGCCTGGAAGGCGACCGCCAGTTCCGTCGCACGCGACAGCAGCTCCCGTGGATCGGCGATCGACTCCAGGTCGAAGAAGTGCTCCGCCTCCTCCGCGCTCGCGGCGGGCTCGAAGATCAGCGGGGCGGGCCGCCGGAAGGAAGGAGCCGAGTCCGGCTCGGGCATGAACGTACCTCCACGTCGTAGACCGACGACCATTGTCCCGCGAACCCCCGCGAACTGTCTGCCCCCGGGGCCCGCCCGTGGCTCAGGCCGGGACCCGGTGCGCGGACAGCTCCGCGAGAACGGCCTGCTGGGCGGCCCAGCCGTCGGGGAAACGGACGTCCACCCCGAGCTGCACCGGCTCCGCCGAGGGGTGCTCGTCGAGCAGCTCCGCGACGCCCGCCCGGCACACCACGACGCACGCGTGCCGGTGCCGGGATGCCAGCACGCACAGCCGGCCGGTCTCCAGGTGGAAGGCCGTGGCGTCCGGCCGGCCGGACAGCGGGTGCAGCACCACGGTGACGTCGTACTCGCGGCCCTGGAGCCGGTTGGCGGTGTCCACCGTGACGCCCTCCACACCGCGCCCGGCCAGGGCCGTGCGGACGGCCGCCGCCTGGTCCCGGTGCGCGGTGCCCACGGCGATCCGGTCGGCCGTCAGGGGGGTCGGACCGGTGCCCCGCTCGTCCGTCGTCAGCCCCGCGCGCTCCAGTAGCCGGTGCACGACGGCGGCGACGGCGGCGACGGCCTCCGGGTCCGTGCGCGGCGTGTGGCGGGCGGGCAGCTCCAGCAGCCCCCAGCCCGCGTCGGCGGCCCGTTCCAGCACCCGGTCGACGGCCGAGCCGTCGGGGCGCACGCCGAAGGCCAGCCGCCGGTCCCCGGGCCCGGTGCCGCTGCGGAACGGGGTGTAGGGGTAGAACGCCGACGACACCAGCGGAGCCGCCGACGCGGGCAGCCGCCACGACACCGGCAGCCGGTGCTGCGGCAGCCCCGGGTGATGGGCCAGCAGGGCCGAGACGGCGCTCGCCGACGGGTCGTAGGACAGGCCCGCCCACTGCTCCGTGCCGACCTGGCTGAACGGGTCGAGCTGCCCCGGATCGCCGACGAACAGGGCCCGCTCGAACAGCCGGGCCACAGCCAGCAGCGCGTCGGAGCGCATCTGGTACGCCTCGTCGACGATGGCGTGCCGCCACGGCTCGGCGACGGCGTCGCCCCGCACGTGGGCCCACTTCGCGGCGGTGGAGACGACGACGGCCTGCTCCGCCAGGTCGGCGATCCTCGCCGAGGCGCGGACGGCCGGGTGCCGGTCCAGCGCCGGGTCGTAGGCGGCCGGGTCGCTGCTGTGCAGCCGCCCGACGGGGAGGTCGGGATCGGCGACGGCCAGCCGGTCCACCAGGTCGTCCACCTGGGCGTTCGTCTGGGCCACGATCATCAGCGGACGGCCCGCGGCGGCCAGCTCGCGGGCGGCGCGCACCACGAGCGTCGACTTGCCCGCGCCGGGCGGCGAGTCGACGACGACGCCGCGCTCCCGCCCGTGCAGGGTGTCGGCGAGGATGGCGGCGGTGGCGGCGGACGCGGCGGCGCCCGGGTCGTCCCCGGCCGTCCGCGCGCCGGTCACGGATGCGGAGACCGTCACAGCAGGTCCTCCTCGGTGGCGGGGTCGGGGGGCTCGGGCCGCGCCTCGCCGGGCGGGCCGCCGTGCGTCCAGGGGGTGTCCTCCGGGTCCGGCAGGTCGGGGCCGCCGCGCGGATGGTGCTCGAACAGCGTCCAGCACACCGCCTCGCCCGGCTCCGGGACGGTGCCCGGCGCCGGCTCCTTCCCGCGCCCCATGCCCCCGGTGAGCCGGACGGTGACCAGGCCGGGGCCGGGGAGCTCGGCGCACTCGCCCGGCTGGGCCCGGCCGTCGGCCAGCGCCCGCCACACCTTCGTGCCCTCGCCGAGCTGCGGGGTGTCGTCGGTGCGGAGCGTCACCAGGGGGCGCGGCATCGGCCGCTTGCCCGTCGAGTACGCCGGGCGCACCTCGGTCACCGTGCCGCTGAACGCCTCACCGGCCAGCCGCCGGGCGGCCATGACCAGCGGATCGTCCAGCGCCTCCTGCGCGGCCAGCCGGGCCTGGTCCCGCTCGCGGGCGGCGAGCTTGCGGGCGGCCGTCACCGCGTCGTCGCGCCGGGGCTGCGGCGGCTCGCCGGCCCGCAGCCGGTCGCGGTGGGCGGTGTAGGACCAGCGGTCCCCCTCCCAGCGCCCGGTGACGCGTTCCCCCGGCGGCAGCTCCCGCAGCAGCGCGAGCGCCTCCCACATCGCGTCCCACGTGGGGCGGAGCTGCCCGGCCAGGACGTTCCGGATCTCGGCGTCCGCCCCGAAGACCCCGGCGTCGTAGCGGGCCACGGCGGGGGCGAGGACCCTGTTGTCGAACGCCGGATCGGTGGCGGGACCGGCCGGGGGCACCAGCAGCCGCCCCGCCTCGTCCCGTGCCGTCTCGGCCCGCAGCGCGGCCTCGGCGCCGCTCGGCCCGTCCGCGCGGAGCCAGCCGAGCAGGGCGCCCAGGTGCTGGTCCTCCAGCGGGCTCTGGCCGGTGGCCCAGTGCCGGGTCAGCAGGTCGGTGACGGCCAGCAGCAGCGAGGAGCCGGGCACCCGGGACCGCTCGCCGTAGTGCGTGAGCCACCGCCCGAGCAGCGGCACCCGGGAGGGCGCGGGATACGGCGTGTCCGGATCCTCCTCGGCGGTGCGGCGGAAGCGCATCGAGCGGCCCAGCAGCCGGACGAAGGCGACGCCGCCGGAGTTGGGCACCAGGAGCTGCGGGGCGTCCCGGCACAGCTCGGCCTCCTCCCCGGAGCGCCGGGCGACGGCCTCCACCTCGTCCTGCGCCGACTCCAGGTGCGGCAGCATGACGTCGGCGAGCTCGGCGAGGAAGCGGAACCGCAGGTCACGGTCGCGCGGCTGGGCGACGGTGAGCAGTACCGGCTGCTCGGGGTCGGTGCCGAGCATGGCGCCGAGCGGGGCTCCGGCCTCACCGGCCGTCGTCAGCGGGACGAGGACCAGCGGCCGGTCGGTCAGATGGCGGTGCCGGACGGTGGCCAGCGGCCGGGCCCGTCCCGCCGCCGCGGCCTCCATGCGGGCGAGGGTGGCGAGCAGCGTCATCGCGCTTCACCCGCCCGGGGCGCGGCGTCGGCCAGCGCCTCGGCGCGCAGCCGGGCGGCGCGGCGCAGCGCGGCGACCGCCGGGTCGGCCCCGCCGTCCGGGGCTCCGTCCGGCGTTCCGTCCGGCGCGGGGGTGTCCGCGTGGGCGGCGGCCAGCACGGCCTCGATCGTCGTCAGCGACCCCAGCTCGCCCCGGACGGCCCGCCCCAGCACCGTGACGTCACCGGCCTGCCGCGCCCGCGCCCGGCAGTGGAAGGCCAACTCGCAGGTGGCCAGGCACTCGGGGGCGTAGGCGGCGGGCACCCGGGCCACGGCCTCGGCCAGCTCCTCGCCCGGCCGGTCGGGGTCGAAGGTGACGTCCGGCGGCAGGGCGGCGGCGATGTCCGCCAGCCGGGTCAGCCGCGCGAGCTGGCGGCGGACGGCGGCGAGCTGGCGGCGCAGGTCGACGGCGGCGGCCGTGGGCAGGTTGGAGAAGTCCTTGGGGCACACCAGCAGGACGACGTCCGCGAGCCGGTCGGCGTCCCCGCGCTCCTCGAGGGCCAGCGCGTAGACGGCCGCCTGCCGCACCGCGCCGCCGACCTTCGCCGGGTCGGCGGTGCCGTCCAGGATGGGGAAGGACTTGACCTCCACCACCGTGCGGGTGCCGTCCGGCGCGACGACGAGGGCGTCCGGTTCCAGATGGACGGGCGAACCGGCGACGCGCAGCTCCAGGATCGGGTGCACCAGCACCGTCCACACCCCCGCGCCCGCCGCGTCGGCCTCCGCCAGGGCGAGCGCGGTGCGGGCCGCGCGGCCGGCGGGGCCGTCCGCCGTCAGCTCGGGCTGCTCGACGGCGGCGGGCTCGGGCGAGCGGTCCCCGGTCGCGGCCCGCAGCATCCGCACCAGCTCGGCGCAGCCGTCGGCGTGTACCCGGGCCTCGAAGGCGTGGCCGCGCGAGAAGGCGAACTGGGACTGGCCGAACGGCGCGGGCGCGCCCAGGGCGCGGGCCAGGGCCGTCTTGTCCACCCCGGCGCCGTCCAGCAGGGCCCGGCGTCGGCAGCCGGGGTTGGCGGCCAGCGCGGACAGGGCCCGGGCGTCCAGCGGCCGGGGCGGGTGCCCGGCACCGCGCAGCTGCGCCAGGCGCCGCCGCAGACCGCCCGCGCCCTGCGCGGGCACGGCGGGCCGGGCGCCGTCCGGACGTGGCAAGTGGTTCACGTGCGTCACCCGGGGCAGTCTGGCATCCTCGGCTGACAACCCGTACGACCGGGAGGTTCCGGCCCATGGCTCCGCGCATTCTGCTCGTCCGGCACGGTCAGACGGAGTGGTCGCGGCTCGGCCGGCACACCGGGCGCACCGATCTCCCGCTGCTCGACGAGGGCCGCCGGACGGCGAAGCTGCTCGGGGAGCGGCTGCACCGCTCCCCGTGGGACGGGCTGCCGGACGTCGAGGTCCGTACCAGCCCCCTCAGCCGGGCGGCCCAGACCTGCGAGCTGGCCGGATTCGGCGACCGCGCGCGGCCCTGGACCGTTCTCATGGAGTGGGACTACGGCCGCTACGAGGGGCTGACCAGCGAGCGGATCAAGGAGGAGGCCGGGCCGGACTGGGTGATCTGGCGGGACGGCGTGCCGGGCGGCGAGACGCTCGCCGAGGTCACGGCCCGGGCCGACGAGGTGGTCGGCTGGGCGCGCTCGGCCGACCGGGACGTCCTGGTCTTCGCCCACGGTCACATCCTGCGGGCGCTCGGTGCCCGCTGGCTCGGCCAGGACATCGGCTTCGGGGCCCGCATCGGGCTCGCCGCCTGCGGCTTCTCCGTCCTCGGCTGGGCCTACGGCGAACCGGCCCTCAGCCGCTGGAACGACACCGGCCACCTGGACCCTCGTCCCTGAACCCCTCCTGCGGGGAGAGCGCGGCCGGTGCCTGCGCCTCCCGCACGCGGTCGAGGAACAGGGCGACGTCCGGCTCGCGCTGGTGCGGCAGCAGCCGCCCCGCGGTGCGTCGCAGCATGGCCTGGATGCGGGAGGAGCGCACGGACGTCAGCAGGTCCAGCGCCCGTCCGCCGTGCGCGGCGGCCTCGTCGGGGGCGTGCGCCGCCGCCAGGTCGTCGGCCAGCTCGGCCGTGAACAGGGCGGTGTTGCGCACGAAGTGCGGCGACTGGAGGGCCACCGCGCGGCGCGCGCACACCCCGGCTCTGCCGTAGTCGCCGAGGGCCGCCCAGCACTGCGCCTCCAGACCGGCGATCTCCGCCTCGCCGAAGAAGCTCATCCACTCGGGGTCGGCCTCGGCGGCGCCCTGGGCGAAGAGATCGTGCGCCCGGCCCAGGGCCTCCTGGCAGCCGCTGCGGTCGCCGAGCCCGCTGCGCCCGCCCGCCTCACGCAGCGTCAGCAGGGCCAGCAGCCGGGGGGAGCCCAGCCCGGCGGCGGCACGCTGGCCCGCCTGCGCCGCGCGTACCGCCTCGCGGGGGCGGCCGGCGTCGCGGGCGAGGAACGCGGTGTTGCTGAAGGCGTGCGCCTCCAGGCCGGCGTCCCCGGCGACCCTGGCGGTGGCCAGTGCTTCGGCGTAGTGGGAGCGGGCGTCCTCGATGCGGCCTGAGTCGTGAGCCAACCAGCCCACCGACAGCGCCAGTTCACCGGCTCCGCGGTGCAGGCGGTCGGCGACCGACTGGCGGCGGACACCGGCGTCGAGCAGCCGGTAGGCGCCGCGCAGCGCGGTACCCGCCTGCCGGTACAGGGCGCCCGCCCCGTGCTGGTCGTCGATGAGCCGGATGCGGCGCACCGCTTGCTCGACGGCCTCGGCCTCACTCTCACCGGCCTTGCCGGGCATGCCTGGCGCGGCCCAGGCTTCGGCCTGCCCCGGGGTCAGCCCCAGGGTCGCGGCCAGGGCGGCGGGGCCGCCCGTCATGAACGCGCGACGCAGCACGTCGCTCTCCTCGTCACTGTGCAGAAGGGTCTGGGTGGGGCCGGGGGTGAGCGGTTCGTCCGTCACCTCCGGCTGCCCCGGTGCCTGGGGAGCACGGGGCCGTGCGACTGCCGTCCCGTCGCCGTGCGCGCCCCGCCCGCGCGCCCTCCGCCCCCGGACGGACTCCCGTGGCGCGAACCCCAGATCGGTCAGGGTGCGCCCCGGGAACATGTGCAGGAACACGCGTTCATAGGCGTAGTTGGGGCACCGGATCTCCCCGGCCTCCACCCGCCCGACGTACCGGGCGTCGCACGATACCCGCTCCCCGATCTCGCGCGCCGCCCGCCGGACGGCGGCCGCGAACTCCCCCGGGGAGCGCGGCCCGCGCAGCTCCCGGAACACGGTGTTGGGCCGCGGTGCCGGGGTGTGGGACGGCGGAACCGGTCCGGAACCCGATGACGTAGAAGGTGACGACGCCATGCCCCGGAAGGTACACGGTATGAGACGTGCGCCACACCAATTCGTCCGCACCGTGCAGGAACCGGCCGCTTCTCAGGGGCTTGTGCCGTGGTACCGGCCGCGATCTGCCGTGTTCTGCCATGAAACGCCATGCTCCGCCGCCGCTCGCGCCGTAGCCCCGGGCGGGGTCCGCCCGTTGGACTCAGCACGAAGCACAGCTGCGTGATGCGGAGGAGTGGTCCCCTTGCTGGACACCGACGGACCGCGAACCACGGCACGGTCAGGCCCGCCCCCGGGCCCCGGCACCGGACCGGCGGACACCGCACGGACGGGCGTCCCACGGACGGACGTCGTCCGGCCGAGGCCCCTGCGGCCCGTCGCCGGGGAGCCGTGCGACCTGGTGACCGTCCCGGCCCGGGAGGGACTGGAGGCCGCCGACATCCTGCGTCTGTGGGACAGCGCCGGACCCGTGCTGCACGACGGCTCCGGAGCCACCCTCGGCTTCCTCGTACCGCCCGGGACCGCCGACGGCTGGGACTTGCCGGGCAGCGCCTGCGCCCCCACCCGCGTCCCGGCCGCCGGGAGCAGCGGTGCGACCCCGCCGCCCGTCACCGGCGCGTGCTGGCTCCTTCCCCCGGAAGGCGCCTGCGCCCCGGCCACCGAGCCCGCGCTGCTGCGCGCGGCCCTGCGCGAGGCGGCCCGCGTCATCGAGGTGGCCGACCGCTGCCGCTGACGTCCGCCGGCGGCTCGCGCGCCGACAGCGCGTCGGCCGGGACGGGCCCGCCGTGCGCCCGGCGCGCGGCGGCCGGGATACTGGGCCCATGGCGAGCAGGGCCGGACAGCGGCAGCGGGGCGGCCGCGAGGCGGTCACCGAGCGGGTGGCCGGCGGCCTGGCCCGGCTGGAGCCCGACCCGGACCGGCCGCGGGGCTGGACGCTGACGCTCGACGGGGCCCCGCAGTCCTCCGTCGACCTCGCCGACCCCACCCACCTCGGCTTCGCCTACCAGCGCCGCATCGGGCACGCCGCCGACGTCGCCGTGGCGCCCGCGCCGGGGAGTCCGCTGCGCGCCGTGCACCTGGGCGGCGGCGCGCTCAGCCTGCCCCGCTACGTCGCCGCCACCCGTCCCCGCTCGACCCAGCAGGTCGTCGAGGTGGACCGGGAGCTGACCGCGTTCGTGCGGCGGGCCCTGCCGTGGGACGCCGGCCAGCGCATCCGGGTACGCGGCGCCGACGCCCGCGCCGGGCTCGCCAAGGTGCCCGACGGGTGGGCGGACCTCGTCGTCGCGGACGTCTTCGACGGCGCCCGCACGCCCGCGCACCTGGGCACCGTCGAGTTCCTGACGGACGTGCGCAGGGCCCTGGACCCCGACGGGCTGTACGTCGTCAACGTGACCGACGGGCCTCCGCTGGCCCACCTGCGCGCCCAGATCGCCACCGTGCTGGCCGTCTTCCCCGAGGTGTGCGTGACGGCCGATCCCGCCGTGCTGCGGGGCCGTCGCTTCGGCAACGCCGTCCTGCTGGCGGCCGCCCGGCCGCTGCCCGTGGCCGAGCTGACCCGACGGGCCGCCGCCGACCCCCACCCGGCCCGGCTCGAACACGGCCGCGCGCTGGCCGACTTCACCGGCGGGGCCCGCCCGGTCACCGACGCGACCGCGCGCCCCTCCCCGCCGCCGCCCCCGGGCACCTTCGCCTGAGGCCGCCCGTCCGAGGGACGCCGCCGGGCACACCGCCGGGCGCGGTCAGCGCTCGTCGACCTGCACCCGGGGCGGGCCGTCGTGCCAGGTGCAGAAGACGGACGAGGACCGGTCACCCTGGCTGAACGTCACCCGCACCCACTGCTCCTGCGTCCACACCTGCACCTCCCAGCCGGAGTGCGGGGTCGCCGAGACCAGCGACGCCGAGTCGGCGCGCAGGTCGAAGGCGACGCGCCCGCCGTCGGCGGTGTAGCTGCGCACCTCGCCCTGACCCTCGCCGGGCGCGTGTGCGGGGGCGTCCTCGGGCGCCTCCCCGGTGGGCGGCTCCTCGGCCGGTGTCTCCTGCGGTGGCGTGGGCTCGGCGGGCTCCTCGCCTCCGCCGTCCTCCCCGTCGTCCCTCTCGCCGTCGTCCCCGGGGACGACGGGCGACGCGGCGGGCTCCTGCGGTGCGGGGGAGCCGGGCGGCCGGTGCGTGGCGGAGGACTCGGGCGGCGTCCCGGAGGCCGACTCGGCGGCCTTCGCCCGCGCGACGGGCGTCGCCACCGGCGGGTCGTAGGCCGTGCCGGTGATGACGGTGTGCACGCCGAACCACGACAGCGTCACCGCCGCTCCGGTGGCCAGGAGCCAGGCCCCGCCCTGGAGCCATCCTTGTCGCATCGGAACACCCTAATGGCGGAGCGCGCAGGTGGGTGCGTAGCGTGCCGCGCATGGCACGCGTCCTCGTCGTCGAAGACGACCCGTTCGTACGGTCCGCCCTGATCCGGCACCTGGGCGAGGCCGGGCACAGCGTCCGCAGCGTCGGCACGGCCCTCGCGGCGCTGCGCGAGGTCGCGCAGATCGGCTTCGACGTCGTCGTCCTCGACCTCGGGCTGCCGGACCTGGACGGTGCCGAGGCGCTGAAGATGCTCCGGGGCGTCACCCAGACGCCCGTCATCATCGCGACCGCGCGGGACGACGAGGCCGAGATCGTCCGGCTCCTCAACGACGGCGCGGACGACTACCTCGTCAAGCCCTTCTCCGTGGAGCACCTCTCGGCCCGCATGGCGGCCGTGCTGCGCCGGGCCGGCGGCGGCACCGGCGGCGCGGCGGCCGAGGCCGTCCTGCGCGTCGGCGGGCTGGCCGTCGACCCGTTGCGCCGTCAGGCCCACCTCGACGGCACGCCGCTCGACCTCACCCGGCGCGAGTTCGACCTGCTCGCCTTCCTCGCGGCCCGCCCCGGTGTCGTCGTCCCGCGCCGGGAGCTGCTCGCGGAGGTGTGGCGGCAGTCCTACGGCGACGACCAGACGATCGACGTCCACCTCTCCTGGTTGCGTCGCAAGCTGGGCGAGACGGCCGCCCGGCCGCGCTATCTGCACACCCTGCGCGGCGTCGGCGTCAAGCTGGAGGCACCGGCGGAGGCCGCCCGGTGAGATGGGCGCTGGTGAAGGTGTCGCTGGCGGTGACCGTGATGGTGGTCATCGCCTTCGCCGTCCCGCTGGGCCTGGTCGTCCGCGAGCTGGCCCGCGACCGCGCCTTCGTCGACGCGGAACGCCAGGCCGCCGCCGTCTCCCCGGCGCTGGCCATCACCGCCGAACGCGAGCAGCTCCAGCGGGCCGTGGCGAGCACCCAGGCCGGGGCGGACGGCCGGCTCGCCGTGCGCGTCCCCGCAGCCGACGGCGGGGCCCCGACGGAGATCGGGACGATGCGCGCCTCGGCCGACGCCCTGAGCGGGAACCGGGCGACGATCGTCGGGGTCGACGGCGGCTACGCCCTGCTGCGGCCGACGGCCGTGGACGCGGGCCGGATCGCCGTCGTGGAGGTCTTCGTGCCGCACGGCGAGGTCGGCCGGGGCGTGACGACGGCCTGGCTGCTGCTCGGCGGCGTCGGGCTCGCCCTGGTCGTCGGCTCCGTGGCCATCGCCGACCGGCTCGGCACCCGGCTGGTCCGCCCCGCCGAGCACCTCGCCGCCGCCGCGAGGGACCTGGGCGAGGGGCGGCTGGGCACCCGGGTGCCCGAACAGGGCCCGGCGGAACTGCGGGACGCGGCGGTCGCGTTCAACTCCATGGCCGACCAGGTCGTGCGGCTCCTCGCCAACGAACGCGAGCTGGCCGCCGACCTCTCGCACCGGCTGCGCACCCCGCTCACCGTGCTGCGCCTGAACGCCGCCTCGCTCGGCCGGGGGGACGCCGCCGAGCAGACCCGGCACGCCGTCGCCCAGCTGGAGGGCGAGGTCGACCGCATCATCCGCACGGCGCGTGAGCAGAAGCCGCAGTCGCCGGGCAACGGGGCGAGTGCCGCCTGCGACGCGGCCGAGGTCGTGCGCGAGCGGATGGCGTTCTGGTCCGCCCTCGCGGAGGACGAGGACCGCCGCGTCCGCGTCGCCGGGGTGGAGCGGCCGGTGCGGGTGCCCGTCGCGCGCGCCGACCTGGCCGCCGCCCTCGACGCCATGCTCGGCAACGTCTTCCGGCACACCCCGCAGGGCACCGCCTTCTCCGTGGACGTCCACAACGGCGACGACGCCGTCATCGTGCTCGTCTCCGACGCGGGCCCCGGCATCCCCGACCCGGCCGCCGCGCTGCGCCGTGGCCACGGCGACGGCGGCCCCGGATCGACGGGGCTCGGGCTGGACATCGTGCGCCGCCTCGCGGAGTCCACCGGCGGCGACGTCCGCATCGGCCACTCGGTCCTCGGCGGGACGGAGGTGCGGATCTGGCTCGCCCCGCACGGCCCGCACGGCCGGTCGGGCGCCCGGGCCCGGGGCGGACGGGCCCGCCGTCGGGGCGCCGGGCCCGGGTCGTCGCGTCCACCCGTCCCGTCCGATCCCGCCGGCTGAGGGTGCGTCCGCCCGCCGGTCCCCACCGACCGGCGGGCGGACGCCGGGAGGTGGGGCCGCGTCCCCCGGCGCGCGGCCCCACCCGGGCTCAGGACGCCGGCGGCAGCGTCCGGGTGCGGGCCAGCTCGGCGTACCAGGCGGCGCTGGACTTCGGCGTGCGGCGCAGGGTGTCGAAGTCGACGTACACCGCGCCGAACCGCTTGCTGTAGCCGTAGGCCCACTCGAAGTTGTCCAGCAGCGACCACAGGAAGTAGCCGCGCACGTCGGCCCCCTGCTCCATCGACCGCAGCACGGCCGACAGGTGGCCGTGCAGGTAGGCGACGCGTTCCGGGTCGTCGACCGTGCCGTCGTCGGCGGGCTTGTCGTCGGCGGCCATGCCGTTCTCGGTGATGTAGAGCGGCAGCCCCGGCGCCTCACGGCTGAGCCGCAGCAGCAGGTCGGACAGCCCGCTCGGGTCGACGGGCCAGCCCATCTGGGTGACGGGCAGCCCCTCCGGCCGGTGGAAGGCGACGTCGTCCGCACCGGGCCAGGGCGTGTGCGCGCTCGCCCCGTGCCCGTCGCGCCGCTCGACGTCCCCGGGCCCGTCGGCGGCCGACACCAGCAGCGGGGAGTAGTAGTTGACGCCCAGCGCGTCCAGCGGCTGGTGCGCGGTGCTCAGGTCGCCGTCGCGGACGAAGGACCAGTCCGTGATGCCGGCCGTCGTGTCCAGCAGCACCTGCGGGTAGGCGCCGTGCAGCATCGGCCCCTCGAAGACGCCGTTGGCCAGGGCCATGATGCGGTCCCGCGCGGCGACGTCCGCCTCCCGGTCGGTGCGGGCACGCGGCACGGCCGGGTTGAGGCTCACCCCGACCTTCGTGCCCTCCGGGAGGGCACGGCGCAGTGCCTGGACGGCCAGGCCGTGGCCCAGGTTGAGGTGGTGGGCGGCGCGCAGTGCGGCGGCCGGTTCCGTCCGGCCCGGCGCGTGGACGCCCGAGGCGTAGCCCAGGAAGGCGCTGCACCACGGCTCGTTGAGCGTGGTCCAGTGCTCGACGCGGTCGCCGAGCGCGTCGGCCATGAGCTCCGCGTACGCGGCGAACCGCTCGGCCGTGTCGCGTTCGGGCCAGCCGCCGGCGTCCTCCAGCTCCTGCGGCAGGTCCCAGTGGTAGAGGGTGATCCAGGGGGTGATGCCGCGCTCCAGGAGGCCGTCGACCAGCGCGCGGTAGAAGTCCAGGCCGCGCTGGTCGGCGGGTCCGGTGCCGTGCGGCTGCACGCGGGACCAGGAGACGGAGAACCGGTAGGCCTGGAGGCCGAGCCCGGCCATCAGGTCCAGGTCGTCGCTCCAGCGGTGGTAGTGGTCGACGGCGACGTCACCGGTGTCGCCGCCGAGCACCCGGCCGGGCGTGTGGGCGAAGGTGTCCCAGATGGACGGCGTCCGGCCGTCGGTCGCGGCGGCACCCTCGATCTGGTAGGCGGAGGTGGCGGACCCGAAGAGGAAGCCGCCGGGGAAGCCACGGGGGGCGGGGGCGGGATGGGTGGTCAACTGAGAGCGCTCCCAAAGCTAGGTGTGAGGAGGTCGGGGTGTCGGTCTCGGGGGATCGGCGCGGGTCGGGGGGGGGGGGGGGGGGGGGGGGGGGGGGGGCGGGCCGGGGGCGGGACGGTCCCGCCCTCAGCCCTTCACGGCCCCCTGCATGATGCCGCCGACGATCTGCTTGCCGAACAGGGCCAGCACGAGCAGCAGGGGCAGGGTCCCCAGCAGCGCACCGGCCATGATCACCGACTGGTCGGGGATGTAGCCGCGCCCCAGCCCGGTCAGTGCGACCTGCACGGTCGGGTTCTGCTGGGTGAGGGCGATGATCGGCCAGAAGAAGTCGTTCCACGCCATGACGAACGTCAGCATGCCGAGGACGGCCATCGCCGGGCGGGCCACGGGGAAGACCACGTGCCAGACGATGCGCAGACTGTGCGCCCCGTCCACCCGGGCCGCCTCCACCAGCTCGCCCGGTAGGGCCTGCGCCAGGTACTGGCGCATGAAGAACACCCCGAACGCGCTGACGAAGGTCGGCAGGATGACGGCCTGGAGCTGGTTGGTCCACTCCAGCTCGGCGATGGCCATGAACAGCGGCACGACGCTGAGCTGAGGCGGCACCATCATCGTGCCGATCGTCAGCATGAGCAGCCCGGTGCGGAACCGGAACCGCAGCCGGGCGAAGGCGAACCCGGCGATCGTGCCGAACAGCACCGTGCCCAGCGCGATCGACCCGGCCACGAAGGCCGTGTTGAGCAGCGCGAGGCCCAGGTTGGCGTCGTGCCAGGCGATGTCCAGGTTCTTCGGCAGGTTGGAGCCGAACCAGAACGGCGGCGGCGACTCCGCCAGCCGCGTGTTGTCGCGGGAGGCGGCGATCGCCGTCCACACCAGCGGGAACAGCGACACCGCCGTGACGAGGGCGATCAGCGCGTAGGCGAGCCGGCCCGCGTGGAACTGGCCGCCCGCCCCCTTCGCCCGGGGACGACGCCCGGCCTTCGGTCGGTCACCGGCCGGTGCCGGGCGCGACGGGGCGTCCTTGAGCAACGTCATGACCGGCTCCTCACTGGCTCTTCCGCAGCCGTCGCGCGACCAGCAGGTTGACCAGCGCGATGAGCAGCAGGATCAGGAACATCATCCAGGCGATGGCGGAGGCCCGCCCCAGGTGCAGGTTCACCCAGCCCTGTTCGTACAGGTACAGCCCGAGCGTCTGGTACTGGTTGTTGATACCGCCCGCCGCTCCGCCGCCGGAGCTGAACAGCAGCACCTCGCCGAAGAGCTGCGTCGCCCCGATCGTCGAGACGACGACGGTGAACAGGATCGTCGGACGCAGCGACGGCACCGTCACGTGCAGGAACTGCTGCCAGCGCGAGGCGCCGTCCAGCGCCGCCGACTCGTACAGGTCCTTGGGCACGGCCTGCATCGCGGCGAGGTAGATCAGCGTGTTGTACCCCGTCCAGCGCCAGATCACGATGGTGGAGATGGCGAACTGCGAGGTCCAGGTGCCGTTCTGCCAGTCGACCGCGTCGATCCCGACGAAGCTCAGCGCCCAGTTGATCATGCCGTAGTCGCGCCCGTAGAGCATGACGAAGACCAGCGTCGCCGCCGCCACGGACGTCGCGTACGGCGCGAGCATGACGACCCGGAAGAACGTGCTGCCGCGCAGCCGGTAGTTGAGGACGTGGGCCAGCCCCAGCGCCATGAGGAGCTGCGGGACGGTGGACAGCACCCCGATGGTGAAGGTGTTGCGCAGGGCGTTCCAGAAGAACTCGTCCTCCAGCAGCCGGGTGAAGTTGTGCAGGCCGGCCCACTCCATCTCGGTGGGCGCCGTCAGGGACACCCGGTGCAGCGACGCCCAGCCGGTGTAGAGCAGCGGGAAGAGGCCGAAGGCACCGAAGAAGAGGAAGAACGGCGCCACGAACGCGTACGGGCTCCACCGCACGTCACGCTGGTAGCGGCGGCTGCGGCGGGCCCGCCGCCGCTCCTGGGCCGTGGGCCGTTCCTCCGGCGGGGCCGCGCCGCCGCCGGAGCGGGGCGGCGCGGCCGGGGTACCGGTGGTGGTCATGCCGTTCCTCACTCGTCGAGCGCGTTGTCGACGGCCTTGACCGCCTCCTGCCAGGCGTCCTCGGGGGAGAGGCCCTTCTGCTCGACCTGGCGGACGCCGCTGCGGCCGATGTTCTCGGCGATGATCTGGTCCTTCGGGCCGATGATCTGCGTCGGGATGTCCTGCGCGGCGCGGGCGAAGATCTCACCGATGGGGGCGTCGCCGAAGTACTCGTGCGTGGCGTCGGCGACCGCGGACGTCTCGTAGGAGGCGGGGGCGCTCGGGAAGCTGCCGCGCTCCTCGAAGAGCTTGGCCTGCTGCTCGGGGGCCGTCAGCCAGGCCACGAACTTGGCGGCCTCCTCCTTGTTCTTCGCCGTCTCCGGCACGCCGAGGAAGGAGCCGCCCCAGTTGCCGGGGCGCGGGGCGTCGGCGACGTCCCACAGGTCCGCGCTCTTGTCGCCGCCCTTGTCCTGGATGTAGCCGAGCATCCAGGCCGGGCACGACAGCGTGGCGAACGTGCCGTTGTTCATCGCCTTGTCCCACGGCGGGGTGAACTGCTCGTGCTTGTCGGTCATCCCCGCCTCGGCGGCGGCCGTGGCCACGTCCCACGCGGCCCGCACGTCGGGGTTGTCCTTGTAGATGACCTCGCCGTCCTCGTTGTAGTACCGGCTCTCGGAGGAGGAGATCGCGGCGCTGTAGAGGCCGGATGCGGAGTCCACCCAGGCCACGTCGTCGGGCCCGTCGGCCATGAACGCCTCACCGGTCTCCAGGTACTTCTCCCAGTCACCGGCCCACAGCTTCGACACCTCCTCGCGCTCGGTGGGCAGCCCGGCGGCCTCGAAGTGGTCCTTGCGGTAGCAGATGGCCATGGGGCCGATGTCGGTGCCGAGCGCGATCGTCTTGCCGTCGGCCGTGGTGCCCTGCTGCCACTTCCAGTCGAACCAGTCGTCCTGGTTGACGCCGTCCTGCCCGCCGAGGTCGACGAACTTGTCGGCCTGGGTGGCGGTCACCTCCGCGATGTTCGCCACCTCCACGGCCTGGACGTCCGCGAGGCCGCTGTTGCTCGCGAGCCGGGTGAGGAGCTGCGGGTAGTAGTTCTCGTTGCGCTCGACGACGCTCTGCTCGATCCTGATGCCGGGGTTGAGCTTCTCGTACTCCTCGTAGAGCCCGGCCTCCTGGAACCCGAAAGTGCCGAACAGGCCGACGTTGAGCGTGATGTCGCCGTCCGAGGCCCGGCCGCCGTCCGAGTCCGAGCTGCCGTCGTCGGCGCACCCGGCCAGGAGCGAACCGGTCACCAGGGCGGACACGCCGATCGCGGCGAGCCGGGTAGGACGTCTGGTGGTTCTGCGGGCTGTGCCGTTCGTGGCCATGCGCGCCGTCGCTTTCTCCCGAACGTACGGGACGTGAAGGTGAAGAGGGGTGCTGCTTGCTTGAGAGCGCTCTCAAGAGTGATGTGCCGAAGAGATTTCCGGAGGACGGCGAACGTGTCAAGGCATGTGACGTGACTGTGCCCTCCGCTCCCCCGACGACCCGCCCGTCACGGCCGCCTCCGCCGTGCCGTGCGGGCGCCGAGGAGCCGTCGCGCCCGAGGCGAGGACGTGGCCGCGACCGTCGTCCACCCGGCGGGCCCGGAGAGGCGGTGCGTCACGGCGGCACGCTGAACGTCGACGGCAGTGTCGCCGTCTGACGGCCCGACGGACGACGTCCCGGGCTGGCGGCCGCGTCACTACGCCGTTCGGTCGGTCCCGGCGCGGCAGAAGGTGCGTGCGGGGGTCGCCCTGGTCATCCTCGCAGTGACAGACGTCGAGGCGAGGAGGCGATTCCATGTCGCACACCCGTAGCACGCAGGTCCCCGAACCCCTCTCCCGGCGGGGGCTGCTGCGCGGCGGCACGCTCACGGCGCTGGGGTGCGTACCGGTGCTGGGCGTCGCACACCTGGCCTCCGCCGGGGAGGACGGCGCACGCGCGCGCCCCCGCGCGGCGGGCGCCCGCTACTCCCGGCCACTGAACGGCCGCCACCGGGTCTCCGCGCACTACGGCATCCCCGGCGACTGGGCGGCCGGCCACCACACCGGCATCGACTACGCCGTCGGCAGCGGAACGCCGGTGTACTCGGTGGGCACCGGCACCGTCGACGTCGCCGGGGACGGCGGTGACTACGGCGACATGATCGTCCTGCGGATGGCGGACGGTCATTTCGCCCTGTACGCGCACCTCTCCCGGTTGGACGTGCGCCCCGGCGAACGGGTCTCGGGCGGCGACCTCATCGCCCGGAGCGGCGCCACCGGCCGCGTCACCGGCCCGCACCTGCACTTCGAGGTGCGCACCACCCGCGAGTACGGCAGTGACGTCGACCCCGTCGCGTACCTCGCGGACCACGGCGTCAACATCCTGTAGGCACGGCAAGCGCCGCCCTGCCGCCCGGCGCGCGCCGATCCCGCTCGGGTGCGCCCACCGCGCTGAACCAGTCGGGTGGTCGGGATGACTGACCGGTTTACTGCATATGGGGCCCTCCGGGTGGTTGTAGGGGCAAGTGCGTCTCCTCCGCGCATGAGGAGCGTTCTTGGCTGCGTGGAGCCGCGTGAACTGTGGGACAGGAACACCGTGCTGGCCGAGGCCTTCTGCGCCAGCAACGACCGGGTACGTGAGGCGCAGTCCGTCCTGGACGAGGCGCAGGCGGAACGGACCAGGACGCTGGCCGCGTTCGCCGTGACCCTGGGCAACGACTCGTCCGTGGCTCATCTGATGGGGCTGCACGAGCGCGAGGTACGCGTCGCGCGTCGCACCGTCGGCAAGGACGACGCGCGGACCATGGCCGCCGGGCTGTTGGCGCCGCCTCTGGAGTCGACACGACGGCCCGGGGAGGAGGAGGCGCCGCCGCCCGCTGCGTGGCAGGCCGATGTCGGCAACACGCCGCAGGGAGCAGCGGCCGCCGACGAGATCCAGTTGCCGCATCAGCGCAGGGGAAGCGTGCCGCCTCCGGTTCCGGGGGTGGCGGAGGCCGTCGCGTCGCCGGGGAGCGGCTCCGGGGCCGCGCACGGGGCCACGGCGGGTTTCGCCGTACCCGAGGCGCAGCACGTCACGTCACCCACGTTCGGGCCGGGGCGTTCGGAGGCGGCGCAGGACGCGGAGGCGTGGTCGTCGTCCATGGATTCCGTACTGGTGTGGAGCTGGCAGTCGGGGGTCGACCTGCAGTTCGTCGCCGGGGAGCTGGGCCTGGACCTCCGGGCACTGCTCGGGCGGGTCCAGACGCTCGCCGCCGAGGGCCGGTTGTCCCTGCACGCCACGGGGCCCCCGGAGGCCGACACCGCCGGCCGCCACCGACGTCGGCAGGGGGGCCACCCCGCTGAGGCGTTCCCGAACGGACCGCACCTCGCGGATGCCATGAGCACGTTCGTCGCGTCCACCCCCTACTACTGAGGCGACGACGGCATGATGTGAGTCACGTGCTGGGGTCGATCTGCGGCGCTCGGCGATGAGTTCTCGCTCCGCCCACCGTCCAACCCTAGAGAGACGGACACAACCCGCCGAAGAGAGAGTGGTGCGCGATGAGGCTCGTACTCCAGACCTTCCTGTCCCTGGACGGCGTCTACCAGGGACCGGGCTCGCCGGACGAGGACACCAGCGACGGATTCACCCGGGGCGGCTGGCTGGTGCCGCACATGGACGAGGAGTTCGAACGGCAGGTCGGGACCTGGCTCGGCACTGCCGACGCCTTCCTCTTCGGCCGCCGCACCTACGAGAACTTCGCGCGGGACTGGCCGAAGATGACCGAGCACCCGTTCGCCCACCTCTTGAACGGCCTGCCCAAGTACGTCGCCTCCCACAGCCTGACGCGGGCCGACTGGGACCCGACCACGATCCTGTCCGGCGACGTCCCCGCCCAGGTCGCCGAGGTGAAGCGGCAGCCCGGCCGCGAGCTGCAGATCCACGGCTGCGGACGGCTGGCCCAGTCCCTGCTGGCCGCCGGCCTCATCGACGAGCTGCGGCTCGTCACCGCCCCGGTGGTCGTGGGTAGCGGGCGCCGCCTCTTCCCGGACGGCGGCACCCCGGCCGGTCTGCGGCTCCTGAGCAACTCCACGACGCCCGGCGACCTGGCGATCCACGTCTACGAGACGACCGGCCGCCCCGAGTACGGGACGTACGGCGCCGAGGCGTAGTCCCCGCGTCCGACCCCGTCCCGGCCGAGTGACCGTCGCCGCCGAGCGCCCGTCCCGGCCGGGGCGTCCGGCCGGCGCCCACCTCAGCCCGCGTGAGAGTCGTCCGGGCGGGTGCCGTTCCGGGTGGCGCCCGCCGCGAAGGCGCCCCGGGCGAGGCGGTGGAGCAGGGCGGCCGTCACGGCCTGGTCGGGCAGGGCGGCGGGACGGCTGAGGCGGGGGGTGGAGTTGAGGAGGCCGAAGACGGCGTGCACGGCGGTGCGGGCCTCGGCCTCGTCGAGCTCCGGGTGGACCTCACGGACGACCGACACCCACAGCTCCACGTACTCGCGCTGGAGGCGCCGGACGCGCTTGCGGTCGGCGTCGCGCAGCCGGTCCAGCTCGCGGTCGTGCAGGGTGATCAGCGCGCGGTCGTTGAGGGCGAAGTCGATGTGCCCGGCGATCAGGGCGTCCAGTGCCTCGGCGGCCGGGGCGTCGGCGGCGACGGCCTCGGCGAGCCGCATCCGGCCGCCCTCGTGCAGGCGCTCGCTGATGCCGACGAGCAGTTCGGCGAGCATGGCGTCCTTCCCGGCGAAGTGCCGGTAGAGCCCGGGGCCGCTGATGCCGACCGCCGCCCCTATCTCGTCCACCCCCACGCCGTGGAAGCCGCGCTCGGCGAAGAGTCGAGCCGCTTCGCGCAGGATCTGGTCACGTCGGCTGAGCGCCCCGGAGGGGCTCGGCGCGGGGGAGGCCGCGCCGTGGGGCTCCGCGGGGGTCTCGGTGCTCATGGAGGCAATTCTAGACAGCCCGGTTAGCGGACGTTAACCTGAGGAGCGAGGTTAACGAACATTAACCGCAGGACCGCAACCGTGAGCAAGGGGGCTCAGGGCATGCAGCAGGCACCGCCGCTGGCCGGCGCCGTGGACCCGGCGTCGCCGGCCTGGCGTACGAACGAGGCCGCCCACCGGGAGCTGGCCGCAGAGCTTCGCGAGAAGCTGGCCGCCGCCCGGCTGGGCGGAGGGGAGCGGGCCCGCGCCCGGCACACCGCGCGCGGCAAGCTGCTGCCCCGGGACCGGGTCGACGGACTGCTCGACCCCGGCTCCCCCTTCCTGGAGCTGGCCCCGCTGGCCGCCGACGGGATGTACGACGGGCAGGCCCCGGCGGCGGGCGTCATCGCCGGGATCGGCCGCGTCAGCGGGCGCGAGGCCGTCATCGTCGCGAACGACGCCACCGTCAAGGGCGGCACGTACTACCCGATGACGGTGAAGAAGCACCTGCGGGCGCAGGAGGTGGCGCTGGAGAACGAGCTGCCCTGCCTCTACCTCGTGGACTCCGGGGGCGCCTTCCTGCCGATGCAGGACGACGTCTTCCCCGACCGCGAGCACTTCGGGCGCATCTTCTACAACCAGGCCCGCATGTCCGCCCGGGGCATCCCGCAGATCGCCGCCGTCCTGGGCTCCTGCACGGCCGGTGGCGCCTACGTCCCGGCGATGAGCGACGAGGCCGTGATCGTGCGGAACCAGGGCACGATCTTCCTCGGCGGTCCGCCGCTGGTGAAGGCCGCCACCGGCGAGGTCGTCACGGCCGAGGAGCTGGGCGGCGGCGAGGTGCACTCGCGCACCTCCGGCGTCACCGACCACCTCGCGGAGGACGACGCGCACGCCCTGCGCATCGTCCGCAACATCGTCGCCACCCTGCCCGCGCGCGGCGCGCCGCCGTGGACGGTCGAGCCCGTCGAGGAGCCCGCCGTCGACCCCGCCGGGCTGTACGGCGCCGTCCCCGTCGACTCCCGCACGCCCTACGACGTCCGGGAGGTCATCGCCCGCGTCACGGACGGCTCGCGCTTCCAGGAGTTCAAGGCCGAGTACGGGACGACGCTGGTCACCGGCTTCGCGCGCATCCACGGCCACCCCGTGGGCATCGTCGCCAACAACGGCATCCTGTTCTCCGAGTCCGCCCAGAAGGGCGCGCACTTCATCGAGCTGTGCGACCAGCGCGGCATCCCGCTGCTGTTCCTCCAGAACATCTCCGGCTTCATGGTCGGCCGCAGCTACGAGGCGGGCGGCATCGCCAAGCACGGCGCGAAGATGGTCACCGCCGTGGCCACCACGCGGGTGCCCAAGCTGACCGTCGTCGTCGGCGGCTCCTACGGCGCGGGCAACTACTCGATGTGCGGCCGCGCCTACGGCCCCCGCTTCCTGTGGATGTGGCCCAACGCCAAGATCTCCGTCATGGGCGGCGAGCAGGCCGCCTCCGTCCTGGCCACCGTCAAGCGGGACCAGCTGGAGGGGCGCGGCGAGGAGTGGAGCGCCGAGGACGAGGAGGCATTCAAGGCCCCCGTCCGCGCCCAGTACGAGACGCAGGGCAACGCCTACTACGCCACCGCCCGCCTGTGGGACGACGGCGTGATCGACCCGCTGGAGACCCGCACGGTCCTCGGCCTGGCCCTGACCGCCTGTGCCAACGCGCCCCTGGGCGACGGCGGCTTCGGCGTCTTCCGGATGTGAGGGGAGCACAGATGACACCGAGGACGACTTCCGGCGCGGCCCCGCGCATGTTCGACACCGTCCTGATCGCCAACCGGGGCGAGATCGCCGTCCGCGTGATCCGCTCCCTGCGTGCCATGGGCATCCGCTCGGTGGCCGTGCACAGCGACGCCGACGCCGACGCCCGGCACGTCCGCGAGGCCGACACCGCCGTGCGCATCGGCCCGGCCGCCGCGAGCGAGAGCTACCTGCACGTGGAGCGGCTGCTCGACGCCGCCCGCGCCACCGGCGCCCAGGCCGTCCACCCCGGCTACGGCTTCCTCGCCGAGAACGCCGCCTTCGCCCGCGCCGTCACCGACGCCGGGCTGGTGTTCATCGGGCCGCCCGCCGACGCCATCGAGCTCATGGGCGACAAGATCCGGGCCAAGGAGACGGTGCAGGCCGCCGGGGTGCCCGTCGTCCCCGGCTCCTCCGGCTCCGGCCTCACCGACGCCCAGCTCGCCGAGGCCGCGCGCGGCATCGGCATGCCCGTGCTGCTCAAGCCCTCGGCGGGCGGCGGCGGCAAGGGCATGCGGCTCGTGCGGGACGCCGCCGTACTGGAGGACGAGATCGCCGCCGCCCGCCGCGAGGCCCGCGCCTCCTTCGGCGACGACACGCTCCTCGTGGAGCGCTTCATCGACGGCCCCCGGCACATCGAGATCCAGGTCCTCGCCGACGGCCACGGCACCGTCCTGCACCTCGGCGAGCGCGAGTGCTCCCTCCAGCGCCGCCACCAGAAGATCATCGAGGAGGCCCCCAGCCCGCTGCTGGACGCGGCCACCCGCGCCGCGATGGGCGCCGCGGCGGCGGACGCCGCGCGGGCCTGCGGCTACCGGGGCGCGGGCACGGTGGAGTTCATCGTGCCGGGCGGGGACCCGGGCGCGTACTGCTTCATGGAGATGAACACCCGCCTCCAGGTCGAGCACCCCGTCACCGAGCTGATCACCGGGCTGGACCTGGTGGAGTGGCAGGTGCGCGTCGCCGCCGGGGAGGCGCTGCCCCTCGCCCAGGACGACGTCACCCTCACCGGGCACGCCGTCGAGGCCCGCATCTGCGCCGAGACCGCCCGCGTCACCGGCGAGCGGGTGGACTTCCTACCCTCGGCCGGTACCGTGCGGCTGCTGCGCGAGCCGGCGGGGGACGGGGTGCGCACCGACTCCGGGCTCACCGAGGGCACCGAGGTCGGCACCACCTACGACCCGATGCTCGCCAAGGTCATCGCGCACGGTCCGGACCGGGCCACCGCGCTGCGCCGCCTGCGCTCCGCCCTGGCCGACACCACCGTCCTCGGCGTCGACACCAACACCGCCTTCCTGCGCGCGCTGCTGGCCCACCCCGCCGTCGTCGCCGGTGACCTCGACACCGGCCTCGTCGACCGGGACGCCGCCTCCCTCGTGCCCGCCGGTGTGCCCGACGAGGTCTACGCGGCGGCGGCCCTGCTGCGGCAGGCGGCCCTCGTCCCGCGCCCCGACGCCGGCGGCTGGACGGACCCGTTCGCCGTGCCCTCCGGCTTCCGGCTGGGCGGCGAGCCCGCCTGGACCGTCCACCACCTCAAGGCGCCCGGCCACGACCCGGTGACCGTCCGCGTGCGGGCGGCGGGAGACGCGGCGCGGGTGCGCGTCGGGGACGCCGAACCCGTCGACGCCCGCCTCGCCGCGGTGGAGTCCGGCCGCGTCCAGCTCGCCTGGGCGGGCGTCACGCACCGCTTCCACCACGCCGGGGACGGCGGCCGGCACTGGCTCGGCCGCGACGGCGCCGGCTGGGCCGTGCACGCCCACGACCCGGTCGCGGCGGCCCTGCGCGGTGGCGCCGGGGCGGCGGGCGCCGACGCCCTGACGGCCCCCATGCCCGGCACGGTCACCGTCGTGAAGGCGGCCGTGGGCGATGTCGTCGAGGCGGGCCAGGCCCTGGTCATCGTCGAGGCCATGAAGATGGAGCACGTCATCTCCGCCCCGCACGCCGGGACCGTCACCGAACTGGACGTCACAGCGGGCAGCACCGTCGCCATGGACCAGATCCTGGCTGTGGTGGACCCGCACGAGACGGGAGGTGAGGACGCATGACCGACGGGCTGCCCATGCGCGTACCGGCGACCGGGCTCCCGGCCCGCGTCCGCATCCACGAGGTCGGGCCGCGCGACGGGCTGCAGAACGAGCAGGCCGTCGTCCCCGTGGACGTGAAGGCCGAGTTCATCCGCCGCCTGGCGGCCGCCGGGCTCGGCACGGTGGAGGCGACCAGCTTCGTCCACCCGAGGTGGGTGCCGCAGCTCGCCGACGCCGAGCAGCTGTTCCCCGAGGTCAGCGGCCTCGCCCCGGAGGTGCGCCTACCGGTCCTCGTGCCCAACGAGCGCGGCCTCGACCGCGCCCTGGCCCTGGGCGCCCGCGACGTCGCGGTGTTCGCCAGCGCCACCGAGTCCTTCGCCAAGGCCAACCTCAACCGGACGGTCGCCGAGGCGCTGGCCATGTTCGAACCCGTCGTCGGCCGGGCCAAGGACGCCGGCGCGCACGTGCGCGGCTACCTGTCCATGTGCTTCGGCGACCCCTGGGAGGGGCCCGTCGCCCTGGACGACGTCGTCCGCGTCTGCCGCGCCCTGGCCGACCTGGGCTGCGACGAGCTGAGCCTCGGCGACACCATCGGCGTCGCCACCCCCGGCCACGTCGCCGCCCTCCTCACCGCGCTCACCGACGGCGGGCTCCCCGTCGACCGGCTGGGCGTCCACTTCCACGACACCTACGGCCAGGCGCTGTCCAACACCCTGGCCGCCCTCCAGCACGGCGTCACCACCGTCGACGCCTCCGCCGGCGGGCTCGGAGGCTGCCCCTACGCCAAGAGCGCCACGGGCAACCTCGCCACCGAAGACCTCGTCTGGATGCTGCACGGCCTGGGCATCGAGACCGGCGTCGACCTCGGCCGCCTCACCGCCACAAGCGCGTGGATGGCCGACCGGCTGGGCCGCCCCAGCCCCTCCCGCACCGTTCGTGCCCTCTCCCACAAGGAGCAGTGACCCCATGTCCCTGGACCACCGCCTCACCCCCGAACACGAGGAACTGCGCCGGACCGTCGAGGCGTTCGCCCATGACGTGGTCGCGCCGAAGATCGGCGACTTCTACGAGCGGCACGAGTTCCCCTACGAGATCGTCCGCGAGATGGGCCGCATGGGCCTGTTCGGGCTGCCGTTCCCCGAGGAGTACGGCGGCATGGGCGGGGACTACCTGGCCCTCGGCATCGCCCTGGAGGAGCTGGCCCGCGTCGACTCCTCGGTGGCCATCACGCTGGAGGCCGGGGTCTCCCTCGGCGCGATGCCCGTCTACCGCTTCGGCACCGAGGAGCAGAAGCGCGAGTGGCTGCCCCGGCTCTGCTCCGGGGAGATGCTCGGCGCCTTCGGCCTCACCGAACCCGAGTGCGGCTCGGACGCCGGGGGCACCCGCACCACGGCGGTCCGGGACGGCGACGAGTGGGTCATCAACGGCACCAAGTCCTTCATCACCAACTCCGGCACCGACATCACGGGCCTGGTCACCGTCACCGCCGTCACCGGCCGCAAGGACGACGGCTCGCCGCTGATCTCCTCGATCCTCGTGCCCTCCGGCACCCCCGGCTTCACCGTGGCCGCGCCGTACTCCAAGGTCGGCTGGAACGCCTCCGACACCCGGGAGCTGTCGTTCGCCGACGTCCGCGTCCCCGTCGCCAACCTGATCGGCGAGGAGGGCCGGGGCTACGCCCAGTTCCTGCGCATCCTCGACGAGGGCCGCATCGCCATCGCCGCCCTCGCCACCGGCCTCGCCCAGGGCTGCGTCGACGAGTCCGTGCGCTACGCCCGCGAGCGGGAGGCGTTCGGCCGTCCGATCGGCACCAACCAGGCCATCCAGTTCAAGCTGGCCGACATGGAGATGCGCGCCCACACCGCCCGCCTCGCCTGGCGCGACGCCGCCTCCCGGATGGTCGCGGGGGAGACGTTCAAGAAGGAGGCCGCCATCGCGAAGCTGTACTCGTCCGAGATCGCCGTCACCAACGCCCGCGAGGCCACCCAGATCCACGGCGGCTACGGCTTCATGAACGAGTACCCGGTCGCCCGCATGTGGCGCGACTCCAAGATCCTGGAGATCGGCGAGGGCACGAGCGAGGTCCAGCGCATGCTGATCGCCCGCGAACTCGGCGTCGAGGCCGCCTGACCCGCCTCCCCCTCCGCCCCCCGCCGGAAGCCTCCGCAGCCCAGACGCCGGCCGCGGAGGCTTCCGCCGTCCCCCCGCTGACGGCCCGTCGTGCGCACGGCCGGTGGGACGGTGGCCCGCCGGTCACGTCCAGGTGAGGCGCTGTCCGTCGCGGCCGACGTGCAGCCGCATACGGGTAGTGGGCGGGCGCCCGTCGGCCTGCCACCGGGTGACACGTTCGGTGATCCCGTCCCACAGCCGCGCCGTGCCACCCTGCCGGACCATCCACCGTCCGTCCTCGTGGAAGACGGCGGCCCATGACCCGGACGCCACGTCGACCACGACGTGTTCCGTCCGGCCGTCCCGATCCAGGGTGAGCCGCTGTGCGCGCGGCGCGGCGAACCCCGCGACGAACCGGGCGGTCCACTCGTCGAGCGCGTCCGCCCCCAGCTCCGTGGGGACGGCATCCCCCTCGCCGAGGTTCGGCAGGACGCCCAGCGGAGGCGGAAGGTGGGGCCGGGCCAGCATGAACGAGACCTGACCGCCGAGAACCGGGCCACTGGCCGTGCCGTCGTCGGCGACCGTGAGGCGGACGAGCTCGGACGCGTGCAACCACCCGCCGACCGTGACCAGGATGTCACCGCCGGGCCTGGTCTGCGCGAGCCATTCGGCCGGCACGGTGTGCACGCCGCACGTGGCGATCACACGGTCGTACGGGCCGCCCTCCGCGTAGCCAGCCAGTCCGTCACCGACCACGCGGGCGGGCCGGTATCCGGCCCCCGCCAGGGCCATTCCGGCGCGGGCGGACACCTCGGCGTCGACCTCGACCGTGGTCACGTCGTCCTCACCGACGACATGGCACAGCAGCGCTGTGGAGTAGCCCGTTCCCGTGCCGATCTCCAGAACGCGCACCCCCTCGGTCACCCGCAGCTCCTCCAGCATCCGCACGACCAGGCCGGGCAGGGTGGACGACGACGAGGGGGCGGCGGCGATGCGTCCCTCGACCTGCTCTGGGAAGACGCTCCCGGCCACCTGCGTCACGAGACTGTCGTCCTCGTAGATCCGCGCGAGCCCTTCCGCGGAGTCCGCGGTCGTGGGCCGGAACCAGCCGCCCTCCTCGTACTCGAACCACCCACGCGCGAGGAACGCTTCACGGGGCACCGACATGACGGCTCGTTCCCACGCCGGGCCGCACAGAGTGCCACTGGCACGCAGGCGCCGCACCAGATCCGCCCGTAGCCGCTCCGACTGCTGCGTGTCACTCATGCTCACCAGCTCCGTTCTCCAACAGGTCGGCGAGCGCGGCGGTGATCGGCAGTCCGGCCGCCTCTTCGAGCCAGGCCCACTGGCCGTTGGGGTTGCACTCCAGAAACCACCATGTTCACGCTCGTACCGTGCTTGCCGAGTTCGGTCGGCGTCATGGCACCGTCGTACCGCCACGATGAGGGGGAGCCGTTGCGCAGCGGAGCCAAGCGGCGCAGCGCCCACGGGGTTTCTGCGACGGTCTCCGTGCGCTCCGAGTGGTCGAACCTCATGTCCTCCTTGAGGGTCGTTGCTATCCGGTGGCGCGGTGCCAGATCAGGTATTCGAGTTCGGAAAGGCATCTTTCGCAGGCGTGCATCGGCGCGTGCATGCCGTTGAAGGCCGCCGGGCCGATCCAGATGACCGGTACGTCGGCCCGGCGGCAGTAGAGCCAGCACCATCCGATGGTCCAGCGGTCGTCGCCGGGCTCGGCCCGCGCGGGGCGTGGCCGGGAATCCTCCGTGCAGAGCACCGCGCCGGGCAGGGGAAAGCGCCGACGGTCATGCACGCGTGTTCCTCGTGCGCAGTTCGGCCCGGATGACTTTCCCCCAGGCGCGGATGTCGGTCTCCCAGGAGTCGGCCAACGCCTCCACCAGGAGGAGACCGCGGCCGTGCTCCGAGCGGAGGTCCGGCGGGCACGGCACCGGGTGCGCGGTCGACCTGTCGGAGACGGAGAGGCGCACGACCTCCCGCTCCGGGAGGGCGATGCCGACGCGGAGCAGGCGGCCTCCGCTGTGCTGCACGGAGTTGCTCACCAGTTCGGACGTGATGAGGGTCGCCCGGTCCACCAGACCGTCGAGCTCCCAGGTGTGCAGGGCGGCTCTGACGAGGCCGCGCGCCAGCCCGGCGGTCCGTGGCTCGCAGGGCCATGTCGCGCTGTAGGCCGGGATGTCGACGGAGTGTGAGGGAGTCCGTCCGGCCGTGCTCGCACAGGGCCTTTTCCGTGGGAACACCGGGTCCGATTCGTCTGCGGAACCGCAAGCCGCCGTCGCGGGCATGCATTCTCCTCGCGGGTTGAGGTCGGTCACCTGCGTTGTCGCAAACGTAACCGCGTGATTACAGGCGGCGGTACGGTGGAAGAGCGGGGCGGATCTGAAAGCCCTGAAAGGGCTTTTGGAAAAGAGGATTTGGTGCCATGGGGGCCAAGTGTCCGAACGAGGGGCTGCGCCGGGTTCTGGGCGAGGCCGACTGGTCGCAGACCCAACTCGCCCAGGCGGTCAATCGCCTGGGGCGTGAGTGCGGCATGCAACTGCGGTATGACAATTCGGCAGTGAGTCACTGGCTGGACGGCACCATGCCCAGGGAGCCCGTCCGGCCCCTGGTGCGAGAAGCTCTGGCCAGGCGCTGCCGCAGGCCGGTCACGTTCGCCGAGATCGGTTTTGCCGTGGATACATCAGCCTCCCACGCGAGTACCGTGGAAAACCTGGTCGACCTGGAGAGGTTGGACATGGACCCTTCGCGGCGGGGCGTGCTGGGGGCGGGTCTGTTCTCCGTCGCCCTGACGATCCCGGACTGGCAGGACCTCGTCGGGCGGGTCGAGGCCGTCCAGACGGGGCGGGCGGCCCGGATCGGGTGGAACGACGTCGAGATGGTCACCGCCATGACCGAGCGCATCAGCGACCTGGACGATCAGTTCGGCGGGCGTCACGCGCGTCCCATGGCCGCGTCCTTCCTGGTCAACACCGTGGCTCCCTACCTGGCGGCCGACGCCCCGGAGGACGTCCGGAAGGGCATGCTCTCCGCCGCCTCCGACCTCTGCTACCTCGCCGGCTACATGGCGGCTGACGAGGGGGCGCACGGACTGGCGCAGAAGTACTACCTCCGAGCCCTGGAACTGGCGGGGCAGGCCGAGGACCACCTCACGTACTGCACGACCCTTCGCGGCATGAGCGTGCAGGCGGTGGACCTCGGGCATGGCCCGCAGGCCCAGCGCCTCGCGGACGCCGCCGCTGCCGCCTCCCCGCAGGCCGGGCCGCGTATGCGGGCCTTCCTGGCCGGGCAGCAGGCCCACGCCTACGCCCAAATCGGTGACCGGGGCGGCGCTCTGCGCTTCATGAACGAGGCCGAGCGGGCGATGGACCGGGCCGAAGCACGGGAGAAGACGTTCGGTGCCTACGACCCGGCCGCGCTGAACTATCACTTCGGCCAGGTGCGTTACGAGCTGGGGGAGGTCGAGGCATCGATCATCGCCCTGACGGAGGCCGAGCGGCTCCGTTCGCCGATCGAACGGCGGACGCGGGTCCGGCAGGTCGCCCTGTGCGCCGAGCGCCAGCTGCGGGTGGGCAGGCTGGAGGAGGCATGTGTGACCTGGCACCGCGCGTTGGACGACTACCCCCTCGTCCAGTCCGGCCGGTGCGACGACCGGGTGCGGGACATGCGGGCGCTGCTCCGGCCGCATCTGGGCCACCCCGGTGCCCGGGAGCTCCACGAGCGGTCGCGCACGCTGCACGGCACACGGGCGGTGTGACGCCTCAGTCGGCCAGGGAGCCGCCGAAGATCTGCCAGGCCAGCAGGGATTTCGCCACCAGGCTGAGGACCAGGTAGCCCTTCTCCCCGTACGCGTAGTCCGACCACCGGCCGACCCCCCGGTACTGAAGCCACTGGTTGAGGCCGAAGCTGAAGAAGAGGACGGCTTGCACGACCACGATTCCGTACACGAAGCCCGGGACCGTCTCGGCCGCGACGACGTTGTAGACGATCGCCGCCCACGGCGCCAGGCCCACCAGGGTGCCGAACCAGAACGGCAGCATCGTCGTCCTCGCCCGCCCCGGCGGGTTCATCAGCTCTTCGAGCCAGCCGAAGAGAATCATTCCGACGTTGGCTCCGACCACAGCGATGACGGCGTTGATGCCGGTGATGCCCGAGTAGAAGCCGATGAGCAGCACCATCAGCGTCGCGCTCAGCGCGTACTCCACCCACCGGAACCGATTGATGCCCCGCCTGAGGTCGTGTTCGTAGGTGGAACGGAACACCGTCGCCGTCAGCAGGTGGTCCAGCGCCGCGAGGCCGAGGAAGACGGCGACGGCCCAGCCGATCGGTACGTCGAACAGCGCCTCGGGAGTGGGCGCCTCCGTCCCCGGGGGGCCCTCCGGTACGGAGGAGGTGACGGTGATCGAGAAGCTCCCGGCGAGGAGCACGATCGCCACGGCCTGGGCCAGGTGCAGCAGCGTCAGCCCCAGGTTCCATGCCCGGAGCCCGGCGAGGCGTTCAGGGGTGACCCCGCTGGCCACCGGAGTGCCGTCCTCACTTCTCACGTGTTCCTCCAGGGGGTCGGCGCCGCGCTACGTCCTCATGGTCGTCCCTGCCCCGTCACGACCCACGCAGTCACGCCGCCACCTCGCCGAAAGTCCCCCGTGTGGCGCCCGGTCACGCGGAAGGGGAGAGCTGTTCGCGCACCCACTCGGGATCGGGATTGGTGTGTGGCCGGCCCGCCACGACGACGGTGGGCACGGTCTCGTTGCCGTCGTTGGCTGCTCTCACCGCTGCGGCTCCTGCCGGGTCGCGCCAGATGTTGACCCAATGCAGCAGGCGCGCGCTGCGGCCGAGTCGGATGCGTAGCCGCATGCAGTACGTGCAGCCCGGCCGCCAGAGGACGACCGGTCGCCCGTCGACCGCGCTGCGGCGTTGCGCCTCCTCCGCACTGATCGTCCTCGGGAAGATCAGGGGTGAGTTCACGCCGGCGAGCGCCAGGAACGCCAGCAGGAGCCCTGCGGCCGTGCCGGGGCTCCCCTTGAGGATCTGCCCCGTCGCGATGGCTGAGCCGCTGAGCACGAACAGCATCGGCAGGATCCAGGCGCGCATCATGGTCATACAGGCTAACGACCACCACGAGGGACGTGCGGGTGGGTCGCGAGGTGCTTCCGAGTGCCCGCACGATGGCCTGGGACCGCACTCACCCCCTCGCCCGACCAACCGATCCGCGTGATCGACCGAGAGGGTTTCCACTGTTCACCGGCGGGGGAGACGCCGTTGGCGGCCACCTGCTGGGCAGGGCGGCCGAGGCCCTGGACGACGTGGACGGCCGGGTTCCGGGGCTGGAAGGGTGAGAACGTGCCCGGAATCGGGCAGGAAATTTGCGTGGACGCCTCCGGGGCCCCAGTATCGGTCCGTGCTCGAACGCCGGACGCCGGTCCACGACGACCTCGTGGACCACCTGACCCGCACCACCGCGCTGCCGCGCGGGGAGGCCGCGCGGGTCGTCCTCGACGTGCTCGCGTACTTCGACGAGACCGCCGAGGACTACGTGCGCCGCCGGCACCGGGAGCTGCAGTCCTCTGGGCTGCGGAACCCGGCGATCTTCGAGCGCATCCAAGCGGAACTGCCGTACCGGGCGGTCGCGCCGCCCGAGCTCAGCCTCCGGCAGCTGCGCCGCATCGTCTACGGCTGAGCGACGAGTGCGACGACGGACGAGGAGAGGCCCATGTGCGGAATCGTGGGGTACATCGGCAAGCGGGACGCCACGCCCCTGCTGCTGGAAGGTCTGCAGCGGCTGGAGTACCGGGGCTACGACTCGGCCGGCATCGCCATCCACAGCAGCGGTACGGGCAGGAGTGCGGGCCTGAAGACCGCCAAGGCCAAGGGCCGCGTCCGTGAGCTGGAGGCCCGGCTGCCCAAGCGGTTCGCGGGCTCCACCGGCATCGCGCACACCCGCTGGGCCACCCACGGCGCGCCCAGCGACGAGAACGCCCACCCGCACCTGGACGCCGAGGGCAAGGTCGCCGTCGTCCACAACGGCATTGTCGACAACGCCGCCGAGCTGCGTGCCAAGCTCACCGCCGACGGCGTCACCTTCGTCTCCGAGACCGACACCGAGGTCATCTCCCACCTCGTGGGCCGCGCGCAGGGCGCCACGCTGGAGGAGAAGGTCCGCGAGGCGGTGGCCGTCATCGAGGGCACCTACGGCATCGCCGTCCTGCACGCCGACTTCCCCGACCGCATCGTCGTCGCCCGCAACGGCTCCCCCGTCCTGCTCGGCATCGGCGAGCACGAGATGCTCGTCGCCTCCGACGTCGCGGCGCTCGTCTCCCACACCCGCCAGGTCGTCACCCTGGACGACGGCGAGATGGCCACCCTCAAGGCCGACGACTACCGTACCTACACCACCGAGGGCTCGCGGACGTCCGCCACGCCGGAGACGGTGGAGTGGGCCGCCGAGTCCTACGACATGGGCGGCCACGACACGTTCATGCACAAGGAGATCGCCGAGCAGGCCGACGCCGTCGACCGCGTCCTGCGCGGCCGGATCGACGACCGGTTCGCCACCGTCCGGCTCGGCGGCCTCAACATGGACGCCCGCGAGGCCCGCGCCGTGCGCCGCGTCAAGATCCTCGGCTGCGGTTCGGCGTACCACGCCGGTCTCATCGGAGCCCAGCTCATCGAGGAGCTGGCCCGCATCCCCGCCGACGCCGAACCGGCCAGCGAGTTCCGGTACCGCAACGCCGTCGTGGACCCGGACACGCTCTACATCGCCGTCAGCCAGTCCGGCGAGACGTACGACACCCTCGCCGCCGTGCAGGAGCTCAAGCGCAAGGGCGCCCGCGTCCTCGGCGTCGTCAACGTCGTCGGCTCGGCCATCGCCCGCGAGACGGACGGCGGCGTCTACGTGCACGCCGGGCCGGAGGTCTGCGTCGTCTCGACCAAGTGCTTCACCAACACCGCCGTGGCGTTCGCGCTGCTGGCGCTGCACCTGGGACGCATCCGCGACCTGTCCGTCGCCGACGGCAAGCGCGTCATCGAGGGCCTGCGCGCACTCCCCGCGCAGATCGCCGAGATCGTCGCGAACGAGGACCGGATCGCCGCGCTCGCGGCGGACTACGCCCAGGCCAAGTCGATGATGTTCGTGGGCCGCGTGCGGGGTTACCCGGTGGCGCTGGAGGCGTCGCTGAAGCTCAAGGAGATCTCCTACATCCACGCCGAGGCGTACCCGGCCTCCGAGCTGAAGCACGGCCCGCTGGCGCTGATCGAGCCCGCCGTCCCGACGGTCGCGATCGTCCCCGACGACGACCTGGTGGACAAGAACCGCGCGACGCTGGAGGAGATCAAGGCCCGCAGCGGGCGCATCCTCGC
Source organism: Streptomyces sp. GSL17-111 (assembly GCF_037911585.1). NCBI lineage: Bacteria > Bacillati > Actinomycetota > Actinomycetes > Kitasatosporales > Streptomycetaceae > Streptomyces > Streptomyces sp. GSL17-111. Next base: position 4,257,107 of record NZ_JBAJNS010000001.1, read on the forward strand.
CGTAGCCCACGCCGAGCAGGAGAAGGCCGACCACACGGTCGTCGTCCCGCGCAACGAGCCGGAGCTGGACCCGATCCTCATGGGCATCCCGCTCCAGCTCCTCGCCTACCACACGGCGCTGGCCCTGGGCCGGGACATCGACAAGCCCCGCAACCTCGCCAAGTCCGTCACCGTCGAGTGACCCCACGCCGGGGCCCGGACCGCTTCGTCTCCCGCGAGGAGTTCGCCGCGACGTCCCCCACCGCGCCGGCTCCTTCCCCCTTCCCCTGACGCCTTCCGCAGGGATCAGGAAGCCACGGCCGACCAGGAGGGAGGCCCTCTGCGCGGGGACGGTGGCGGTTGTACGTGGGGGGCGGGCAACGGAGTTGGGACAAACTACTCGTCCGTAGCACGTGCAGGTGGTGCCGGTGACGGGCATACACACCGCAACGTGCCGCCGACGGGGAAGTGACGGTCTCCGGTACGGCGGCTGGGCTCGGCGTAATGGGCGACGCCGAGCCGGCAGGGCGGCTCCGGGTGCGTATGGTGGCACGCTCCCGGAGCCGCCCTTCGACGTGCTGCACGGCGGCGGGAGGGACGTACGGAGAGCCGCGCGGGGGGAGCCGTCAGGGGATGACGACGACGGGGCGCTGCGCACGGCGGGCGAGCCGGCCGGCGACGGAGCCGAAGATGCGCCCCACGATCCCGTGCGTGGAGCCGACCACGATCGCGTCGGCCTCGTACTCGCGGCCGACCTCCTCCAGTTCGTGGCAGATGTCGCCGCCGCGCTCGACGAGGATCCACGGCACCTCGGCGAGGTGGTCCGCGCAGGCCAGTTCCAGCCCCAGCACCTCGGTGCGGTGGTCGGGGACGTCGACGAAGACGGGGGGCTCGCACCCGGCCCACACCGTGGTCGGCAGCCGGTTGGCGACGTGGACGATGATCAGCCCGGAGGCGGAGCGGCGGGCCATGCCGATGCCGTACGCGAGGGCCCGCTCGCTGGACAACGAGCCGTCGAAGCCGACGACCACGCCGTGCTGGAACGCCGGGTCACACGGGTGAGGGGCCGGTGTGCCGTCCGGCACCGCGTCGGGCAGCGCCGGAGCGTCGGCGACCGGCTTGCGGTCCGCAGGTTCGGGGATCTCGTGTCCGGCCATGGCTGTCTCGGCGAAGAAGTCCTCGGGATGAGGGGCTAACGGATGGTTGCGGGCTCAATAAAGTCTGGGAACTGCCTTTTCATCCCCCTACCCCCAGGGTACGGCCCTACACGCGCCGTGCCCAGGGTCTCGATCGGTCCGGGGATCGAGGCCGAAGCATGCCCGAGTGCGCGCCCCCGCGCAATGCCGTCTCGCGCGCGGTGACGGCGTCCCGGGGGCCCTGCGCGGCCTCCTCGGCGGCCGTGCGGGGCGGGCCGGCCCTCCCTCGTGGCCGCCGTCCGCATCGTGGAACGGCAGGGATGCGCCGCCGGATTGCCGATCCGTGCCTCCGTGCGCCCCTGGTGCGCCGCCGGTGGGGTGGCTGAAGGGCGGCGGAGGGCGGGTCGAGTCGTCGTCGCGGCGTGGTGGGGGTGTCGGGCCTCGGCGAGAGGGGTGTCGCGCCGGGCCGTCGACCGTGCGCCACGGGTGCGTCGTCGCTGGTCACCGGCGGCGGATCCGGCGCGGGTCCGGGTGCCTCGCAGCGTCGGGGGCCGGTGCGGGAACGCCTGGGAGCGCCTGCGCGGCGGTGCCGGGCGGGTGTCGTGCCGTCGTGCGCCACCGGGCCGCCCCGTGCACCGGCCGTACGCTCGTTCACGGAGCCGGAAGCCCCTGTCAGGCGCTCTTTTCGGCCAACTTCCGAACGTGGTACACACCTTGGCAGAATCGTGGACGCTGGCCGCCCTACCAGGAGTGAAAGGAGTGCAACCCGTGAACGCACCATACGCAGCACCGCCGGGGCGCCTCCCGCTCCCCCACGGGGCGTCGACGGATGCAACGCAACGTGATCGAATGCTTCACGCCACGTTGTGTTGTCGACAAAGCACTGAGTGATGAACTTGTCACTGCGGATGCCTACGACACAGTAGATTCGATCTTGGAGAACCACGGCGGGGGAAACCGTGCAACACCGAGAGGAAAGCGACCACTGAGGGGGGCTTGACCACATGAGCCAGGACCCATCGCACGGCCCCGCGCCCGTCCGGAAACTGACCGCCCGGCGGCGTCGCGAGATCGTGGCGGTGCTGCTGTTCGGCGGTGGGCCGATATTCGAGAGCTCGATCCCGCTCTCCGTATTCGGCGTCGACCGGCAGGATGCGGGAGTACCCAGGTACCGGTTGCTGGTATGCGCCGGTGAAGAAGGCCCCCTACGCACCACGGGCGGCCTCGAACTGACAGCTCCTCATGGCATAGACGCCATCGCGCGGGCGGGGACCGTCGTTGTCCCGGCCTGGCGCTCGATCACCCAACCACCACCGGCGGCCGCTCTGGAGGCGCTGCGCCGCGCCCACCAGGAGGGCGCCCGCGTCATGGGCCTGTGCACGGGCGCGTTCGTCCTCGCCGCCGCGGGCCTGCTGGACGGCCGTCCGGCGACGACGCACTGGATGTACGCGCCGACGCTCGCCAAGCGCTACCCGGCCGTCCACGTCGATCCACGGGAACTCTTCGTGGACGACGGCGACATCCTCACCTCGGCCGGCACCGCCGCCGGCATCGACCTGTGCCTGCACGTGGTGCGCAGCGACCACGGGGCCGAGGCCGCCGGCGCGCTCGCCCGACGGCTCGTCGTGCCGCCCCGCCGGGGCAACGCCGCCGAAGTGGGCCAGCTGCACCGGCTGGACAGGTCTTTACCCGAGGAGATCGGGACCGACCCGCTGGCCGAGGTCGTCGCCTGGGCGCTGGAGCACCTCCACGAGCAGTTCGACGTGGAGGCGCTGGCCGCCCGCGCGTACATGAGCAGGCGCACCTTCGACCGGCGGTTCCGCGCGCTCACCGGCAGCGCGCCGCTGCAGTGGCTGATCACCCAGCGGGTGCTCCAGGCACAGCGGCTGTTGGAGAACTCCGAGTTCTCCGTGGACGAGGTCGCGGCGCGCTGCGGCTTCCGTTCACCCGTCGCCCTGCGCGGGCACTTCCGGCGGCAGCTCGGCGCCTCGCCGGCGACGTACCGCGCCGCCTACCGGGCCCGCCGCCCGGCGGCCCCCGACGCGGGCGGGCTGGACGGTCCGGAGGGGGGACCATCCTCGGTCCCCTTCCGGATGCCGCCCGCCCGCTCCGAAGCCCATGGGGCGCCCGGCTTCCCGGACGCCGCGCTGGTCGCCGCGGGGGCCGGGGGAGGGGCGCACGGCAGGCCGCGCGCCGAGGCGTACGCGGCCAGAGTGCCGGGCCAGCGGGGCCACGGGGCGGGCTGAGGGCGCGCGTCGCGTCCGTCAACGTAGGGTTACCCGCATGAACGATCGGATGGTGTGGATCGACTGCGAGATGACCGGCCTCTCGCTGACCGACGACGCGCTCATCGAGGTGGCCGCGCTGGTCACCGACGCCGAGCTCAACATCCTCGGCGAGGGGGTGGACATCGTGATCCGTCCCCCCGCCGAGGCACTGGCGTCCATGCCGGACGTCGTGCGGACGATGCACACGAGCTCGGGGCTCCTGGACGCCCTCGACGGCGGCACCACACTCGCCGACGCCGAGGCCCGGGTCCTGGCGTATGTGCAGGAGCACGTGCCGGAGGCGGGGAGGGCGCCGCTGTGCGGCAACTCCATCGCGACCGACCGCGGCTTCCTCAGTCGGGACATGCCGGCGCTCGACGCCCACCTGCACTACCGGCTCGTCGACGTCTCGTCGATCAAGGAGCTGGCCCGCCGCTGGTACCCGAAGGCGTACTTCAACAGCCCCGAGAAGGGCGGCACCCACCGGGCGCTCACGGACATCCGCGAGTCCATCGCCGAGCTGCGCTACTACCGGGAGGCGGTCTTCGTGCCGCCCCCCGGCCCGGACTCCGACGCCGCCAAGGCCATCGCCGCCCGCCACGCGGGCGGGGCCTGAGCCACCGGGGGCGCCCCCGAAAAGGCGTGCGCGAGCACCCGCCCCGACCCTGTACACTCGTATCCGGCCGGTGCGGGAAGCCCCGCAGCAGGCGGTCGGCGGAAGCCGGTCGCATGACCGGACGTGGTGGGCGTAGCTCAGCTGGTAGAGCACCTGGTTGTGGTCCAGGATGTCGCGGGTTCAAGTCCCGTCGTTCACCCTTGAGGGCGAGGCCCCTGTGCTGGGAGACCAGGCAGGGGCCTTCGTCGTGTCCGGGGCCGGACGCAGCGCCGGACGGCCGGTGCCGACCGGCCGGTGCCGAGGCGCCGTCAGCTCGGGTCCGGCCGGGGGGTGTTCCGCTGCGGGCGGTCTGCCGCAGGCGGTCAGCCCGCAGCGCGGTAGCCGGGGACGGAGGGCCAGCGGACGGTCAGCACCACGGACTCCTCCTCCGCGTACCAGGAGTGGTCCACCCCCTTCGCCCAGACGACGTAGTCGCCCTGCTCGGCCAGGGTCACGCTGCGGCCCGGGAACTCCAGCCGGAACCGCCCGCTGATGAGGACGAGGAGGGCGGTGCGGGTCTCGCCGGTCACCCACTGCGTCCGCCGGTCGCCCACGGGGTGCACCCCCCACTTGATCTCCACGGCCTCGCTGTGGCGCGGGTCGCCGGCCTCCTTGAAGTGGCCCAGAAGCCAGCCCCGGTCCAGTGCGGCGTCCCGGCCCGCGCTGCCCACGTACACCCCGTCGTCGTCCATGTCGGCGGACGGTAGCAGGGGGGCCGGGCGGCGGTGCCGACGGCCGGGCGCAGCACCGGGCGGGCCGGGGGCGTGCGACTCTGGACAGCGGGTGGGACCGCTGGGTAACTTCGACTGAGCAAGCGCTTAGACAGGCGTTCGACAGCTACCCGAGGGAGGCGCGTCCATGCGTCGCACGGTGTTCAACGAGGACCATGAGGCGTTCCGGCAGACCGTCCGGGAGTTCGTCGCCAACGAGGTCGCCCCGTACTACCCCCAGTGGGAACAGGACGGCATGGTGCCCCGCGACCTCTACAAGAAGCTCGGCGAGCTGGGCGTCTTCGGCATCGAGGTGCCCGAGGAGTACGGCGGCGCCGGCGAGAGCAGCTTCAAGTTCAGCGCCGTCATCAGCGAGGAGTGCGCGCGCGCCGGGGTCAGCTTCGGCGGCTCCAGCGTCCACACCGCCCTCTGCCTGCCCTACCTGCTCAAGTACGGCACCGAGGAGCAGCTGCGCCGCTGGATGCCGGGCTTCGTCTCGGGCGGGATGATGACCGCGATCGCGATGACGGAGCCGGGCACCGGCTCGGACCTCGCGGGCATGAAGACCACCGCCAAGCTCTCCGAGGACGGCACGCACTACGTCCTCAACGGTGCCAAGACCTTCATCACCGGCGGCGTCCAGGCCGACCGCGTGCTGGTGTGCGCCCGCACCGCCCCGCCCACGCCGGAGGACCGGCGCAGCGGCATCTCCATCCTCGTCGTCGACGCGCACAGCGAGGGCTACGAGGTGGGCCGCACGCTCGACAAGCTGGGCCTGAAGACCTCCGACACCGCCGAGCTGAGCTTCACCGACGTCAAGGTGCCGGTGGAGGACCTGCTCGGCGAGGAGGGCAAGGGCTTCTCCTACCTGGCCCACAACCTGCCGCAGGAGCGGCTGGGCATCGCCGTCGGTGCCTACGCCCAGGCCGACGCGGCCGTGCGCTTCGCGCAGGCTTACGTCACCGACCGGACCGTCTTCGGTAAGACCGTCGCGTCCTTCCAGAACACCAAGTTCGTCCTGGCCGACTGCAAGGCCGACGTCGACGCCATGCAGGCCGTCGTCGACCGGGCGCTGGACGCGCACGACGCCGGTGAGCTGACCGCCGCCGACGCCGCCTCCGCCAAGCTGTTCACCACCGAGCTGGCCGCCAAGGTCATCGACCGCTGCCTCCAGCTGCACGGCGGTTACGGCTACATGCGCGAGTACCCGATCGCCCGGCTGTACGCGGACACCCGCGTGACGCGCATCTACGGCGGGACGAGCGAGGTCATGCGCTCGATCGTCGCGAAGTCGATGGGGCTGTGAACCAGCGGTGAGCGAGGCTCTGGCGTCCCTGCTCGATCTGCTCGACCTGGAGCGGATCGAGCAGGACATCTTCCGAGGCGCCAGCCGCTCCGCGATCATCCCGCGGGTGTTCGGCGGGCAGGTGGCCGCGCAGGCCCTGGTGGCCGCAGGGCGCACCGTGCCCGCCGAGCGCCCCGCGCACTCGCTGCACGCCTACTTCCTGCGGATGGGGGATCCCGGCGCGCCCATCGTCTACAACGTCGACCGCATCCGCGACGGGCGTTCCTACACCACGCGGCGGGTGGTCGCCGTCCAGCACGGGCAGCCGATCTTCCACCTCTCCGCGTCCTTCCAGGTGCGCGAGGAGGGGCTGGAGCACCAGGCGCCGATGCCCGACGCGCCCGACCCGGAGTCGCTGCCGACGGCCGCCGAGCTGCTGCCCCGGCACGCGCACCTGTTCTCCGACCCCAGCGTCGCCGAGCGGCTGGCGGAGGCCCGCGCGGCCGTCGACCTGCGCTACGTCAACGAGCCGCCGTACGCCGCCGCCGGGAGGGGCCCGGCCGAGCCGCGCTCACAGGTGTGGTTCCGCACCAACGGCAAGCTGGACGGCGAGCGTGACCAGCCGATGCTGCACATCTGCCTGGCCACCTACGTCTCGGACATGACGCTGCTGGACTCGGTCCTGCTCGCGCACGGCCGGGGCGGCTGGACGGTCGGGGACGTCGTCGGGGCCAGCCTCGACCACGCGATGTGGTTCCACCGCCCCTTCCGGGCCGACGAGTGGCTGCTGTACGACCAGGAGAGCCCCACCGCGCAGGGCGGCCGGGGGCTCGGCAAGGGCAGCATCTACACGGCGGACGGGCGCCTGGTGGCCTCCGTCATCCAGGAGGGCGCCGTCCGCGTCCCCCGCTCGCGCTGACACCCTCCTGGACCCCTGGCCCCCCTGGACCCCTTGTCGGCCCGGCGGACGTCAGAGCGCGAGCCCGGCGGCGGCCAGCAGGTAGGCGGTCATGGGCTCGTAGAAGCGCGGGTTCACCACGTGGTCGTCGAGCGGTACCGCCACCGCGAGGGTGCCCTCGGCCTCGGCGAGGAAGAGCGCCGGGTCGTTGCAGTCGGCGAAGCCGACCGTGTCGAGCCCCTGCTGCCCGGCGTACCCGGCCCATCCGTGGTCGGCGAGGACGAGGTCGGGCAGCGGCTCGCCGTGCCGGGGCAGGGCGTCGAGGATGGCCCGCATCGGCTCGGGGGAGTGGGTGTGCCACAGGGTCGCCCCGCGCTCGTGCATGGCGACGTCGGCGAGCTGGACGACGACGCCCTCGTCGGCCACCAGGCCCAGCGGCACCCGGACGACGTGGCACCCGGCGACGCGGAGCGCGGCGGCCACGCTGCGGTGCACGTCGAGCAGCCCGCCCGGGTGGCCGGTGGCGAAGAGGACCCGCTCACCCGCGTCGGCGGCCTTGCGCAGCCGCACGGCGGCCCGCTCCAGGGCGTCCACGGTGAGGTCCGGGTCGATGGTGTCCTGTCCGGCGCGGTGCTCCGGGTCGTCGACGACCCCCACCCGCTCCGCCATGACGGCCAGCACGTCCTGCTCGTCGGTCCAGCGGTCGCCCAGTTCGAGCCCGAACCAGTAGTAGCGGTCCCCGTTGGCCAGCGCCCGGAAGTGCGCCAGGTTGTTCTCGCGCGGTGTCGCGACGTCCCCGGCGATGCGGGTGTGCCGCAGGTGCTCGACCAGCTCCGCGCGGGTGGGCACGGGGGGCTGCGGGGGCGGGGGGCCGACGGGCGGTTCCATGGGTGCGGGCATGCCGCCATTGTCGCCCGTACGTGCGGTCGATGGACCATGTGTCCAAAACCCGGCACCTCTCCGCTCAGAAACGTCCATGTCAGGGACGCCCGCGCGCCACCTACCCTCGCGCGTATGAGCAGTGAGACGAGCCCCCACCCCTCCGGCCGTCCCGTCGGTCCCGTCGACTCCTCCCGCGTCCCGCGCTACGCCGGCCCGGCCACCTTCGCCCGGCTGCCGCGGCTGGACGAGGTCGGCGGCGCGGACGTCGCGGTGGTCGGCGTCCCCTTCGACTCGGGCGTGTCCTACCGGCCCGGCGCCCGCTTCGGCGGCAACGCGATCCGCGAGGCCTCCCGGTTGCTCCGCCCCTACAACCCGGCCCAGGACGCCTCCCCCTTCGCCCTGGCCCAGGTGGCGGACGCCGGCGACATCGCGGTGAACCCGTTCAACATCGACGAGGCCGTCGAGACGGTGCAGGCCGCCGCCGACGAGATCCTGGACAGCGGCGCCCGCATGATGACACTGGGCGGCGACCACACCATCGCGCTGCCGCTGCTGCGCTCGGTGGCCCGCAGGCACGGGCCGGTGGCCCTGCTGCACTTCGACGCCCACCTGGACACCTGGGACACCTACTTCGGCGCCGAGTACACCCACGGCACGCCGTTCCGCCGCGCGGTGGAGGAGGGCGTCCTCGACACCTCGGCGCTGTCCCACGTGGGCACCCGGGGCCCGCTGTACGGGAAGAAGGACCTGGACGACGACGAGAAGATGGGCTTCGGCATCGTCACCTCCGCCGACGTCATGCGGCGCGGCGTCGACGAGGTCACCGACCAGCTGCGCCAGCGCATCGGGGACCGCCCGCTGTACATCTCGATCGACATCGACGTGCTGGACCCCGCCCACGCGCCGGGTACGGGCACGCCCGAGGCGGGCGGCCTCACCTCGCGCGAGCTGCTGGAGATCCTGCGCGGCCTCGCCGGGTGCCATCTGGTCTCCGCCGACCTGGTGGAGGTGGCGCCGGCGTACGACCACGCCGAGATCACCTCCGTCGCGGCGTCCCACACGGCGTACGAGCTGACGACGATCATGTCCCGGCAGATCGCGGCGGGCCGCTGACGGAGGGCTCCGACGGTGACGCCGTCCGGTGCTGAGGCCGTCGGACGGCCGCATGGGCCGCGCGCATGTGCACGGTGCACTGGAAGGCCATGATTTCGGCAGGGTGACCGACGTGTTTCGGCCGTGTTCCCGGCGGCCTGTAAGCCGCCGTTGACAGGTCCTGTTGGGCATCGTGCCCAGCGTCTGGCACATTACCGCTGGTAGGGAGCTTGCGAGCGTTCGGTTACCAACTGGTAGGTGTATTACTTCCTGCCACTCATTTAACACACAACGTTACTGATTCTGTTCGGTCGATGTGCAAACCGTGGTGATTATCGACCAGACTCCCTCACGTAATCCCGCGGGACGGGGTGTCGAAGACGCTAGGCGGCGGTGCTGGCCCTGTGGGGGGTGCTGGCCCGTCAAGTGCCACCAGCGCGACGCCCCGCCGGAACGGTCCTGGAGAGAGGCCTGACTCTCCGGGGCCGTTCCCTTTTCCGCCGCGACGTCCCGGCCGCCCCGCCCGTCCCCCGACCCGGTGCCCGCCCTCCCGACGCCCTTGTGGGGTGTGCGACAGTTTGGCCCGACGTCCCTCCGAGGCCTCTACGGTCGGCGGAGACGGAGGCCGAGGGAGAGGATGCCACGCGATGCGCGACGAGCTGTACGACGAGATCCTGCGGCGCAACCCGGGTGAGCCCGAGTTCCACCAGGCGGTCCACGAGGTGCTGGACACCCTCGGCCCGGTGCTGCGGGCCCGTCCCGAACTGGTGGAGGCGCGGATCGTCGAGCGGATCTGCGAGCCGGAGCGGCAGCTGATGTTCCGCGTGCCGTGGCAGGACGACGCCGGTCGGATCCAGGTCCACCGGGGCTTCCGCGTCGAGTTCAACAGCGCGCTCGGCCCGTACAAGGGCGGGCTGCGCTTCCACCCCTCCGTCAACCTCGGCATCGTGAAGTTCCTCGGCTTCGAGCAGATCTTCAAGAACGCGCTCACCGGGCTCGGCATCGGCGGCGGCAAGGGCGGCAGCGACTTCGACCCGCGCGGCCGGTCCGACGCCGAGGTCATGCGCTTCTGCCAGTCCTTCATGACCGAGCTGTACCGCCACCTGGGCGAGCACACGGACGTCCCGGCCGGCGACATCGGCGTCGGCAGTCGCGAGATCGGCTACCTCTTCGGCCAGTACCGCCGCGTCACCAACCGCTGGGAGGCCGGCGCGCTCACCGGCAAGGCGCCCGGCTGGGGCGGCTCCCTGGCCCGTAAGGAGGCCACCGGCTACGGCGCCGTGCTCTTCGCCGCCGAGATGCTGCGGGTGCGCGGCGAGGAGCTGGACGGCCAGCAGGTCACCGTCTCCGGCTCCGGGAACGTCGCGATCTACGCCGTCGAGAAGGCCCAGGCCCTCGGCGCCCACGTCCTGACCTGCTCCGACTCGGGCGGTTACGTGGTGGACGAGAAGGGTGTCGACGTCGAGCTGCTGCGGCAGGTCAAGGAGGTCGAGCGGGGCCGGCTCAGCGACTACGTCGAGCGGCGCGGCTCCTCGGCCCGCCACGTGTCCGGCGGCAGCGTCTGGGACGTCCCGGCGGACGTGGCCCTGCCCTGCGCCACGCAGAACGAACTGGACGGCCGGGCCGCCGCCGCGCTCGTCCAGGCGGGCGTGAAGGCCGTCTCGGAAGGCGCCAACATGCCCTGCACGCCCGAGGCCGTCACGGCGTTCACGGAGGCGGGCGTGGCCTTCGGCCCCGGCAAGGCCGCCAACGCGGGCGGGGTGGCCACCAGCGCTCTGGAGATGCGCCAGAACGCCGCCCGAACGCCGTGGACGCACGAGGAGGTGGAGGAGGCGCTGACGGGCATCATGCGCGACATCCACGCCACCTGCCACGAGACCGCCGAACGGTACGGGGCGCCGGGCGACTACGTGCTCGGCGCCAACGCCGCCGGCTTCGAGCGGGTGGCCGACGCGATGCTCGCCCAGGGCCTCATCTGAGCCGGGCCCGGCTGCGCACGGGCCTCACAGCTCCGTGAGCAGCCGGCGCAGGAACTCCGTCGTGCGCGCGTGGGTGTCGGCGGCCGCGCACAGGCGGTCCATCACGACCATGTACGTCTCCACCTCGGCCCGCTTGTCGAGGTAGAGGGCGCTGGTGAGCTGCTCCAGGTAGACGATGTCGGGGAGGTCCGGCTCGGTGAACCGCAGCAGCGTCACCGGGCCTCCGGCCGCCGCCAGGCCGCCGATGCTGAAGGGCGCCACCTGGAGGGTGACGTTCGGCCGTTCGGCGACGTCGAGCAGGTGCCTGATCTGCCCGCGCATCACCTCGGGGCCGCCGAGCGGGCGCCGCAGGGCGGCCTCGTCGATGACCGCCCACAGCCGGGGGCCGTGCTCCCGCGTCAGGCACTCCTGGCGGCGCATCCGCAGCCGTACCCGGCGTTCGATCTCGGCGTCCCCGGCCCGGCCGTGGCCGAGCAGGGTGACGGCCCTGGCGTACGCGGCCGTCTGGAGGAGGCCGGGCACGAACTGGACCTCGTACGTCCGGATCAGGGAGGCGGCCTCCTCCAGACCGAGGAGCGTTTCCAGCCACCCGGGCAGCACGTCCCCGTACTGGTGCCACCATCCCGGGTTGTTCGCGTGCCGGGCGAGGGTGAGGAACTCCTCGCGCTGCTCGGGGTCGTGCACGCCGTAGAGCGTGAGCAGGTCCGCGACGTCCCGCTCCTTGTAGCCGACGCGGCCGAGCTCGAGCCGGCTGATCTTGGCGTGCGAGCCGCGGATCGCGTCCCCGGCGGCCTCCCGGGTGATGCCGCTGGCCTCCCGCATCCGCCGCAGGTGGGTGCCGAGCACGATGCGCAGCACCGTCGGCCCGCCGCGCGGCTGGGCCAGGAGCCGACGGACCGAGGAGTCGTACTCGGGTTGGGCTGACATCACGCCTGCTCCTGCGGGCTCTGTGGTGCTGGTGGTAAGGGGACGGCCGCCAAGTCTCCCATTACGGGAGCGGACTGTACAACGGGTCAGCGGCCGGTCACGAGGTCGTCGAACTCGCCGTCCTTGGCGCCCAGGATGAAGGCGGTGATCTCCGCCTCGGTGTAGATCAGCGCCGGCCCGGTGGGGAACCGGGAGTTGCGTACGGCGACGCGGCCGCCCGGCAGTTCGGCCACCTCCACGCAGTTGCCGCTGGGGTTGCTGCGTCGGCTCTTGCGCCATCTGACGCCGAGCAGCCGGTCGGCCGGCACGCCGTTGGCGCCGGTGCCGTCCTCGGGGGTGTCGGTGCCGTACGCCGCCGTCGTGGGGAGTGCCGTGCCTGTCATACCTGCCACTTCTGCCTCTTTTGTCACTTCAGTACCACCATGATCTCTGGCTGAATACTGCCTCAGGAACCCCCGTAATTGCATCTGTACTTGCATCCGCACTTGCAGCCGTAAGTACAGTTGCCACAGGATGGAACACGCAAGAGTGTTCCCAGCGACGTGAGCGCCACGGAGACAACGGCTGCGGGGTTGGACGATGACTCAACCGGCTAGGTGGGCGGCTACCGCTGCCCCCGACACGTCCGGCGGCCTCTCGTACAGTTCCCGGAACCCCTGCGGACCAGGCGGCGCCGACAGCCCGGCCGGGCCCGGCCCCTGGTCCCTGACGAAGCCCTCCGTCCGGCCCGCGCCCCCCGCCGCCCCTGTCGCGCCCGTCGCGCCCGTCGACACATCGGCCTTCGCCGCCTGGACGCTGGAGTGCGGGCCCCGCTCGCCCGGCCAGGCCCGCGCCTACGCCCGCGCCGCGCTGCGCGGCTGGGGCCTGGAGGAGCTGACCGACGACATAGCGATATCCGTGTCGGAGATGGTCACGAACGCGCTGTGCCACAGCGCCGAGCCGTGGGACCCGCCCACGGCCCAGCCCGTGATGCTGAGCCTGCTCCGGCAGGGCGGCACCGTCCTGTGCGCCGTCATCGACCCCGGCACCACCGCGCCGGCCGTGCGCGACGCGGACGACCTCGCCGAGGGCGGGCGCGGCCTCCAGATCGTCGACCACCTCTCCGACGACTGGGGGTGGACGACCCCCGGCGCCAGCGGCAAGGCCGTGTGGGCCCGTTTCTCGGCCCCCGCCGACACCGACACCGTCGAGCCCGCCGACCACACCGCCGCCGTCATCGCCCCCGACGGCATCGAGTGCGTCGCCGACCTCCAGGACGAGGCCGAGTGGGACGGGCTGACCCGGCTCCTCCTCCTGTCCGAGATCCTCTGCGGTGGCCGCCCCACCTGGCTGGACACCATGGGCCTGCGGCCGAGCGACGGCCGTCCGCGCTTCTGACCGGTCCGCGTCGCCGCCCGCCCCGCCACCACCCGATCGGACCCGCCCGTCCCGACACCACCGACCTGACCAGGTGGAATGAAACCGGGCCCCGGGACGTTGGGGCTTTCCGGCGGGACAGGACGACCGGAAGGGCGGGGCCACGTGACGACGGGGACGGCACCATCGGAGACCGGAACCGGCGAAGAGGCCGGAACCGGGGCCGAGCACGGGCGCGCGGCCGGGACCGGGGCGGCGGCACCCGGCTGGGCGCGGCGGCTGACGCGGCAGTGCTGGCACTACCGGCGCAACGTCCTGCTGGCCCTCGGCGCCTCGCTCGCCGGCATGGGCGTCTTGGCTCTCGTCCCCCTGATCACCAAGGCCGTCATCGACGACGTCGCCGCAGGTCGTACGGCGGACATGCCGCGGTGGATCACCCTGCTGATCGGCGCCGCCGTCGTCGTCTACGCGCTGACCTTCGTGCGCCGCTACTACGGCGGCCGGCTCGCCCTGGACGTCCAGCACGACCTGCGCACGGACATGTACCGGGCCCTCGTGCGGCTCGACGGCCGCCGTCAGGACGAGCTGTCCACCGGGCAGGTCGTCGGCCGGGGCACCAGCGACCTCCAGCTCGTGCAGAGCCTGCTCTTCATGGTCCCCATGATGATCGGCAACGTGCTGCTGTTCGCCGTCGCGCTCGTCGTCATGGTGGCCCTCTCCCCGCTGCTCACCCTCGTCTCCCTCGCCGTCTTCCCGCTGCTGTGGTGGATCGCCTCCCTCAGCCGGGCCCGGCTCTTCCCGGCGACCTGGTACGCGCAGCAGCAGGCCGGTGCGGTGGCCTCGGTGGTGGACGGCGCGATCACCGGCGTCCGTGTCGTGAAGGGTTTCGGGCAGGAGGGCCAGGAGAAGGCCAAGCTGCGCGCCGTCAGCCGGGTGCTGTACGCGGCGCGGCTGCGCACCCTGCGCTTCCACGCCCGCTACACCCCGGCCCTGCAGTCCCTGCCCTCCCTGGGCCAGGTCGCCATGCTGGCGCTGGGCGGCTGGATGGCGGTGAACGGCTCGATCACGCTGGGCACCTTCGTCGCGTTCTCCACCTACCTCGCGCAGCTGGTCGGCCCCGTCCGGATGCTCGCGGCCATGCTGACGATCGGGCAGCAGGCCCGCGCCGGCGTGGAGCGCGTCTACGACCTCATCGACACCGAGCCGCAGATGACCGAGCGGCCCGACGCCCACGAGCTGCCCGCCGACGCCCCGGCGTCCGTCGAGTTCGACCGCGTCACCTTCGGCTACGACCCGGACCACCCCGTGCTGGACGGCGTCAGCCTCCGGGTGCGGCCGGGCGAGACCCTCGCCGTGGTGGGCACCAGCGGCAGCGGCAAGTCGACGGTGTCGATGCTGCTGCCGCGCTACTACGACGTCACCGGCGGCGCCGTCCGCGTCGGCGGGCACGACGTGCGGGACCTGACGCTGGCCTCCCTGCGCTCGGCGATCGGCCTGGTGCCCGAGAACAGCTTCCTGTTCTCCTCCTCCGTCCGGGAGAACATCGCCTTCGGCGCTCCCGACGCCACGGACGCGCAGATACGCGCCGCCGCCCGCGCCGCCCAGGCCGACGGCTTCATCGAGGAGCTGGCCGAGGGCTACGACACCGTCGTCGGCGAGCAGGGCCTGACCCTCTCCGGCGGGCAGCGCCAGCGCATCGCCCTGGCCCGGGCGATCCTCACCGACCCCCGGCTGCTGATCCTCGACGACGCCACCTCCGCCGTGGACGCCCGCATCGAGCACGAGATCCACGAGGCCCTGCGCAGCGTCATGCGCGGCCGGACGACCCTGCTCATCGCCCACCGGCAGTCCACCCTCGCGCTCGCCGACCGGATCGCGGTGCTCGACCGGGGTCGGCTCGTGGACGCCGGCACCCACCAGGAGCTGACCGCGCGCTGCCCGCTCTACCGTCGGCTCCTCACCGACCCCGACGAGCTGGGCGACATCGCGCGCGACCCGGCCGGGCAGGCGGCGCACGACGGCCACCGCACGGTGGACGGCATCACGCCCGAGCTGTGGGCGCGCCCGGAGGGGTCCGGCGACGCGGACGCGGCCGGGGCGGCGGGCACGGGCACCCTGGCCGCGCAGAGCGGGCGGCCCGGCTCCTGGGGCGCCGAGCTGGCGGCCTCACCCGGCAGCCCCGAGCTGCTGGCCAAGGTCGCCGCCCTGCCGCCCGCCACGGACGTCCCCGAGGTCGACGAGGAGGGCGCCGAGCGGAGCGGACCGCAGGGCGAGGGCGGCTACGGGCTGCGCCACCTGCTGGCCGGTTTCGGCCGCCCGCTCGCCTTCGCGCTGGTCTTCGTCGCCCTGGACGCCGTGGCCATGCTGGCGCTCCCCGTCCTGATCCGGCACGGCATCGACGAGGGCGTGAACCGCTCGGCCCTGGCGGCCGTGTGGACGGCGGCGGTCTTCGCGCTCCTGGTCGTCGTCGGGCAGTGGGCCTCGCAGTACGCCGCCATCCGCTTCACCGGCCGCACCGGCGAGCGGGTGCTCTACGCCCTGCGGCTGAAGATCTTCGCCCAGTTGCAGCGCCTCGGCCTCGACTACTACGAGCGTCACCTCGGCGGCGCGGTCATGACCCGGATGACGACCGACGTCGACGCCCTGTCCACGTTCCTCCAGACGGGCCTGGTCACCGCCTTCGTCTCGATCATCAGCTTCTTCGGCATCCTGGGCGTCCTGCTCGTCATCGACCTGCAGCTCGCCCTGGTCGTCTTCGCGACGCTGCCGCCGCTCGTGGTGGGCACGGTGTTCTTCCGGCGGCAGTCGGTCAAGGCGTACGAGCTGGCCCGGGAGCGGGTCAGCGTCGTCAACGCCGACCTCCAGGAGTCGGTGGCCGGGCTGCGCATGGTGCAGGCGTTCCGCCGCGAGCACCTGGGCACCGACCGCTTCGCCCGCCGCAGCGACGGCTACCGCCGGGCCCGGGTGCGCGGGCAGTGGCTGGTCTCGGTGTACTTCCCCTTCGTCCAGCTCCTCGCGGCGCTGGCCACGGCGGCCGTCCTCATCGTGGGTGCCGACCGCGTCGCGGCCGGCACCCTCACGGCGGGCGCGCTCGTCGCCTACCTGCTCTACATCGAGCTGTTCTTCGCCCCGGTGCAGCAGCTCTCCCAGGTCTTCGACGGCTACCAGCAGGCCGTCGTCTCGCTGGGCCGCATCCGTGAGCTGCTCCGCGAGCGCACGAGCACCCCGGCCGCCGCCGAGCCGGTGGAGCCCGGTCGGCCGCGCGGGGAGATCACCTTCGACGACGTCCGCTTCCACTACCGCTCGGCCGACGGCACCCCGCTGGCCGAGGCGGCCCTGGAAGGGCTCGACCTCACCATCCCGGCGGGCCAGACGGTGGCCTTCGTCGGCGAGACGGGCGCCGGGAAGTCCACCCTGGTCAAGCTGGTGGCCCGGTACTACGACGTGACCGGGGGCCGGGTCCTCGTCGACGGCGCCGACGTCCGGGACCTGGACCTGACGGCCTACCGCAGCCACCTGGGGGTCGTCCCGCAGGAGCCGTTCCTCTTCCCCGGCACCGTGCGGGACGCCATCGCCTACGGCCGGCCGGAGGCCACCGACGCCGAGGTGGAGGCCGCCGCCCGGGCGGTCGGCGCGCACGACATGATCGCCTCCCTGCCCGGCGGCTACCTCCACGCCGTGGGGGAGCGCGGCCGCAACCTGTCGGCCGGCCAGCGCCAGCTCATCGCGCTCGCCCGCGCCGAGCTGGTCGACCCGGCGATCCTGCTGCTCGACGAGGCGACGGCCGCGCTGGACCTGGCCACCGAGGCGCTGGTCAACCAGGCCACCGACCGGCTCGCCGGGCGTCGCACCACCCTCGTCGTCGCCCACCGGCTCACCACCGCGCAGCGGGCCGACCGGGTGATCGTCCTGGACCACGGACGGGTCGTCGAGGACGGCACGCACGCGGAGCTCCTCGCCGCGGACGGGCGCTACGCGGCGCTGTGGCGCACGTTCACCGGCGCCCCGGCGCCCTCCCGCGTCTGACGCCTCCCGCACCGGCGCCCGGTGACCGCACGGCGCATACGGGCCGAATGAGCCCTACTCAGGGTGTAGGTCCCGTGACACGTGGCACAGACAGGGGCAGCGTGCCGCGCATCCGGCCGGCACACCGCGAGCGTGTCGCGTCTGCTGGCGCGGGCGAGGAGGCCCGGGATGGTGAAGGCGTGGGGAGCGACCGGGAGGGCGCAGCTTCACCCGCCCCCGAACGGTCCGGCGGCCCGGGGACGGGTGGGGCCCCGCCCGCCGGGGCGCGTCGGCCGCGTAGGGGGAGCGGCGCTGCTCGCGGCGAGCCTGCTCGCCGGCTGCGGCTCGGAGGACGGCGGAACGGTGCTGAACTTCTACACCGCGCCCGAGGAGAACCTCCAGCAGGTCGTGGACCGGTGCAACGAGGAGGCGGACGGCCGCTACCGCATCGTCTACAACCAGCTCCCGCGCGAGGCGGACGGGCAGCGTGAGCAGATGGTCCGGCGGCTGGCGGCCGAGGACAAGGGCCTGGACATCCTCGGGCTCGACGTCACCTGGGTGCCGGAGTTCGCCGAGGCGGGCTGGATCGTGGAGTGGACGGGGGAGCGCCGCGAGCAGGCGACCGAGGGGGTGCTCCCGGGGCCGCTGCGCACGGTGCTCTGGCAGGACGCGGTCTACGCCGCGCCGAAGAACACCAACGTCCAGCTCCTCTGGTACGACGACCGCATCACTCCCGAGCCGCCGCGGACGTGGGAGGAGACGCTCGCGACGGCGCAGCGGCTCAAGGACGAGGGGGAGCCCTACCGCCTGCTGTTCACCGGCGCCCAGTACGAGGGCCTGGTGGTGTTCTTCAACAGCCTCGTCGCCTCCGCTGGCGGGCAGCTGCTCAACGAGGAGGGCACGGAGGCCGTCGTCGACGAGGGCGTGGTGGAGGCGCTGCGCCTGCTGAAGGAGATCACCACCTCCGGCGTCACCAGCCCGTCCCTGACGAACATGCAGGAGGACCAGGTGCGGCTGGCCTTCCAAGCCGGGCAGGGCGCCTTCGAGTTCAACTGGCCGTTCGTCTACGCCTCCTACGCGGCCGAGAAGCCGGAGGAGGTGGAGCACTTCCAATGGGCCCGCTACCCGTCCTTCGAGGAGGGCGGGGAGAGCCGCGTCACCGTCGGCGGCTACAACCTGGCGGTGAGCACCTACTCGCGCCACCGGGACGAGGCCTTCGACGCCACGCTCTGCCTGCGCAGCGCCCGGAGCCAGAAGTTCCAGGCCCTGCGCTCCGGGCTCCCGCCGAGTCTGGAGAGCGTGTACGAGGACGAGACGCCGCTCGATCCCTCGGAGCCGGCCGACCCGGAGACGAACCCGACCATGGACATGGCGTACCCGCCCAAGGACACCATCCGTGCCGCCCTGGAGGACGCCGCCGTGCGACCGCTCACCCCCGTCTACCAGAACCTCTCCATCGTGACGGCCAAGATCCTCTCCCCGCCCTCGGCCATCGATCCCGAGCAGACGGCCGACACGCTGCGCGAGGAGCTCGACGCCGCGCTGAAGTCGCAGGGGGTGCTCCCGTGACGTCCACCCGCGTCCTGCGCGGCGCCCACAGCGAGGGGAAGAAGTCCGAGCGGCGCCTGGCCTGGATGCTGTGCGCGCCGGCCGCCCTGGTCATGGTCGCCGTCACCGGCTGGCCCATCGTGTACTCGGTCTACCTCTCCCTGCACCGCTACGACCTGCGCTTCCCCGGGCAGCAGGAGTTCATCGGCCTGGAGAACTACGCCGTCGTCCTCACCAACTCCTACTGGTGGACGGCGTTCGGCGTGACGCTGTTCATCACCGTCGTCTCGGTGACGATCGAGCTCGTGCTGGGCATGGCCCTGGCCATCACGATGCACCGCACCCTGCTCGCGCGCGGTCTGGTGCGGACGGTGACCCTGATCCCGTACGGCATCGTCACCGTCGTCGCCGCGTTCTCCTGGTTCTACGCCTGGACGCCGAACACCGGCTATCTCGCCGAGGCCGTCACCCCGGGCTCGGCACCGCTGACCGAACGGGCGGCGTCGCTGGCCATCATCATCCTCGCCGAGGTGTGGAAGACGACGCCGTTCATGGCGCTGCTGCTGCTGGCCGGGCTCGCCCTCGTCCCCGACGACCTGCTGCGCGCGGCGGCCATGGACGGCGCCGGGGTGTGGCAGCGGTTCGTGAAGGTGACGCTGCCGGTCATGAAGCCGGCCATCCTGGTGGCGCTGCTCTTCCGCACACTCGACGCGTTCCGCGTCTTCGACAACATCTTCATCCTGACGTCCGGCGCCAACGACACCTCGTCCGTCTCGATGATCACCTACAGCAATCTCATCCAGGGGCTGAACCTGGGCATCGGCTCGACGATGTCGGTGCTCATCTTCATCGCGGTGGCGATCATCGCGTTCGTCTTCGTCAAGCTGTTCGGCACGGCGGCGCCCGGGAGCAGCGCACAGGGAGGTGGGCGCTGATGCCCGTGGAGACCGCGTCGCCCGGTCGGCGCAAGACCTGGTGGACCTTCGTCAACGTGGTGGTGATCGTCTACGCGCTGCTGCCGGTGCTGTGGATCGCCTCGCTCTCCTTCAAGACCAAGGAGACGGTCACCGACGGGAACCTCTTTCCCCGCGACTGGACGCTCGCCAACTACGGGGACATCTTCCAAACGGACGAGTTCGTGCGGGCGCTGATCAACTCCATCGGGATCGCGCTCATCGCCACGTTCATCGCCGTCGCCCTGGCGACGATGGCGGCCTACGCCGTCGCCCGGCTGGAGTTCCCGGGCAAGCGGGCGCTGGTCGGGGTGTCGCTGCTCATCGCGATGTTCCCGCAGATCTCGCTCGTCACCCCGCTGTTCAACATCGAGCGGGAACTGGGCCTGTTCGACACCTGGCCCGGCCTGATCCTGCCCTACATCACCTTCTCGCTGCCGCTGGCCATCTACACGCTGTCGGCCTTCTTCCGGGAGATCCCCTGGGAGCTGGAGAAGGCGGCGAAGATGGACGGCGCCACGCCCGCCCAGGCCTTCCGTCGGGTGATCGCGCCGCTGGCCGCGCCGGGGGTGTTCACCAGCGCGATCCTGGTGTTCATCTTCTGCTGGAACGACTTCCTGTTCGCGATCTCGCTGACCTCGTCGGAGGCGTCCCGTACGGTCCCGGCGGCCCTGTCGTTCTTCACCGGCTCCTCCCAGTTCGAGGACCCGACGGGCACCATCTCGGCCGCGGCCGTGGTGATCACCGTGCCGATCGTCCTGTTCGTGCTCTTCTTCCAGCGCCGCATCGTCGCTGGGCTGACCTCCGGCGCCGTCAAGGGGTAGCAACATGGCTGAGATCGTTCTCGACAAGGTTTCCAAGCGGTACCCGGACGGCGCGCTCGCGGTGTCCGACATCGATCTGACGGTCGGCGACGGCGAGTTCGTGATCCTCGTCGGGCCCTCGGGCTGCGGCAAGTCGACCACGCTCAACATGGTGGCGGGTCTGGAGGACATCACCACGGGCGAACTGCGCATCGACGGCGAGCGGATGAACGAGCGCGCGCCGAAGGACCGGGACATCGCGATGGTCTTCCAGTCCTACGCCCTGTACCCGCACATGAGCGTGCGGGAGAACATGGCCTTCCCGCTGCGGCTGGCCAGGGCGCCGCAGGAGGAGGTCCGGCGCCGGGTCGAGGAGGCCGCCCGCATCCTCGACCTGACCGAGCACCTGGACCGTCGCCCCGCCAACCTCTCCGGCGGCCAGCGGCAGCGCGTCGCCATGGGACGCGCGATCGTCCGCGAGCCCAAGGCGTTCCTCATGGACGAGCCGCTGTCCAACCTCGACGCCAAGCTGCGCGGCCAGATGCGCACCTCCCTCTCCCGGTTGCAGAAGCAGCTGGGCACCACGACCGTCTACGTCACCCACGACCAGACGGAGGCGATGACGCTCGGCGACCGCATCGTCGTCCTCCAGGCCGGGCACGTCCAGCAGATCGGCTCACCGCAGCACCTCTACGACCAGCCCTCGAACCTGTTCGTCGCCGGGTTCATCGGCTCGCCGTCGATGAACTTCCTGACCGCCGTCGTCGAGGACGGGCACCTCTCGACGCCGCTCGGGGACGTGCCCCTCACCGACCGGGTGCGGCGGCACCTGGAGGCCGCGGACGCGCCGCGCGAACTCATCGTGGGCCTGCGTCCCGAGCACTTCGAGGACGCGGCGCTGGTGGAGGAGCACGCCCGCGAGGAGGGCCGCACCTTCACCGCGACCGTCGACGTGCTGGAGTCCCTCGGCTCGGAGAAGTACGCGCACTTCGCCCTGGAGACGGAAGGGGTGCGCGCCCAGCAGCTCCAGGACCTCGCCGACGTCACCGGCTCCGCCGACCTGGCCACCGGCGGCACCGCACAGCTCGTCACCCGGCTCTCGGCCACCTCCGACGCCCGGGAGAACGCCGAGCTGAACGTGTGGTTCGACCCGGACCGCCTCGTCCTCTTCGACCCGAACTCCGGGGACAACCTCACCTACGAGGGCTGAGGCGCCCGGATCACGTACCCGGCCGCACCAGCTCGGCCAGGTACGTGTCCACGGTCTGCAACGCGCCGTCGGGCAGCTCCGCCACACCGTCCCACCAGTGCGTCGCGGCGATCTCGTCGGTCGGGGTGAACGCCTCCGGGCGCTCGGTGCGCGCGGTGAACACCGCACCGCACAGCACGGTCTGGGCCGGGCCGATCGCCGTCGTCGCGTACCCGGCGAACCGCAGTGTCCGGGCCGGAGGTCGCTGCCCCGTCTCCTCCAGCAGCTCGCGCACCGCCGCCTGACGGGCGCTCTCGCCCGATTCGACCTTGCCGCCGGGCAGCTCCCAGCACGCCCGCTCCCGTACCTTCACCAGCAGCAGTGCCTCCCCGTGCCACAGCGCCACCAGGACGTAGTCCGCGTCCCGCGCACCCTCCTCCAGCGGGTCGAACCGGAGCAGCCGCATGTTCCGCGGCCCGGTGGCCAGCGCGTCCTCCACGTCACCCATGTCATTCATGCCGTGACCCTATGCCCGGCCGCCGACACCGCCGCCGACACCAACGACGGCGCCGCCCGGCGGGGGGTGGTGATCGCGCCGATCGGCGGATAGGTTCGCGGCGACCCTACCTACCCACACCCCATGGGGAGTTGTACATGCGCGCAGCGCTCAGATGGGTGCTGGCTCTCGCCGTGCTGATCGGCACGGTGAGTACCGGTACCGCGTCGGCGGGGGCCGTCACCACGGCAGAACCCGGCGTTCCCGACGTCAAGGACCGCATCCTCGACATCGACGGGATGCGGCTCATCGAGGAGAAGCCGGTCAGCGGGTACCGGTTCTTCGTCCTCGGGTACCAGCAGCCGGTGGACCACCGTCGGCCCTGGAAGGGGACGTTCGAGCAGCGGATCTCGCTCCTGCACAAGTCCGAGGACCGCCCCACCGTCTTCTTCACCTCCGGCTACGGCCTGAACACCAACCCGGCCCGCAGCGAGCCGACGCGGATCGCGGACGCGAACCAGGTCTCCATGGAGTACCGGTTCTTCACGCCCTCCCGCCCCGAGCCGGCCGACTGGTCCAAGCTCGACATCTGGCAGGCGGCCACCGACCAGCACCGCATACACAACGCGCTGGACGACATCTACGACCGGAACTGGATCTCCACCGGCGGCAGCAAGGGCGGCATGACGGCCACCTACTACCGCCGTTTCTACCCGCAGGACATGGACGGCACGGTCGCCTACGTCGCGCCCAACAACACCAACGTCCGCAACAACACCGCCTACGACCGGTTCTTCCGCAACGTCGCCACCGAGGAGTGCCGCGAGCGGCTGAACGGCATCCAGCGCGAGGCGTTCCTGCGGCGCGACGAGATGGTCAACCGCTACGAGAAGTGGGCCGAGGAGGGGGGCTACACCTTCGAGCTGTACGAGACGACGGACCGGGCCTTCGAGGTCGTCGTGCTCGACTTCGTGTGGGCCTACTTCCAGTACCAGGACGCGGCCGACTGCCTGGACGCCCCGACGACGGACGCCACGACGGACGAGCTGTACGACTACATCGACCAGATCTCCGGCTTCGCGTTCTACACCGACCAGGGGATGCTGCCGTACACGCCGTACTACTACCAGGCGGCCACCGAGCTGGGCTATCCGACGCTGCGCACCCCCTCGCACCTGCGGGGCCTGCTGCGCTACCCGGACGTCTACCACCCGAGCAACGCGGTGCCCGACGACATCCCCATGCCCCGGTTCGACCGGCACGCGATGAAGGACATCGACCGCTGGGTCCGCTGGCGGTCCTCGGAGATGCTGTTCGTCAACGGTGAGAACGACCCGTGGGGCGCGGAGCCGTTCCGCGTCGGCCCGCGCGCCGACGACTCCTACGTCTTCACCGCCCCGGGCGCCAACCACGGCGCCAACATCGCCGCGCTGACCGAGGACGAGCGCGCCGTGGCCACCGAGGCCGTGCTGCGCTGGGCCGGAGTGGCGGACGAAAGCCGTCCGTCGGCCCGTTCGGCGGGCGGCGACGCCGCACCGCTGGCCCCCTACGACGCGAAGCTCGACCGTCCGATGGTGGAGCGGACGCCGATCGGCCTGCCGTGACCCCGGCGGGCGGGTCGCACGGCGTGCGCCCCGCCCGCACCACACCCCGGCCCCGGCACGCGAGCAGCGCGCCGGGGCCGGCGTGTGTCCGGAGCCGGGCTCACGGGAGGGCGTCGGCCGCCGGGTAGGAGGTCTGCGCCCCGCGGCGGGTGACGGACGCGGCCCCGACCCGCACGGCGAACCGCACGGCCGTCGCCAGGTCCTCGCCGAGCGCGAGGCGCCAGGCGAGGGCACCGGTGAACGCGTCACCCGCACCCGTGGCGTCCACCGCCTCGACGGCGGGGGCCGGGACGTGCTCGGTTCCCTGCGGGTCGCAGACCAGGGCGCCCGCCGCCCCGAGCGTCACGACGACGCCGCGCGGGCCGCGTCGCCGCAGCGCCTCCGCCCGGCCGGCCGCGTCGGACGGGTCGGCGGCCGGTGCGTCCCCGGTCGGGGAGCGCAACAGCGCCCGCGCCTCGTGCTCGTTGACGACCAGCGGATCGCACGCGGCCAGCACGTCCGGCGGCAGCGGAGCGGGCGGTGAGGGGTTCAGCACCACCCGTGTGCCGGCGGCCACGGCCGCCCGGACGGCGGCGGCCACCGACTCGGGCGGGATCTCCAGCTGGAGCGAGACGACGGCGGCGGCGGACAGCACCTCGTGGGCGGCGGCCACGTCGGCGGGCGTGAGCCGGCCGTTCGCACCGGGGGAGACGACGATGGTGTTGTCGCCCCGCCCGTCCACCGCGATGAGCGCGACGCCGGTGGGCGCCCCGCCCGTCAGCACAGCGCCGGTCTCGACCCCGGCGTCCGCCAGGGACGCGGTGAGCAGCCGCCCGTGCGCGTCGTCGCCGACCCGGGCCAGCAGCCCCGCCCGCGCGCCCAACCTGGCGGCGGCGACCGCCTGGTTGGCCCCCTTGCCGCCCGGGTGGACGGCGAGGTCGGAGCCGAGCACGGTCTCACCGGGTGCCGGATGCCGCTCGACGACGGTGACCAGATCGGCGTTGGCCGAGCCGACGACCAGGACGTCGAGCGGGCGGCGCGGGGCGTCCGTCGTGTGCGCCGTGCCGGTCAGAGGAACGACTCCACGTTCTCCTCGGTGACGATCTTCACCGGCACCTTGATCTCCTCGTCCACGTCCTCGTCGCGGGCCAGCCGCGCGGCGTTGCGGACGGCCATCCGGCCCAGCTCGTCCGGCTGCTGGGCGACCGTCGCCGCCATCGTGCCGGCCTTGACGGCCTTCAGCCCGTCGGCCGTGCCGTCGAACCCGACCACGGTCACGGTGGAGCCGGCCCGCTCGCCCAGGGCCTTCACGGCGCCGAGCGCCATCTCGTCGTTCTCCGCGAAGACGCCGGTCACGTCCGGGTTCGCCTGGAGGAGGTTGGTCATGACGTCCAGGCCCTTGGCCCGGTCGAAGTCGGCCGGCTGCTGCGCGACGACCTCGATGTCCGGGAACCGCGCGATGCCCTTCTCGAAGCCCTCGCCGCGCTCGCGCGAGGCGGAGGTGCCGGCGATGCCGCGCAGGACGACGACCTTGCCCTCCTCGCCCATCTCCTCGGCGAGCTTCTCCGCGGCCAGTTCACCGCCCTGCACGTTGTCGGAGGCCACCGTCGTGTTCACCTCGGCGCCGTTGACGGCGCGGTCGGCCGCGACGACGGGGATGTCGGCGTTCCCGGCGGCCTTCACGGAGGGACCGGCGGCGTCGGAGTCCACCGGGTTGATGATGATGGTGCTCATGTTCTGACTGGTGAAGTTCTGGATCTGGTTGGCCTGCGTGGCCGAGTCGTTCTGGGCGTCCGTGATGGTCAGGTCGATCTCGGAGTCCTTGGCCTGGGCCTCGGCACCCTTCTGCAACTCCACGAAGAACGGGTTGTTGAGCGTCGATATCGACATCCCGATCTCGATCGGGGCGCTCCCGTCGTCGGCTGCGGAGCCGTCACCGCACGCGGTGGCCGTCAGGGCCAGGACGGCGGCGACGGCGGCGAGGGGGAGTCTGGTGGTACGCATGGCTACTTGCCTCAGTTTCCTTGCTATCGGCGGCTAACAAAGGGAGGTAGTGCACGTGCTGTCGGTACGGATCGATCATGTACGGCGACGGAGTGTATCGACTAGTGCTGCCAGCGCAATAACCGCCCCGATGACAACCTGTTGCCAAAACGCCGACACGCTGAGGAGGTTGAGGCCGTTGCGCAGCACCGCGAGGATGAGCGCGCCGATCAGCGTCCCCGACGCGCGCCCCACCCCGCCGGACAGGCTCGCGCCGCCGATGACGCACGCCGCGATGGCGTCCAGTTCGTACCCGGCCGCCGCCTGCGGCTGGGCGGACGCCAGCCGGGAGGCCAGCACGATGCCCGCGACGGCGGCGAACGTGCCGGACAGCCCGTAGATCACCAGCTTCTGCCGGGGCACCCGGATGCCCGACAGCCGGGCGGCCTCCTCGTTCCCGCCGATCGCGTACATCGACCGGCCGCTGTAGGTGAGGTTGAGGACGACGGCGGCGACGACGGCCATGCCCGCCATCACCAGAACGGGCACCGGGAGCCAGCCGCCGAGCGTCCGCCCCAGCGTCGAGACCGGGTCGGGGAAGGCGATCGGGCTGCCCTGGGAGACGACGAGGGCGAGCCCCCGGGCGACCGAGAGCATGGCGAGGGTCGCGATGAACGACGGCAGCCGTCCGTAGGCCACCATCAGCCCGTTCACCAGCCCGCACGCCAACCCGGTGCCCAGCGCGAACAGCACGGCCAGCCACACCGGCAGGCCCTGCGTCGTCGCCGTCCAGGCCAGCACCATGGCGGACAGGGCCGCCACCGAGCCCACCGACAGGTCGATGCCCGCCGAGACGATGACGAAGGTGACGCCGAACGCCAGGACGGCCGTCACCGCGGCCTGCCCGCCGACGTTGAGCAGGTTGCCGGTGTTGAGGAAGTCCGGGGACATCAGCGACATGACGGCGACCAGGGCGATCAGGGCCGTCAGCGCGCCGTTGTCCCGGAACACCCGCAGCAGCACCGGCGGCACGCCGCCGGAGGACTTCCCGCCGGCCGGCCCGCCCGGACCGCCGTCCGGCCCGGTTCTCTTCACATCGGTGGTCACCGAGGTGCCTCCCCTGTCCATGGTGTGTGTACGTAGCGGGTACGTGCTGCTGACATCGTGTTCGCGCACGGTCCGGTCAGGGCGCGCCGACGGCCAGGGCCATCACGGCGTCCTGCGTCGCCTCCGCCCGACCCAGCTCCCCGGCGACGCGGCCCTGGGCCATGACGACGATGCGGTCGCTCATGCCCAGCACCTCCGGCAGGTCGCTGGAGATCATCAGCACGCCGTGCCCGGCGGCGGTGAGTTCGTTGACCAGCCGGTAGATCTCCACCTTCGCCCCCACGTCGACGCCGCGCGTGGGCTCGTCCAGGATCAGCACCCTGCTGTCGGCGAGCAGCCACTTGCCGATGGCCACCTTCTGCTGGTTGCCGCCGGAGAGCGTACGCGCGTGCTGGTCGAGCCCGGCCATGCGCACGCCGAGGCGGGCGGCCATCGACGCGGCCGCCCGCCGCTGGCCCGCCCGGTCCACCAAGCCGGCCCGGGTGGCCCGGCGCAGGGTCACCAGGCCCAGGTTCTCCCCGACGGAGGCGTCCAGCAGCAGCCCCTGACCCTTGCGGTCCTCCGGGACGAAGCCGATCCCGGCGGCCATCGCGGCGTTCACGTCGTGCCGGACCAGCCGGCGGCCGTCCACCTCCACGGCGCCGTGGTCGTAGGCGTCGGCACCGAAGACGGCCCGCGCGACCTCCGTCCGCCCGGCGCCCACCAGACCCGCCAGACCGACCACTTCGCCGCCGCGCACCTCGAAGCCCACGTCGCGGAAGGCACCCGCCCGCCCCAGCCCGGACACCCGCAGCAGCGGCACACCGCCGGGCCGCACCGGGCCCGGCTCCCTCGGGTACTGCTGCTCGATGCTGCGGCCGACCATGAGCCGCACCAGGTCGTCGCGACCGGTGTCGGCCGGGACCTCGGCCACGCTGCGCCCGTCCCGCAGGACGGTCACCCGGTCGCCCAGCGCCGCGACCTCCTCCAGCTTGTGCGTGATGAAGACGACGGCGACTCCCTCGTCGCGCAGCCGCCGCACGATGCGGAAGAGCCGGTCCACCTCCTCGTTGGTCAGCACGGCGGTGGGTTCGTCCATGATGAGCACGCGCGCGTCGATGCTCAGCGCCTTCGCGATCTCCACCATCTGCATCCGGGCGACGCCGAGGTCGCGCAGCCGCGCCGTGGGCGGGACGTCGACGCCGACCCGGGCCAGCAGCGCGGCGGCGTCCGCCTCCATCCGGGCCCGGTCGACGAGGCCGAAGCGGCGGGGCTGGCGCCCCAGGAAGATGTTCTCGGCCACGGTGAGGTCCGGCACCAGGTTGAACTCCTGGTGGATCGTGGCGACGCCGAGGCGCTCGGCGTCCTGCGCGCCGTGCAGCCGCACCGGGCGGCCCGCCATCAGGACGCGGCCCCCGTCCGGGCGTTGGGCTCCGGAGAGCACCTTGATGAGCGTGCTCTTCCCCGCGCCGTTCTCCCCGAGCAGTACGTGCACCTCGCCCGCGCGCACCGCGAAGTCGACCCCGGCGAGCGCGACGACGCCCGGGAAGGCCTTGGAGACGCCTTCGGTGCGCAGCAGCGGCGGGCCCGGCGGGGCGGCTTCGGCGACGGCGTCCTTGGTCAACGGCTGACCCCTTTCCTGCGGTGGCGTGCTGGGCCGCTCGGCTACTCGCCGCATGACCGGCGGGGGACGAGGTCGGCGGTGAGGGTGACGGACCGGGCCGGACGCCCCTCGATGAGGCTGATGAGGGCGCGCACCGCGCTGTGTCCGAGCTCCTCGGTGGGCTGGGCGATGGCGGTCAGCGGCGGGTCGGTGTGGAGGAACCAGGGGATGTCGTCGAAGGCGGCGAGCGCGATGTCGTCCGGCACGCGCAGGCCCCGCGAGCGGATCTCGTCCATCGCCCCGAGGGCCATGAGGTTGTCGGTGGCGAACACGGCGTCGGGCGGATCGGGGAGATCCAGGAAGCGGGCGGTGGCGAGACGTCCGCTCTCGGCCCGGAAGTCGCCCTCCTGCCGGTAGTGCCCGGGGGTGGGCAGCCCGTGGGCGTGCAGGGCGTCGAGGAAGGCGTCGAGCCGCTCGTTGCCGGTGGTGGTGGTCGACGGACCGGTGATGATGGCGAGTCTGCGGTGGCCGAGCGCGTGCAGGTGGCCGACGAGCGTGGCGATGGCGGCCCGCCCGTCGGTGCGGACCACGGGCACGTCCGGGCAGCCCGGTATCCAGCGGTCCACGAACACCATCGGCACGCCGGACCGGGCCACTTCGGCGACCTGGGACGCGCTGTCGTCGGTGGGGCTGAGCAGCAGGCCGTCGACGCGCCGCTCCAGCAGCGTCCGCACGTGGTGGTCCTCCAGCGCCGGCTGCTCGTCGGCGTTGCCGAACACGACGCTGTAGCCGTGGGCCCGTGCCTCGTCCTCGACGGCACGGGCCAGGGCGGTGAAGAACGGGTTGAGCACGTCGCTGATGACGAGACCCAGCGTGCGCGTCTGGTCCGTCCGCAGGGAGCGGGCGACGCCGTTGGGCCGGTAGCCGAGCGCGGCGATGGCCCGGTGGACGCGGTCCCGCGTGTCGGGGCGCACGGCCGGGTTCCCGTTCAGCACGCGTGACACCGTCGCCACGGAGACCCGCGCCCTGGCCGCGACGTCCTTGATGCCCGCGACGCCCCCGCTGCCCGGAGTGCCGGGTGTGACCGGTGTGCCCGCCACGTCAACAACCCTCTCGTCGTGGGGAGTTCATGGAAACGATTACATGGAGGATTGAAGACGATGACGCCACCGCGGGGCAAGTCGGGGAAGCGGTGGGCCCGGGCCCACCGCCGGCGTCGTCCCGTACGGTCACCCGGCGCTCACTCCGTGCCGCGCGCCCGGCGTGCGGCGCCCGGCGCGCGAGAGGAAGCGACCGCCCCCTCGCCCGGTGTCGGCGGTGGGCGTTACGGTCGGTCACATGTCGTTTCAGCCCGCCGTGCTCGAAGGCGTCCTCGAGCGCGTGACCTTCGCCAACGAGGAGACCGGCTACACCGTGGCCCGGGTCGCCCCGCTGCGGCGCAGGGACGCGGGGCACGACGGCGACCTCCTCACGGTCGTCGGGTCGCTGCTGGGCGCGCAGCCGGGCGAGTCGCTGCGGATGGAGGGCCGCTGGGGCTCGCACCCGCAGTACGGCCGGCAGTTCACCGTGGAGAACTACACGACGGTCCTTCCGGCCACCGTGCAGGGCATCCGCCGGTATCTCGGCTCCGGGCTGATCAAGGGCATCGGGCCGCGCATCGCCGAGCGCATCGTCGACCACTTCGGCACGGAGACGCTGGAGGTGATCGAGGCCGACGCGGCCCGGCTGATCGAGGTGCCCGGGCTCGGGCCGAAGCGCACCCGCAGGATCGTCGCGGCCTGGGAGGAGCAGAAGGCCATCAAGGAGGTGATGATCTTCCTTCAGGGGGTCGGCGTCTCCACCTCCATCGCCGTGCGCATCTACAAGAAGTACGGGGACGGCTCGATCGGCGTCGTGCGGGACCACCCCTACCGGCTCGCCGCCGACGTGTGGGGGATCGGCTTCCTCACCGCCGACCGCATCGCGCAGGCCGTGGGCATCCCGCACGACAGCCCGGAGCGGGTGAAGGCGGGGCTGCGGTACGCGCTGTCCCAGTCGGCCGACCAGGGGCACTGCTTCCTGCCCGAGGAGCGGCTCATCGCGGACGCCGTCAAACTCCTCCAGGTGGACACCGGGCTCGTCATCGCGTGCCTGGACGAGCTGGCGGCCGAGGTGGAGGGCGTCGTCCGGGAGCGGGTGCCGCACCCGGACGACGACGAGGAGCGGCTGACCGCCGTCTACCTGCCGCCCTTCCACCGCGCGGAGCAGTCACTGGCCGGGCAGCTGCGCCGCCTGCTGCACACCCGGGAGGACCGGCTGTCCGCCTTCGCCGACGTGGACTGGGAGAAGGCGCTCGGCTGGCTGGCCCGGCGCACCGGCGCCGACCTCGCCCCCGAGCAGCGGGACGCCGTGCGCCTGGCCCTCACCCGCAAGGTCGCCGTCCTCACGGGCGGGCCGGGGTGCGGCAAGTCCTTCACGGTCCGCTCGGTGGTGGAGCTCGCCCGGGCCAAGGGTGCCACGGTGCTGCTCGCCGCCCCCACGGGCCGGGCGGCGAAGCGGCTGGCGGAGCTGACGGGTGCGGAGGCGTCCACCGTGCACCGGCTGCTGGAGCTCAAGCCCGGCGGTGACGCAGCCTACGACCGCGAGCGGCCTCTGGACGCGGACCTGGTCGTCGTCGACGAGGCGTCCATGCTGGATCTGCTGCTGGCCAACAAGCTGGTCAAGGCCGTCGCGCCCGGCGCACACCTGCTCCTGGTGGGGGACGTGGACCAGCTGCCCTCCGTCGGCGCGGGGGAGGTGCTGCGGGACCTGCTGGCCGAGGGCGGGCCCGTCCCGGCCGTTCGGCTGACCCGCATCTTCCGCCAGGCGCAGCAGTCCGGCGTCGTCACCAACGCCCACCGGATCAACGCGGGAGCGCCGCCGCTCACCCGGGGGCTGCCCGACTTCTTCCTCTTCGCCGAGGAGGACACCGAGGCGGCGGGCTGGCTCACGGTCGACGTCGCGGCCCGGCGCGTCCCCGCGAAGTTCGGGCTGGACCCCCGCCGGGACGTCCAGGTGCTCGCCCCCATGCACCGGGGGCCCGCCGGGGCCGGGGCGCTGAACGGCCTCCTCCAGCAGGAGATCACCCCCGGCCGCCCCTCCGTGCCGGAGAAGCGCTTCGGCGGCCGGGTGTTCCGGGTGGGGGACAAGGTGACGCAGATCCGCAACAACTACGACAAGGGCGTGGCGGGCGTCTTCAACGGCACGGTCGGCGTCGTCACCGCGCTGAGCCAGGAGGAGCAGACGCTCACCGTCCGTACGGACGAGGACGAGGAGGTCGGTTACGACTTCGACGAGCTGGACGAGCTGGCCCACGCCTACGCCGTCACGATCCACCGCTCGCAGGGCAGCGAGTACCCGGCGGTGGTGATCCCCGTCACCATGGGCGCGTGGATGATGCTCCAGCGCAATCTGCTCTACACGGCCGTCACCAGGGCGAAAAGGCTTGTCGTGCTGGTCGGCTCCCGTCGGGCGCTCGGTCAGGCGGTGCGCACGGTCTCGGCGGGGCGGCGCCACACGATGCTCGATCATCGATTGCGCGCGATGGGCGCCGAAGCGTAGCGTTCGTGCGGCACTCCGTGCCACTCAGGCGCCCTTCGGCCGACCCCGAGTGCACCGTCCGGCAGTTATTGAGCGACAGTGGACACAGTGGACCGGTCAGGGCACTCCGGTTCCACCTCTGAGTCCCGAACGATCTTCGGGACGATTCAACAAGAGGCACGACGTCGGTGAGGGATGACGTGAGCGACAGCGGCAACGTTGAGAAGTCCGTAGTACTGCGGCACGGGGACAGCGAGTACAGCTACCCTGTGGTGGAGAGCACCGTCGGGGACTCCGGCTTCGACATCAGCAAGCTGCGTGCCCAGTCCGGTCTGGTCACGTTGGACTCCGGTTACGGCAACACGGCGGGCGTGCGGTCCGCGATCACGTTCCTCGACGGTGAGCAGGGCATCCTGCGCTACCGGGGATATCCGATCGAGCAGCTCGCCGAGCGCGGCACGTTCCTGGAGACGGCGTACCTGCTGATCCACGGCGAGCTGCCGACCGTCGACGAGCTGGCCGCCTTCCGGGGCGAGATCACGCAGCACACCCTGCTGCACGAGGACGTCAAACGCTTCTACGACGGTTTCCCGCGCGACGCGCACCCGATGGCGATGCTGTCCTCCGTCGTCAGCGCGCTGTCCACGTTCTACCAGGACAGCCACAACCCGTTCGACGAGCAGCAGCGCCACATCTCCACGATCCGGCTGCTGGCCAAGCTGCCGACGATCGCGGCCTACGCGTACAAGAAGGCCGTGGGCCACCCGGTGGTCTACCCCCTGAACGACCTGGGCTACGTCGAGAACTTCCTGCGCATGACGTTCTCGGTGCCGGCCGAGGAGTACGAGCTGAACCCGGTCGTGGTCAGCGCGCTCGACAAGCTGCTGATCCTGCACGCCGACCACGAGCAGAACTGCTCGACGTCCACCGTGCGCCTGGTCGGCTCCTCGCAGGCCAACATGTTCGCCTCCATCTCGGCGGGCATCAGCGCGCTGTGGGGCCCGCTGCACGGCGGCGCCAACCAGTCCGTGCTGGAGATGCTGGAGAAGATCAAGCGCGACGGCGGCGACGTCCAGTCCTTCATCCGCAAGGTGAAGAACAAGGAGGACGGCGTCCGGCTCATGGGCTTCGGGCACCGCGTCTACAAGAGCTTCGACCCGCGCGCGAAGATCATCAAGGCGGCGGCGCACGACGTGCTGTCGGCCCTCGGCAAGTCCGACGAGCTGCTGGACATCGCGCTCAAGCTGGAGGAGCACGCGCTCAGCGACGACTACTTCGTCTCGCGCAACCTCTACCCGAACGTGGACTTCTACACCGGCCTCATCTACCGCGCCATGGGCTTCCCGACCAGCATGTTCACCGTGCTGTTCGCGCTCGGCCGGCTGCCGGGCTGGATCGCCCAGTGGCACGAGATGATCAAGGAGCCGGGCTCCCGCATCGGCCGTCCGCGGCAGATCTACACCGGCGTGGTCCAGCGCGACTACGTCCCGGTCGAGCAGCGCTGAACACCCCCGAACGGCCCACGACGGCCCCGGCTCCTTCCCGGAGCCGGGGCCGTCGTCGTGCTGTGATCCACATCACAGCAACGGGGTTACAACCCTTCGGGGGTCCCCCGGGTCGAACCGGGTGACTGCGACACCCGGCGGAGTTGCGGTCACGGGCTGACGTGTCCGGGAGCTTTGAGCGGCCCTCCGGTCCACGCGCAGCCCGCAAGTACGCCCGGTCCGATCCCGTGGGGGGAATCGGAACCGGGAGGAGGGAACGCCCCGATCGCGAGCCCGTGGGGGGACTCGCGAGGGGGCGTTCTCCTTTTTCTCCGCCCTTCGGCCGTCGGCCTTCCGTCGGCCTTCCGTCGGTCTTCCGGCTGTCTTCAGCTCCGGCCGACGAGCTCGTAGCCCGCCTCGTCCACCGCTGCCCGGACGGCCGCGTCGTCGGGCTCGGCGGCGGCCGTGACGGTGACCAGGCCGGTGGACGCGACCGCCTTCACCTCCGTCACGCCGTGCAGGGCCGACACCTCGTCGGTGACGGCCTTCTCGCAGTGCCCGCAGGTCATCCCGCTGACCCGGTACGTGATCGTGGTCCCGCTCATGGAGTCCTCCAGCTGTCGCAGTGACGTCGTGCGGCTTCATCCTATACCCCCCGCCCGTATCCATTCCGGGCCGGCCGGACTACCCCCGGCGGCCTCCGGCCCCCGGCCTTCGGGTGACCCAGTCGCGGATGGTGTCCGCGTACCAGAACGGTCGGCCGCCCTCCACGACGTCGGGCGTCGGCAGCAGCCCGTGCTTGCGGTACGACCGGACGGTGTCGGGCTGCACCCGGATGTGCGCGGCGATCTCCTTGTACGACCACAGACGACGGTCGGCCATGTCTCGGGACCTCCACAGGTGTGACGGCTGATGCGCTTCACCCTGTGCGGAAGGCGCGACGCACCGTGACCACGACACCGTCCTGTGCGCTGTTCGTGACCGCCCACCCGCGTAACGGTGACACCCGTGACGAACTGCTCGCCGCACAGCGCGACCGTCCGTCACCCGTACGGATGCCCTCCGCGCCCGACGGGTTTGCGCCGCGCCCGCTCAGGGGCGCTGCGCGGCCGTGTCCCCCGCCGTGCCCGGGCCGTCGAGGAAGCGGAGCAGTACCGCTGCCTCCGCGCGTAGCCGCGCCGCGCGCTCGGCGTGCGCGGGCGCGGTCAGCCGCGCCGCTGCCGCCAGCCGCTCACCGGCCTCGGCCCGGACGATCTCCACCACACCGCGCTCGCTCAGCGCGTGCCGCACCGCCTCGGTGGAGCCGACCCCCACGGGCGTGTCCTCAAGGGCCGCGGCGTACGGTCCGGCGTCGTCCATGGGCACCGCCTCGGCGTTGTCCAGGGCCGCGAGCGTCGTCCGCAGGGCGCTCACCGCCGCCCGGTCACGGGCGCGTATGGCTTCCGGCAGTGCTTCACGCATACGAAGACGCACAGACATGCCCGTGACTCTAGAACCGGCGCCTCCGGGCCCACCACGCGATATCCGCGCCGCGCCCGGCGGGGTGGTGGCGGGCCGACCGGTGCACCCGGGCCCCGGCGGGCGGGGCGCCGTATGCTCGTGATCATGGGTGGAAGGGCCACGGCCCGGTGGGCGGCAGCCCTGAGGATCACCGCGCGCTCCGGGCTGCGGGTCGAGCGGGCGGCGCTCACGCCGCTGCTCGCGCTGCGCGGGACGTGCGGGGTCGCCGTGATCCTGGCCCTCACGCTCTGGCTGGGTTCGCCCGCACTGGCGGTCTCCTCGGCCTTCGGCGCGTTCGCCTCCGGTATCGCCACCTTCCAACGCAGCTGGCGTCCGCGCCCCGAGCTGGCACTCGCCGCCGCGGCCGGGCTGTCGGTGAGCGCCTTCCTCGGCTACGTCCTGGCCGGCACGCCCTGGGCGTTCGCGCTGATGCTGGGGCTGTGGTCCTTCGGGGCGGGCATGACGTGGGCGGCCGGGGCGGTCTCGGGCGTCGTCAGCGCGTTCACCGTGGCGATGATGCTCGTCGTCGTGACGCTGCCCGCGAGCGTGCCGGAGGCGGCCCAGCACGCCGCGATCATCGCGCTCGGGGGCGTCGTGCAGGCCGCGCTGATCGTCGCCTTCCCGATCCGCCGCTGGGGCGAGCGCCGGGAGGCCCTGGCCGACGCCCTCGTCTCCGTCGCCGTCTACGCCCGCCGGCTGCGCGAGGACCCCACGGCGCCCTTCGAGCCGGAGGCCCTGATGCAGGCCCGCCGGGCGGCGGCCGTCACGCCCCGGCAGGCCCGGCACCGCCCGCGCCAGTTGCAGGGCTACCGGCTGCTCGCCGACCGGTTCCGGCCCGTCCTGGCCTCGCTGGCCGACCCGGTGGTCGGCGGCGCCCCCGAGGGGCCGCCCCGCGAACGCGTCCGCGACCTGCTGGACGCCGCCGCGACGGTCCTGGACGCGGTGGCCCGCTCGATCCGCCGCGTGGAGCCGGTGCGCCTGCCCGGCGAGGCCCTCGACGTGCTGCGGGTGCCGGCGGACGGCCCGGTGCTGCCGCCCGGCCCGGCCCGCAAGGCGGCGCTGCGGCTCATCGCCCTGAGCGAGGAGCTGGTGGAGGCCGCGCAGGAGCCGGTCGAGGTGACCGGCCCCGGCCATCGCCCCTACCTGCGGCGCCCCGGCGTGCCCGGCCAGCTCCCGGTCCTCCTGCGGGCGCTGCGCCGCGAGCTGCGCGCGTCCTCACCGGTGTTCCGGCACGCCGTGCGCCTGACGGCCGTGGTCCCGGTCGGGTACGCGGTCGGCGAGGTGCTGCCCAGCCGGCACGGCTACTGGGTCGGGCTGACCGTCGTGATGATCCTGCGCCCGGACTTCTCCGGCACGGTGGCGCGCGGCGCGGCCCGGCTGGTGGGCACCGTCACGGGTGTGGCGATCGCCGGGGCCGTCATCGCGGCCACCGGCCCGGGGACGAACCTGGCCGCGGCCTACGCCGTCGGCAGCGTCTTCCTGCTCTACACGCTCATGCGCACCGGGTACATGGTGATCTCCCTGTGCATCGGTGCCTACGTCGTCTTCCTGCTCGGGGTGGCGGGTGAGGGCTGGGCGCAGACCGTGCCGGAACGCATCGTGCTCACGCTGCTCGGCGGCGTGCTGGCACTGCTGTCCTACGTGGTCTTCCCCGCCTGGGAGACGCCCCGGCTGCGCGAGCGCCTCGCGGACTGGCTGACGGCCGTCACCGGCTACGCGGCGGCGGTGCAGGAGGGCTTCGGGCGGCCCGGACGGCGTGGGCGCCAGGTGCGGGAGGCCCTGCTGGACACCCGGGCCGCCCTGCTGGAGTGGGACCAGGCGGTCGCGCGGGCCGACAGCGAACCCGTACGCCACCGCGGCCTGCCCCGGCGCCGGGCGGCCGACGCGCAGCAGGCCCTGACGACGGTGGGACGTTCGGCGATGCTGGCGGAGGCGCACCTTCCGCCGCCACAGGCCGCGCCGGACCCCGGGGCCGCCGCGTTCGCCCGCGCGTTGCGGGACGCGGCGGAGCGGGCCGACGCGGCGCTCAGGGCGGGCGCGGCCACGGACTGGACGCCGGTGCGGGAGGCGCTCGCCGCGTGGCAGCGCCACCCCGTCCATCCCGACGGTGTCGCCCTGCGCGCGGCCGAGTTGACGGTGGAGGCGCTGGAGGAGCTGGCCGACGCCGTGCGTCCGGGCCGGCGGTGACCGGCGTCGCAGCGAGGGGCCCGCGCGGGGCCCTATCCTGGGCCGCCCTATGGACCGCATCCGGAAACGACGCCTCGTCCGTACCGGCCTGCTGCTGAGCCCGCTCCTCGCGCTGGTCGCCGTCCTCGTGCTCGCCCGCCCGGGCGGTGACGACGCGGGGGAGGACCGGGCGCGCGACGCCTGCGCGCCGCTCACCGTCACCGGCTGGCGCCCCGACGCTGGGATGACCGGTGAGTTCGCCCGGTACGGCAACGACAACACGCGGACCGACGACTGGACCGGCGGCGACGGCAGCCGCTCGGTGCGGCTGCCCGACGGACGCACGCTGTGGCTCTCCGCCGACACCTTCCTCGACCGGGTGCACGCCGAGACCGCGCTGGGCGGCCCGTCCCGCGACCCGTCGCCGGTGTGGGTGCGCAACGCGGGCGTCGTGATGGCGCCGGACGGCCGCCTGGAGCGGACGCTGCTGGGGCCCGGCCCCGGCGCCCTCTTCCCCGGCCTGGCCGCCGCGGACGGCCGTGAGGTGTGGCGCTGGCCCGCGCAGGGCGTCGTCGAGCCGCGTCGCCCCGGCTCGACGGAGCGGGTGGTGCGGGTGCTGCTGTGGCAGCGCGAGGAGGGCAGCGACCCGTGGTTCTTCGGCGTTCCGCGCGCGACCGAGGTGGCGACCCTCAGCCTGCCGGACCTGGCGGTCGAGTCCGTCGAGCCGATCGACGTCCCGGCGGCGACGGACCCGGCGCGGCGCGTGCTGTACGGGACGTCCGCGGTGCGGGAGGACGGCTGGACGTACGTCTTCGGCGCGGACGAGCGCACCGCGCAGGGCCGCTCGTCCCGGGCCCACGTGGCGCGGGTGCCCGACGGCTCGCTGGCCGACCGCACCGCCTGGCGGTACTGGGACGGCCGGGACTGGAACGCCGATCCCGGCGCGGCGGCGCCCCTGCCCGTCGGCGCGGCGCCGGGCGACGACCCCGGGCGCGGCGCGAGCAACACCTACACCGTCACCCGGCGCGGCGGCACCTGGTTGCTGCTCACCACGGACGCGGGCGGTCCGGACGGCCGGGGCATGACGACCGTGACGTCGTACTGGGCCTGCTCAGCGCAGGGGCCCTGGCACGGCCCGTCGGACGCCCTGACGCCGCCGCTGCCGGACGGCGGGCGGGAGGCCGGGGCGGTGGTGTACAACCCGCAGGCCCACCCGGCGTTCAGCGGCGGCGGGCCGCGCGGCGGCCGGGCGCTGCCCGCCGGGGCGGACCTGCTGCTCAGCTACGACGTCAACGTGACGCAGTCGACCGCGGCCGTCCAGCGCGACGTGGAGCTGTACCGGCCGCGGTTCGTGCGGCTGGAGCTCAGCGCTTCCCGCTGACACCCCCGTCGTCCTCCGGGCCGGCGGAACCCTCGCGCGCGGCGGCCTCGCGGGCGGCCCGGGCGGCGAGCTCGGCCTCCTCACGCTGGTCGATGTCCGGGATCCCGTCGCCGTCCTCGTCGCGGTTCTCCTCCTCCCAGATCCGGCGGTAGTGCTTGTCGCGGATCTTCAGCAGGACGGCGGCGACGATCGCCGAGAGGAAGGAGGCGATCAGCACGGCGGCCTTGACGTGCTCCGTGGTCTCGGCGTCGTCGAACGCCAGCTCGGTCACGAGCAGCGAGACGGTGAAGCCGATGCCGGCCAGCATCGAGATGCCCGCCACGTCCGACCACGACAGGTCGTCGCTGAGTTCGGCCTTGGTGAAGCGGGCGGCGAGATAGGTACCGCCGGTGATGCCGATGATCTTGCCGAGGAACAGGCCGAGCACCACGCCCACGGCCTCCGGCTCACCGGCCGCCTCGCCCAGGTCGCCCAGCGAGACGCTGACGCCCGCCGCGAAGACGGCGAAGACGGGCACGGCGAACCCGGCCGAGATGGGACGCACCTGGTGCTCGATGTGCTCCGCCGGGGAGTCCTTCTCGCCCGGCCGCGTCTTGACGCGCAGCAGCATGCCCATCGCCACACCGGCGATCGTCGCGTGGATGCCGCTGCCGTGCATCAGGCCCCAGATCACCAGGGCGAGCGGCACGTAGATGTACCAGCCGCGCACGTTGAGCTTCTGGTGCAGCGCCCAGAACACGGCCAACCCGACGATGGCGCCCGCCAGGGCCCACAGGTTGAGCTTGGAGGTGTAGAAGAGGGCGATGACCATGATCGCGCCGAGGTCGTCCACGATCGCGAGCGTCAGCAGGAAGGCCCGGATGCCCGAGGGCAGGTTGGTCCCGATCACCGCCAGCACGCCGAGGGCGAAGGCGATGTCGGTGGCCATGGGCACGGCCCAGCCGTTCATGTCGCCACCGGTACCGGCGTTCGCGGCGACGTAGAACAGGGCGGGCACCACCATGCCGCAGACCGCGGCCACCACCGGCAGCGCGGCGGCGGCCGGGTTGCGCAGCTCGCCGACGACCAGCTCGCGCTTCAGCTCGATACCGGCGACGAAGAAGAAGATGGTCAGCAGGCCGTCCGAGGCCCAGTGCGCCACGGACAGGTCCAGGTCGAGAGCCGCGATGCCGAAGTGGGCGTCGCTGACGCGCTCGTAGAAGTCGCTGAGCGGGGTGTTCGCGAGGACCAGCGCCACGATCGCGGCACCCAGCAGCATCAGGCCGCCGACCGTCTCCGTCCGCAGCGCGTCGGCGAGCAGCCGTCGTTCCTTGAGCCCTGGTCGGGCGAACAGGCGGCGGTTCGGTGTCTGCTGCGTGGACGTCATCGATCGGCCTCCGGGCACAGGTGGTCACTGAGAGTACAAAGCACGACATGTCGCGCTGCCGACCAGACTTCCCGGCACACCTTGAAACGCTGTTGACGCTGCTCCTACGGCCTCACCGTACCCGCACGTCACGGCTTTACCGCAAGCGGAGATGTGACCTCCGCCGCACTACCCGTAAGTACGGCGGGGCCGGGGGAAGGGGTGGTCACGCCCGGTCATGGGGCGCTGGTCCGGTCCTGGCTAGGGTGGCCTTCGTGCGAAGGGGCCGACGGTCGGCCCTCGGGGAGGTGTCCGTGCGGCGGTCGGGGATGTCCAGCAGCTACCTGGGAGCCTACCCGGAACTGCTCGCCGAGGTCTCCGTGACCGGCCGGCTGCCCCGCCGGGAGGAGCTGGACGCCCTGCGCGTCCTCGGGGAGCGTGCCGCGGAGGACGGCCACCGGCTCCGCGAGGTCGTCTCCCTCATCGTCGGCGAGACGCGGGCGCTGTGGGGCACCCTTCCGGGTGTGAAGCGTGCCGCCGGGCCGGCCGAGCGGGCCCGCACCGGCGACGCCATCCTCGCCGCCCTGGAGGCGGCCGTCGGCGCGCTGGGCGAGGGGCACGAGCAGGCCCGGCGCCTGGCCGTGCGCCAGGAGGAGGCCGAGCGGCGCGAGTTCATCGACGACCTCCTGCACGGCCGCAGCGACCTCGGCCGGCTGGCCGAGCGGGCCCAGAGGTTCGGGCTCCGGCTGACGCACACCCACGCCGTCGCCGTCTGCGAGGGGCACGAGCAGTACGACGACGTCCACCCGACCGTGCGCCGCATCGAGCGGGAACTGGTGGCCCGCTTCGGCGACCGCGACGCCCTGCTGACGACCAAGGACGGCCGCCTGGTGTGCATCGCCGCCAGCGGCGACGACCGCGCGGTGCTGGACGCCTTCGCGGTGCTGGCCGAACGGCCCGGCCCCGGCTACGTCGCGGCCCGCCGGGTGGCGCTGGGACGCGAGCACACCGGGCCCGGCGGCGTCGTGCTGAGCTACGAGGAGGCACTGGACGCCCTCCATGTGGCCGACAGGCTCGGGCTGACGACCGTCCGGCTCACCGCGTCCGAGCTGCTGGTCTTCCCCGTCCTCCTGCGGGACCGCAGCGCCATCGCCGACCTGGTGACCACCGTGCTGGGTCCGCTGACCCAGGCACGGGGCGGCGCCGAGCCCCTGGTGCGGACGCTGCTGGCCTGTGCCCAGTCCGGTTACGTGAACGCCGAGGCGGCCCGCCGGCTCGGCGTCGGCGTCCGCACGCTCACCTACCGGCTGGCCCGCATCCACGCCCTGACCGGATACGACCCGGGGAACGCGTTGCAGCGCTACACCCTGGAGACGGCCGCGATGGGCGCCCGCCTGCTCGGCTGGCCCGACGAGGAGTTCTGAGCCCCACTCAGGGCGCCACCCTGATCGGTTGCACTCCGTTCCGGCACACGTGCGCACGGAAACATTGCCGGGATCGGGCAATGCGGCGTGGACGCGTCGAGTGCCACCATGAGGGCACACCGCAGCCGGGAGGGGGCAGGACGATGGCTGGTTCCGCAGGGTTCCTGGACGCCGCACTGGCGTTCCCCGCCGTCCTGTTCGGCTTCGCGCTCGTCGTCGTAGTCGGCTACTGGCTTGCGGTGTTGCTCGGGGGAGCAGGTGTACCCGGGGCCGATGCCGCTGAGGGAGGGGAGGGCGTCGGCTCCGGGGACACCGGTCACGGCACCGGCTTCGCGAGCGGCCTCGCCGTCCTCGGACTCGGCGGCGCGCCCGTCACCGTGGTGCTCTCCCTCCTCATCGCGATTGCCTGGTTCGTGTCATTGAGCGGTACCGCGCTCTTCACCGCGAGCTGGCAGCGCGTCCTCGTCCTCCCCGTCGCCCTGCTCGCCGCCTGGGCCGGCACCCGCCTGCTCGTGGTGCCGCTGCGCCACCTCGCACCCGGCGAACAGGGCGTGAACCGCGGCGACTTCGTCGGCCGGGTGTGCACCATCCGCACCGGCCGCGTGGCCCCGGGCTTCGGCCAGGCCGAGGTGGCCGCCGAGGACGGCGCCACCGCCGTCGTCCAGGTACGGGCCGAGGCCACCGACGCCGCCCGGCTCATGCTCGGCAGTACGGCGCTGATCTACGACTACGACGCCGAGGGCGAGTTCTTCCGCGTCGCCCCCTTCGACCTCGCACCGGAGCCGGAACCCGGCCACTGACGCCGCGTCCGTTCCGCTCCCGCCTCTCACGCACAAGGGACCCACCGCTATGGATGCCATCACCACGGGATTCGGCGTGCTCATCGCCGTGATCCTGCTCATCGCCCTCGTCCTGCTCCTCATGGTCGGCCGCCTCTTCCGCAAGGTGCCCCAGGGCAAGGCCCTCATCGTCTCCAAGATGCGCACGGTCGACGTGACCTTCACCGGCATGGTGGTGCTGCCGGTGCTGCACAAGGCCGAGGTCATGGACATCTCGGTGAAGACGATCGAGATCGGCCGCACCGGCAACGAGGGGCTCATCTGCCAGGACAACATCCGCGCCGACATCCGCATCTCGTTCTTCGTACGGGTCAACAAGACGCGGGAGGACGTCGTCAAGGTCGCCCAGGCCATCGGCACCGAGCGGGCCAGCGACCGCGCGACCCTCCAGGAGCTGTTCAACGCCAAGTTCTCCGAGGCGCTCAAGACCGTCGGCAAGCAGCTCGACTTCTCCGACCTCTACACCAAGCGGGACGAGTTCCGCGACCGCATCATCGCCCTCATCGGCACCGACCTCAACGGCTACAGCCTTGAGGACGCCGCCATCGACTACCTCGAGCAGACGCCGCTGGCCAGCCTCGACCGGCACAACATCCTCGACGCGCAGGGCATCCGCAAGATCACCGAGCTGACCGCCGCCGAGCACGTGCGCACCAACGAGTACGAGCGCAACGAGGAGAAGGAGATCACCCGGCAGAACGTCGACGCCCGTGAGGCGGTGCTCGAACTCGAGCGCCGCCAGGCCGACGCCGAGATCCGCCAGCAGCGCGAGATCGAGACCGTGCGGGCCCGCGAGGAGGCCGAGACCGCCCGCGTCCAGGCCGAGGAGCGGCTGCGCTCCCACTCCGCGCACCTCAAGACCGAGGAGGCCCTCGGCATCCAGAACGAGAACCGCGAGCGCGAGGTCTCCGTCGCCAAGCTCAACCGCGAGCGGGTCGAGGCCGTCGAGCGGGAGCGGATCGAGAAGGACCGGCTGCTGGAGGTCATCGCCCGCGACCGGGAGACCGAGCTGCGCCGCATCGCCGCCAACAAGGAGGTCGAGGCGGAGAAGCGGGACATCGCCGACGTCATCCGCGAGCGCATCGCCGTCGAGAAGACCGTCGCCCAGCAGGAGGAGGAGATCAAGAAGCTCCGCACCGTCGAGGAGGCCGAGCGGGAGCGCCAGGCCCTCATCATCGCGGCGGAGGCCCAGGCGCAGGAGCGCCTGGTCACGGACATCAAGGCGGCCGAGGCCGCCGAGCAGGCGGCCCTGCACCGCGCTGCCGAGGAGGTCACCCTCGCCGAGGCCCGGCGCAAGGCCGCCGACCTCGACGCCGAGGCCACCCTGCGGCTGGCCGAGGGCAAGCGCGCCGACCAGGCCGCGGGCGGCCTCGCGGAGGCGGAGGTCCAGGAGCGGATGGCCGACGCCCTCGCCAAGACCCGTCGCGCCGAGGCCGAAGCCGCCAAGGAGATGGGCCTCGCGGAGGCCGACGCCCTGCGGGAGAAGCTGAAGGCGGAGGCCGAGGGCCTCACCGACAAGGCCGCCGCGATGGCCGCGCTGGACGACGCGAGCCGCGAGCACGAGGAGTACCGCCTGCGGCTGGAGGCCGAGAAGGAGATCCGGGTCGCCGGGATCGAGGTGCACCGGAAGATCGCCGAGGCCCAGGCCACGCTGGTCGGCGCGGGGTTGGAGAACGCCAAGATCGACATCGTCGGCGGCGAGTCCGTCTTCTTCGACCGGCTGGTCGGGGCGATCTCGGCCGGTCGCGGTGTCGACGCCTTCGTCGACAGCAGCGAGACCGTGCAGACGCTCGCCGGCGACTGGCTGGCGAAGGAGGGCACGACGTTCCCGGCGGACGTCAAGGCCATGCTGAACGGCCTCGGCGCCGACGGACTGCGCGACCTGTCCGCAGCCGGACTGCTGACGAAGCTGGCCGCCGGCAACGGCCGGCCCACCGCCTGAGAGGCCGCAGCCCCCGGGGAACGCCCCCGGGCCGGGGAGGGGGCGGGGAGCACCCGCCCCCTCCCCACGCCGCACCCATGACGAGGAGCACCGAGATGACCGGCGCAGCCCGGACGTTGGACACCGCCACCTACGACGTGCTGCGGGCCCGCATGACCGCTGCGGCGCGGGACCTCCGCACGCGGGCGCAGGCCCTCAACACCCGCCGTGCCGAGACCTTCGGCGCCGGAGGGGTGGAGCTGGGCCGCAACAGCACCCTGCGCACCGGGCAGCCGCGCGTGCCCTGCGACCTCGCGCAGGTC
Organism: Streptomyces sp. GSL17-111; assembly: GCF_037911585.1. Lineage (NCBI taxonomy): Bacteria > Bacillati > Actinomycetota > Actinomycetes > Kitasatosporales > Streptomycetaceae > Streptomyces > Streptomyces sp. GSL17-111. Next base: position 4,301,463 of record NZ_JBAJNS010000001.1, read on the forward strand.
GGCGGGCTGCTCCTGGCCGGGTTCCACACCCCCGCCGCCCAGGTGCGGGAGACCGAGGTCGCCGACGTCTTCGCGCTCTACCGTGTCGCGGACGGCGACTTCACCGAGGCGGGCCCGGGCGCCCTGCCCGGCCTCCTGGACGGCGAACGCTTCCGGCGCGACTTCGCCGAGCTGCACCGCTACTACCGGCAGGCCCGCCTCCTCCAACTGCGCCGCACCGGCGACCTGCTGCTCGCGGTGTTCCGCACCGGGGACCGGCCGGCCGACATCCGCGTCCTGCGCTGGCGCGTGGAGCCGGGCGGCACGCCCGAGTACGTCGACGCCAAGGGCGAGCGCGACCACGTACTTCCACCCGCCCACGACGTGACCTGGGTACCGGCCCGGCGCGAGGACCACGTCCCCGGCCGCCACCCGCACCTCGCCGTCGACGGCGGCGCCCTGTACGTCTCGACCGTCGGGGGCGCCCTCACCCTCAAGGCCGAGAACGACACCGAGACGGGCGAGGGGTTCTACTCCGAGCCCGTGGAGGAACCGCTCCAGGCGCTCGCCGACGCCGACGTGGCCCACGCCCGCGTCGGCCCGCTGCTCCTGCTCCGCGTCCGCCCCTACAACGAGGACGCCGACCGCTACCTCGTCTTCAACGAGCGGACGGGCGAGGCCGTCCGGCTCGACGCCATCGGACTCTCCTGCCGCAGGCTGCCCGACGACGACGGCATCGTCTTCCCCGGCGGCTCCTACCTCGCCACCGCCCCGGCCGGCTCGGCCGCCCGCACCTTCGACACCGACACCACGGGCCTGGAGTACGAGAGCGTCCTGCGCGCGCCCGGTGGCGAGGACGTCCTCTACGTCTTCCACGCCCGGGCCGAGGGCCGCTCCCTGCTGCTGCCCTACCACGTCATCCGCAAGGAGGTCGTCGCACCGATCCCGGCCCGTGGGTACGCCCTGTTCGAGGACGGCACCCTGACGGTGCTGCGCACCCGCGAGGCCGAGCCGTCCCAGGCGCACCCCGTACAGGTGTGGCGCACCCCCTACGTCTCCGAGGCGCACGCCGCCGCCGCGCCCCCCGTCGGGGGACCGCTCGGCCGGATCGGCAACGCGGAGCTGGTGCGCGGCATCGCCGAGACCCTGTCCGTCGCCCGCATGGCCGACGAGCTGGACCCGGCCGCCGCCGTCTTCGAGGCCGTCGCCGCCTCCTGCGCCCGCGTCGCCGACGCCTTCCTCTGGCTGGACGCCGAGGGGCTGGAGGGGCTGCACGAGCCGCTGGCCGAGCTGGGCGGAGCGGCGGCGCAGGTCATCACCGAGTTCGAGCGCGTCGAGGAGCTGCGGGAGCGGGCCCGCGCCGCCGTCGCGGAGAAGGCCGCCGCCGTCACCGCGCTGGTGCGCCGGGCCCGGGGCGAGATGCCCGACGGGGCGAGCGGCTGGGTGACCCTGCTGACCGAACTGCGCCGCGCCCAGGGCGGCGTGGAGCCGCTGCGCGAACTGCGCCACGCCGACCAGGACCGGGTGTCGGAGCTCGCCGACGAGCTCGCCGCGTCGCTGGCCGCCACCGGCCGCCGCGCGGTGGCCGACCTCTCCCGCCCCGACGCCTTCGACGGGACCCGAGCCGCCGTCGACCGGCTCGCGGACGAGGCGGGCGGGGCGGCGAGCGTCGCCGACGCGGACGTCCTCGCCGACCGGATCGCCGAACAGGCGGAGCGGCTCGGTGCCGTCACCGACGTGGTCGGTTCGCTGGAGATCGCCGACGCCACCGTGCGGACCGGGCTGATGGAGCGGATCGGGGAGGTGCTCGGCGCCGTCAACCGGGCCCGCGCCGTCCTCACCGGCCGCCGCCGCGAGCTGCTGGAGCGGGAGGGACGGGCCGAGTTCGCCGCCGAGTTCGCCCTGCTCGGGCAGGCCGTGGCCGCCGGGCTGGCCGCCTCGGGAACCCCCGAGGAGTGCGACGAGCAACTGGGCCGCCTGCTGCTGCGGCTGGAGGACCTGGAGTCCCGTTTCGGGGTCTTCGACGACTTCCTGGCCCGGCTCGGCGAGCGCCGCGAGGAGGTCTACGAGACCTTCTCCGCCCGCAAGCAGGCCGCCCTGGACGAGCGGGCCCGGCACGCCGAGCGCCTCGCCGACTCCGCCACGCGCGTCCTGGCCACCGTCGCCCGCCGCTCCGCCGCCCTGGCCACCCAGGAGGAGGTGGCCGCGTACTTCGCCGCCGACCCGCTCGTCGCCAAGGTGCGCACCACGGCCGAGGAGCTGCGGCGGGCCGGCGACCCCGTACGGGCCGAGGAGCTGGAGGGACGTCTCAAGGCCACCCGGCAGGAGGCCGCCAGGTCCCTGCGCGACCGCGCGGACCTCTACGACGCCGAGGGCACCGTGCGCCTCGGCCGCCACCGCTTCGGCGTCAACACCCAGCCCGTGGACCTCACGCTCGTCCCGCAGGACGGCGCCCTCGTCTTCGCCGTCACCGGCACCGACTACCGCGCCCCCGTCCGCGACGAGGAGTTCGCCGCGACGCGGGCGTTCTGGGACCTCCCGCTGCCCTCGGAGTCACCCGAGGTGTACCGGGCGGAGCACCTGGCCGCGCGGGTGCTCACGGAGACCGGGGTGGAGGAACTGCACCGGGCCGCGCGGCGGGAGAGCGGCCTGCTCGACGCCGTCCGGGCGGTGGCGGAGACGGCCTACGACGAGGGCTACGACCGGGGCGTCCACGACCACGACGCCGCCGCGATCCTCGGTGCCGTCCTCGGCCTGCGCGCGGAGGCGGACCTGCTGCGCTTCCCGCCCGCCGCCCGGGCCGCCGCCCAGCTGTTCTGGGCGTACGGCACCGACGCGGGTGCCCGCGCCGCGTGGACCACGCGCGCGCAGTCCCTCGCCCGCGCCCGTGCCGCCTTCGGCCCGGGACCGGCGGTGCGGGAACTCGCGGACGAACTGGACCGTGCTGTGCGGGACTTCACCCACCGGCACGGGCTGCGCACCGACACCGGGACGGCCGACGCCGACGGTCCCACGGAACCCGCCGCGGCCACGGCGGGCGCCTACCTCGTCGAGGAACTGGCCCTCGGCGGCCCCCGCTTCGCCACCGGGTCCGCCGCGCGGGCCCTGCTGGACGGCTTCCGCGCGGCGCTGGGCGGCGAGGGCTCCACGGAGGCCAAGGAGTTCGCCGAGGACCTGCGCAGCCTCGGTGACGACCTCACCGCCCGGCACCAACTCACCGGGGCATGGCTCGCCGCCTTCACCACCGCCCGGCGACTCGACGCGGCCGACCTGCCCGAAGCCGTCGCCGTCGAACTGTGCGGCTCCGCCGTCGAGCGCCGCGAGGTGACGGCCGCGCTGACGGCCACGGTGCCCGGTCTGCTGGGCGCCCACCCCCGGCTGCGGGACGGAGAACTGCCGCTGCGGCTCGATGAGTTCCTCGTCCGCACCACCGCCTTCCGCACCCGGCACGTGCCCGCCCACCGGGCGTACACCCGGCGGCGCAACGCCCTGCTGGCCGCCGAACGCGACCGGCTGCGCCTGGCCGACCTGCGGCCGCGCGTCATGGCGTCCTTCGTCCGCAACCGGCTCATCGACGAGGTCTACCTGCCGCTCATCGGCGACAACCTGGCCAAGCAGCTCGGTGCGGCGGGGGCCGAGCGCCGCACGGACAGCCAGGGCGTGCTGCTGCTCCTCTCCCCGCCCGGCTACGGCAAGACGACGCTCATGGAGTACGTCGCCGCCCGCCTGGGCCTGGTGTTCGTCAAGGTGGACGGCCCGGCGCTGGGGCACGGCACGACGTCGCTGGACCCGGCCGCGGCCCCCGACGCCGCCGCCCGCCGCGAGGTCGAGAAGATCAACTTCGCGCTGGACATGGGCAACAACGTCTGCCTCTACCTCGACGACATCCAGCACCTCTCCGCCGAACTGCTCCAGAAGTTCATCCCGCTGTGCGACGCCCAGCGCCGCGTCGACGGCGTCTCCACGACCGACGGCCTGCCCCGCGCGTACGACCTGCGCGGCAAGCGCTTCGCCGTCGCCATGGCCGGGAACCCGTTCACCGAGTCCGGCAGCCGCTTCCGCGTCCCCGACATGCTGGCCAACCGCGCCGACGTGTGGAACCTCGGCGACGTCCTCAGCGGCCGGGAGCACCTGTTCGCCCTCAGCCACACCGAGAACGCCCTCACCTCCCACCCCGTCCTGGCCCCCCTGGCGGGCCGCGAGCGCGCCGACGTCGACCTCCTGGTGCGGCTGGCCGCCGGCGAGGCCGGTGCCCGGCCCGACCGGCTGAGCCACCCCTACGCACCGGGCGAACTGGAGGAGATCCTCGGCGTCCTGCGCAACCTGCTGCACGTCCAGCGCACGGTCCTGGCCGTCAACGCCGCCTACATCGCCTCCGCCGGACAGGACGACGCCACCCGCACCGAACCACCCTTCCGCCTCCAGGGCTCCTACCGCAACACGAACAAGCTCGCCGAGCGCCTCGCACCCGTCATGAACACCGCCGAACTGGAGGCGCTGCTCGACGACCACTACCAGGCCGAGGCGCAGACCCTCACCTCCGGCGCCGAGGCCAACCTCCTCAAGCTCGCCGAGATCCGCGGCCGCCTGACCGGCGAGCAGCGCCGCCGCTGGGAGGAGGTCAAGGCCCGCCGGCTCACGGCGCGGGCGGAGGCGTGACGATCGGCGTGACCTGTGCGGAGGGGAGGACCACGTCGTACGGCAGGCACCGGCCGCCCACCGGCAGTTCCCGCACCCCGCACTCCGGGGCCCGCGAGACGCCCGGCACCGGGACCGTCGGGTGCGGCCGGAGGCCGCTCGGCACGGGCAGGGGCGACGTGCCGCGCTCGGGGCGGAACGGGTCCACCGAGGTGGCGGGCAGCGGCCGGACGGGATCGCGCTCCGGCCCCAGCTGACTCCAGCCGAACACCCCCAGCAGGGCGAGCGCGACGACGATGCCGCCCACGTTCACCCGGCGCCTCACCTCCCGCGCCGGACGGCGTCCGCGCTCCCGCGCCGGGCGCGGGACCCGCAGCCGCGAGACCTCACCGGTACGGGTCAGCGCCACGCCGGTGTTGACCCCGCACACCACGAGCAGGAAGCGCAGGCGCGCCGCCGCCGCCCGGTCGGTGACCGCCGCGGCCGCCAACGCGTGGGCCTCCCGGGCCTCCTCGTCGAAGGGGACCAGCACGCCGGGCGACGCCCAGCGCACACTCCACGCCGCCCGGCCCGCCGTCACCAGCGCCTGCCCCACCAGCACGGCCACCGCCCGCTGCGAGGAGCCCGGTGCGCCCCACCGGGCCGTGCCCCAGTCCGTCGCCGACAGCGCCCCGGCCAACTCCTCCCCGCGCCCCGCCTCCAGCAGGCCGAGGACGCCGTCCACCGTCGGGAGCGGTGCCGAGCCGAGGAGTGCCAGCGCCCCGCGCAGGTCCTCCACGGCACCGATGGCCTGCACCTCCACGGCGTCGTCCAGCCACTCCTCCCACGGCTGCACCACCGCACGGCGGCCCGCCGGAGTCGGCAGCGCACGCCGGACGGCGTCCGACAGTCCGCCCTCCAGAGCACCGCCCTCCAGCAGCACCCGGCCCGGACGCGGGTCCGCCACCGCGCCGGGCCCGGCCCCCGGCCGCAGCCGCAGGGCCCGCAGCCGGGCCTGGGTGGGCGGGTGCGAGTCCAGCCGGGACCGGTCGCGTTCCGGCTGCTCGCGCCGCCACTCCTCCAGCGCCTCGCCGTACTCGGGGTCCGTGAGCATCGCCGTGAACGCCCGCACGGGATCGTCCGGAACCCGCCCGCGCGCGGCCATCGGGTCCAGAAAACGCTGCCGGAAGTCCGCCCACGCCGCCTCCAGCACGGGAACGGTGGTCAGCGCCGAGGCCATCGCCGCCGGACCCGCCACGGCGGCGGCCGCCGCGTCCGCCTCGAACTCCTGCCGCCGCCGCACGGCCAGCGAGACGGCGTCGTACAGCCACCCGTAGGCCCCCAGCACGCGGTACTGAAGCCCGCAGTACATCGCGACCAGCGGGTTGCGGGCCGCCGCCGCCACGATCCCCGACCGGGCCGTGTGCAGTGCCACCGAACCCCGGTAGACGGTGGCCCCGAACCGTGTGTGCCGCCGCGCGTAGTGCCCGAGCTCGTGGCAGAGCACCGCCCGCACCTCGTCGGCGCGCAACCCGGCCAGCAGCGGCAGCCCGATCTCCAGCCGCCGTGCGGACACCCGCAGACCGAAGCGCGTGTCCTCGCTGACGGAGGCGCCCACGTCGGGCGTCAGCCGGATCTCCGTCGGCTCCGGCGCGCCCACCCGCCCGGCGAGCTCGGTCACCGCATCCCACAGCCCCGGTGCCTGGGCGGGGGACAGGCGCACGGTGCCCGGCTCCGGCTCCGGGGCCCGCCCCCCGGCCAGCAGCCCGCGCACCACCGCCAGCACGCCCGGCAGCCCGAACGCCACCGCGAACAGCGGCATCGGCGACGTCAGCGGACCGGGACCGTCCACCGTCCACCACACGACCCCGAGCGTGAGAGCGCCGTAGCCGAGCACCAGCAGCCAGGACAGCGCGTAGAAGCCCGTCACCAGGGCCAGTGCCAGCGCGCCCCGCCACGCCGCCGTCACTCCGGGCCGCCTCGCCCGTCGCCGCCTTGCCCCGCCCCGGCCGCCAGGGCGTCCCGCACCCGCGCCGCGACGCGGGGCTCGGCGGCCACGCACCGGCGCAGCCACTCCTCCGCCACCGCCAAGGCCGCACCCACCCGGCCGCGACCGGAGGGCTCGGCCCGCGTGGCCGGACCCGCCAGCACCACTCGTGGCCCCCGCGTGCCGGAGGCCACCAGCCCGTCCCGGCCGCCGCGCGGTCCGACCGAGGTCCGCTCCCGCAGGTCCAGCATCTTCTCCAGCCTCCTGCGGGCCTTGAACAGACTCGCCGCGACGCCGCCGCGGCTGAGCCCCAGCTCCTCGGCGACGGCCTCCTGGGACAGGCCGTGCAGACAGTGCAGCACCAGCACCGTGCGCTGCCTGCGCGGCAGCAGCGCCAGCGCCGCCAGCACGGAGCGGGCCTCCGCCGTCTCCTCCACCCCGGTCGCGGCGGGTGACTCCAATCCCGCCGGGCCCGCACCCGCGCTGTGGGTACGGGCGTTGCGCCGCCGCGTCGCCCACAGGCGCTGCCGCACCACGCGGTACACCCAGGCGTCCGGGGCGTCGTAGCCGCTCAGCCGTTCCCACCGCCGGTACGCCTGCGCGTAGGCCTCCTGCACCGCGTCCTCGGCGTCCTGCCGGTGCCCGCACAACAGCAGCGCCCGGGCGAACATGCCGGTGAACGTCCTGGTGAAGAACGCCTCGAACGGCTCCGCCCGGCCGCACCGGGAGGTGCCCTCAGCGCTCAACGCGTCGCTCATCGCCGTCCCCTCCTCGGCCGGTACGGACCGCCAGTCTGGCGTCCCGGTACTCCACGGTCACCTCGCGTCCGCGCGAGCGCAGGGCGCGGGAGAAGACACGCTCCCGCTCCCGGACGGCGAGCCAGTGCACCAGGACTCTTACCCCCGCCGCGCCGGCTCCCACCCCCACGGTCACCATCAGCTGTTCCAGCATCACCCAGCCCTCCGATCCGTCGCGTCCTCGCGTCGCGGTCACGTACGTCGTCACCCCGGTAACAGCGAGCGGAGGGCGATCCGTTTACCGGGCGGCCGAACCGTGAGCGGAGTGGAGGCCAAGCGCGCCCAACTCCTGCGGCACGCCCGCCACAACCCCACGATGGGACGGCTCAGCGCCCTGCTCGTGTGCGCGCCCAGCGCCGTCACCCATCACTGCGGACTGCTCGAACGGGCCGGCCTCGTCCGGCGGGAGCGCCGCGGGCAGCACGTGCGCGTTCTGCTCACCACCCGCGGCCGCCACCTGCTCGCCCCGCTCACGGACTGAAGGCGTCAGGCCGCCGAGGTCAGGAACTGCGTGGTGGCCAACTCGGCGTAGAGCGGGTCCGCCGCCAGCAGCTCGCGGTGCGTGCCCACCGCCCGCACCCGCCCGGCGTCCATGACGACGATCCGCTCGGCGCGGGTGACCGTCGAGAGCCGGTGCGCCACCACGAGCACCGTCGTGCCGCGCGCCGCGTCCGCCACCGTGTCCCGCAGCGCGGCCTCGTTGACGGCGTCGAGCTGCGACGTCGCCTCGTCGAGCAGCAGCAGCCGGGGCCGACGCAGGAGGGCGCGGGCGATGGCGACGCGTTGGCGTTCGCCGCCGGACAGCTTCGCCCCCCGGTGGCCGACCAGCGTGTCCAGCCCCTCCGGCAGCCGGTCGACGAGGGAGGCGAGCCGCGTCGTCCGCAGCACGTCCCGCAGCTCGGCCTCCGTGGCCTCCGACGCGCCGAACAGCAGGTTCTCCCGCAGCGTGCCCGACAGCACCGGCGCGTCCTGCTCCACGTACCCGATCGCCGCGCGCAGCTCCGGCAGGGGCCACTCCCGCACGTCCACACCGTCCAGCAGGATGCGCCCCTTCGACGGTTCGTAGAACCGCTCGATGAGGGAGAACACGGTCGTCTTGCCCGCTCCGGACGGGCCCACGAACGCCGTCATCCCCTGCGGCGGCACCGTGAAACTCACCCCGTGGTGCACCTGCGGCAGGTCGTCGGCGTAGCCGAACCGCACCTCCTCGAACGTCACGGAGGCCGGCCCGGCCGCCGGCACCGGCAGCGGCACGTCCGCCCGCGGTTCGGCGGGCAGCGCCCGCGTCTCCTCGATCCGGGCGATGGCCGCCGCGCCCACCTGGTACTGCGTGACCGCCCCCACGACCTGCTGGATCGGCGACATCAGGTAGAACACGTAGAGCAGGAACGCGACGAGCGTCCCCACGTCGATCGCCCCGGTCGCCACCCGGGCCCCGCCGAACGCCAGCACGGTGATGAACGCGACCTGCATCGACAGACCGGCCGTGTTCCCGGCGAGCGCGGACCACTTCGCCGCACGGACGCTCTGCCGCCACGACTCCTCGGCCGCCGCGTGCACCGCCCGCTCCTCGCGGCCCTCCGCGCCCGAGGCCTTCACCGTGCGCAGCGCGCCCAGCACCCGTTCCAGGGCGGCCCCCATCAGCCCGACCGACTCCTGGGCCTGCTTGCTGGCCCGGTTGATGCGCGGCACGATCAGGCCGATGACGCATCCCGCACCGACGACCACCGCCAACGTCACGGCCAGCAGCGCCGGATCGACCAGCCCCATCATCACGAGCGTGGCGACGAGCGTCAGGCCGCCGGTCCCCAGCCCGACCAGGGAGTCCGTCGTCACCTCCCGCAGCAGCGTCGTGTCGGAGGTGACGCGGGCCATCAGGTCGCCCGGCTCGGTGCGGTCCAGGGCCGCTATGCGCAGCCGCAGCAGGTACGACGTCAGCGCCCGCCGCGCCGCGAGCACCACCGACTCCGCCGTGCGTTGGAGGACGTAGCCGCCCAGCGCCCCGATGCCCGCGTTCGCGACGACCAGCACCGACATCAGGAGCAGCGCCCCGCCGATCGAGCGGTCGTCGGAGAGGTCGTCGATGAGTCCCTTGGCGACCAGCGGCAGCGCCAGGCCCGTCGCCCCGGTCATCAGCGAGAGCAGGGCACCCAGCAGCAGGGCCCCGCGATGCGGGCGGACGTACTCCAGCAGCACCCGCCAGGCGGGCCGATCGGACGTGGCGGCAGTGGACAACGTGTTCCCCCCGGCGAGCTGGACGCTATGCACCGGATGCTAAGCGCTGCCGCCGACACCCGCCGCACCGTGGTGCGCCCGCGACGAGGCGGCCGTCAGGTGCGGGTGGGGGACCAGGCGTCGGCGTGCAGGCGGGCGGCGTCGGCGGGGCGGGTGTCGTCGAAGACGGGCCGGCCGCCGGACGTCACGCGCAGCCGGTCCACGTGGACGCCCCGGCCCTCGTAGCCGCCGTCGACCGCGTACGACCAGCGGACGTGCGTCGTGCCCGGGGGCAGGTCGGCGGAGGCGGTGAGCCAGCGGCGTCCGGAGTAGCCGTGGAAGGTGCCGTCGGTACTCCAGCGGTGGACGTCCGCCGCCTCGCGGGTCCGCAGGGTGAGGGGGACGGGCGCCCAGGAGGTGCCGTCGTCCGTCGAGGCGGCGAAGGTGCCGACGTCGTAGCGGGGTTCGGTGTCGTACCACAGGTCGAAGGTGGCGCTCGCCCGCCCGGAGTGGGGGCGCAGGGGCGCGGTCAGGTGGGCCGCGTCGCCGCTCGCGGGGTGGGCGCGCCAGGCCGTGCGGCCGGTCGTCGGGCGGACGGGCACGGCGCGTGCGAAGGCGCGGACGGGACGGCGCCGGTAGACGCTGTCGGTACCGCGTTCACGGGTGGGGTGGACCCGGTTCGTCAGCAGCACGAACACCATGCGCTGGAGCGGGTCGACGGTGACGCTGGTGCCGGTGTAGCCGGTGTGTCCGGCGGTCACGGGCGTCGTGAGGGCGTCCATGTAGAAGCGCTGGTCCACCTGCCATCCGAGGCCGCGCGGCGAGGCGCCGATGTCGGCGTTGTAGTCGGTGAGCACCGCGCGGACGGTGTCCTCGGACAGGACGCGGGTGCGTCCGTAGCGTCCGCCGTCGGCGAGCATCTGGGCGAAGACGGCCATGTCGCGGGCGGTGGAGAAGAGGCCCGCGTGCCCGGCGACGCCACCGAGCGCCCAGGCGTTCTCATCGTGGACGCTGCCCCGGATCATGCCGCGACCGGTCCAGGGCTGGCCCTCGGTGGCGGCAACGCGGTCGTGCAGCGCGGGCGGCGGGTTGAACAGCGTGTCGCGCAGCCCGAGGGGGCCGGTGATCCGGTCGGCGACGAGGGCGTCCAGCGGGGAGCCCGTCACCTCCTCCATCAGCACGGCGAGGGTGATCATGTTGAGGTCCGAGTAGGCGTAGCCGGTCCCCGGCGGGCGTTGCAGGGCGGAGGTGTAGATGGCCGCCATGCGGGCTGCGTTGTCCGGTTCGTCGGGGTCGTCGGGCAGCTCGTAGAGGTTGAGCCAGGGCACCAGGCCCGAGCGGTGGATGAGGAGCTGACGGACGGTGATGGCCGCCTTGGCCGGGTCCGACGCGGCGAAGGGGGGCAGGTAGCGGGCGACGGGGGCGTCGAGGTCGATGACGCCCTGCTCGGCGAGTTGCGCGGCGACGGTGGAGGTGAAGAGCTTCGTCACGGACGCCATGTCGAAGAGCGTGTCCTTCGCCATGGGCACCCACTGGTCGGGCGGCAGCTCGACGGGCTCACCGCGCTGCTCGTCCCAGCCGGCGTAGCGCAGGGCGTGGCCCCGCGCCTCGTGGCTGACGATCACGCCGTCCCGCACGGCGATGAGCGTGCAGCCGGGGAACGACGGGGTCGGCCGCCCCGGGCCGGGCGCCAGGAACGACTCGGCCTCCGCCGCGATGCGTTCGACGTGTTCGGGCAGGAGCCCGACCTGCCGGGGCGTGCCGTACCGCAGGGGCCGGGAGACGGACGGGAACCGGATGTCGGCGGGGGTGACGGTGGGCGGGGAGCCGAGTGGCCGCGCGGCCGGGGGCGTGGCGGGCGGGCGGGCGTGCGCGGGCACCGCGCCGAGCGCGCCAGCGGCTCCCGCCGCACCGACGCCGTACAGGAACTGCCTGCGTTTCATGGTCGGATGAGCCTTTCGAAGGGCGCCGGGGCGTGGCGTCAGCGGTAGAGGAGGTAGGAGCGGCGCAGTCGGCGGAACGCGCGCAGGTCGTCCTGCCACAGGGCGGTGACGTCGTCCACGTCGGCGCCCTGCTCGACGGCGAGCCGCACCTCCCTGTTGCCGCTCAGCCTGTCCAGCCAGAAGCTGCCGCCGCCGTCCTGGTCGCGCCAGCCGTAGGCGGGGAAGAGACGCCGTTGGTCGATGATCAGGGCCAGTGCGGTGCGGATCGGGTCGAACACGTCCGGGTCCGTGACCTGTACCTCGACGCCGCCGCAGGTCCTTCCCGCCCACTTCGAGAACGTCGGCTTGAAGTACGCCTCGCGGAACGCCGCGCCGGGCAGCGAGCGGGCCGTCAGGGCCTCCTGCCAGCGGTGGTCGAGGTCCGGGGCGCCGAGGAGGTGGAAGGGCAGCGTCGTACCGCGCCCCTCCGAGAGCGCCGTCGCCTCCAGGTAGCAGGTGCCGACGTAGAGCTGGGCGGTGGCGGTGGTGGGCATGTTGGGGGAGGGGGCGACCCAGGGCAGCCCGGTGGCGTCGTACCGGTCGCGCCGCCGCCACCCGGTCAGCCGTTCGACGTGCAGGTCGGCCCGCCGTCCGCCGGTGGCCTCCGGCACGTACACGTCGTTGAACAGCCCGGCGAGCTCCCCGACCGTCATGCCGTGCTGCTGGGCGATGGGCTTCAGCCCGACGAACGACGCGTTCTCCGGGTGCAGGACGGGGCCGTGCGCCGCACGGCCGGACAGCGGGTTGGGCCGGTCCAGCACGACGAAGCGCAGGCCGAGTGCGGCCGCGGCCTCGATGGCCAGGTACATGGTCCAGATGTAGGTGTAGAAGCGGGCGCCGACGTCCTGGATGTCGAACACCACGGTGTCCAGCCGCAGTTCGGTGAACAGCTCGCGGAGGGTGGCGGCGCTGTTGTAGGCGTTGTACACGGGCAGGCCGGTCTTCTCGTCGACGAAGAAGTCCTCGCCCTGCCCGGCCTGCGAGGTGCCGCGGAAGCCGTGCTCGGGCCCGAGCACGGCGATCAGGTCGACCTGGCCGTCGTCGGTCATGACGTCCACGACGTGCCGCAGCCCCGCGTCCACGCCCGTGGGGTTGGAGATGACGCCGACGCGCTGCCCGGCCAGCGACGCGTACCCGCTGCGCCGCAGGGCGTCGAACCCGGTCCGCACCCGGCCCTGCGGACGCTGGCCGGGGGCGGCGGACGGTGTTGCGGCGGCCGGTGTCCCCATGGCACCGGCCGCCACCACGGGGGCGGCCAGGACCGCCGACCCCGTGAGCAGACTCCTGCGTCGCATCCCCCGGTCCTCCTTCTCGCTCATCGCCGGTACCCGAGCCCGTGGCCGAAGGGGAACAGCGGCTCCCCGGGATCGTCCGCCGTGGGGATCATCACCGGCAGGGTGCCGCGCGGGGCGACCTCCCCGAAGAGCACGCGTGTCGCGGACTCCAGGGCGACGGCGCCGTAGGAGTACGTCGCCAGGTGCGTCGTCGCCTGCGGGTAGTGGGCGATGTCGTAGGGCCTGCCGACGGCGACGGTCACCACCGGCTTCCCCGTGGCCAGCAGCGCGCGGACGAGCCGCGCCTGGCCCGGCGCCGTGGCCGCGCCGCTGGTGGTGACGACGACGGCGTCGTGGCCCTCGGCCGCCGCCACCGCCCGGTCGACGGCCTCCGGGGTGGGGTTGCTGCCGGCCCAGTGCGCCGTGGCCGATCCGGCCCGGGCGTCGATGCGCTCGGCGAGTTGCGCGGTGGTCGAGGCACCCCAGCCGGTGACCAGGACGCTGCCGCCGTCGTCGGCCAGGGGGAGCAGCCCGTCGTCGTTCTTCACCAGCGTCGTCGTGCGGTCGCTGATCCGCTGGGCGGCGGCCAGGTGGCGGGGCGGCCCGACGCGTTCGGCCACCTCGTCGACGTCGGCGAAGGGCCGTGCCACGATGCCCTGTTCGTGCTTCAGCTCCAGGACGCGCCGTACCGAGCGGTCGATGCGCTCCTCGGTGAGTTCGCCGGTGGTGACGGCGTCCAGGACCGCGTCGTAGGCCGTCGGCAGGTCCGGCGGCATGAGCAGCAGGTCCACGCCGGCGCGCAGGGCCCGGACGGGAACCTCGGCGTCGGGGTAGGTCTCGCGGACGCCGGCCATGGACAGCGAGTCGGTGACGACGACGCCGTCGTAGCCCAGTTCCTCGCGCAGCAGCCCCGTCATGATCGGCTCCGACAGGGTCGCCGGGGCGCCCGACGGGTCCAGCTCGGGGAACTGGATGTGGGCGGTCATGATCGCGCCGACGTCCGCCCGCACGGCCTCACGGAAGGGCGGGGCGTCCACGCTGCGCCACTCCTCCAGGGTGTGGTGGATGACGGGCAGGTCCGTGTGGCTGTCGACGTCCGTGTCGCCGTGGCCGGGGAAGTGCTTGGCCGTCGCCACGACCCCGGTGCGGCCGGACTGGTAACCCCTGACCTGTGCCGCCGTCAGCCGCGCCGCGAGGTGCGGGTCGCCGCTGAAGGAGCGCACGCCGATGACGGGGTTCGCCGGGTTGACGTTGACGTCGGCGACGGGCGCGTAGTTCTGGTTGACCCCGACGGCGCGCAGTTCGCGGCCGGCGATCTTCGCCGCCTTCCGGGCGTCGGCCGCGCGGCCGGACGCGCCGAGCGCCATGTTGCCGGGGAACTGCGTCGCGGGCGGCCCGAGCCGGCTCACGACGCCGTGCTCCTGGTCGGTGGAGATCAGCAGCGGCACCCGTGCCCCGTCACCGTCCAGGGCCGCCTCCTGCAGCCCGTTGGACAGCCCGGCGACCTGGGCGGGCTCGCGCAGGTTGTCCGACCAGGCGAAGTAGATGACGCCGCCGAGGTGGTACTCCTCCACGGCCTGGCGGCCGTTGTCGACGCCGAGCCACTGCCGGTTGCGGGCCACGTCGTCGGGGTCGGTGGTGTCCGCCGTCTCCCCGTAGGCGTAGGTGACGAAGAGCTGGCCGACCTTCTCCTCCAGCGACATCCGGGCGAGCTGCTGGTCGACCCAGCCGCCGCCCGTGCCCCCGCCCCGCCCGCCCTCGTCACCGGCGAGGGCGGGCGCTGCGCTGAGGAGCAGGGCGCCGGCGGCTGCCACGGCCGTGAGCGATCTGCGGAATCGGTGGCCTGCTGGCTGCTGCCTGCCGTGCATGTACGGGTTCCTTCCGGGCGTGGGGAGTGCGTCGGGGGGCGGTGGCGGCGGGTCAGGGGAGCTTGTCGGCCACCTCCTGCCGCAGCTGGGGCAGCATGTCCTGGAGGACGCCCGGGCAGAGCGTGTCGCCGAAGTCCTGGTGGCCGTAGATGCGGTGCGGCGCGACGCCGTACTGCTCGCACACGTAGGCGCACAGGGTGACGAGGACCTCCCACTGCGCGGCGGGCGGTACGGCTCCGTCGTGGTAGGAGCCCTCGTTGGCGATGCCGACGGCCCGGTCGTTCTGCCCGGAGGTGTGTGCCGCCATGACCAGGCCCCAGCCCGCCTGGAGGGTGCTCAGGCTGCGGTGCCGTCCCTCGGTGATCCAGCCGCCGCGGCTGTTGAGGAAGTGGTAGCCGGTGTCGAGCCAGCCGTTGCGGTCCAGATGGAGGTCCTGGACCCAGCGGGCGTGGGCGTGCGCCTGGGCACGGGAGAAGTCGGAGGTGTTCGCGCTCACGGTGTGGTGGACGATGATCTTGTCGGGGCGCTTGGAGAGCACGCGGACCGTCCCGTTCGGCGGGCGGGCGTTCCACTCCTGCGTCCCGTCGATGTCCGGTTCGACGACGGCCGGTGCCGCGGCGGCGGCCCCGGCGGCCGGCAGACCGGCGGCGGCCAGCCCCGTCGCCCCGGCGATCAGCAGGCCGCGTCGGCTCAGGTGCGGGTGGTGCATGGAGCCTCCCTCGGGTGACGCACGCCGGTGCGGGCCGTGGCGGTACCGGCCCGCACCGAGCGCGCGCTGAACGGTCCGGCGGTCAGGCCGTGTTGTTGGCCAGGGCGAGCAGGCGGCTCATCGAGCCGTTGAACTTGTTGCGGTCCACGTCGCCGGCGACACCGCCGACCCGGCCCGTCGCGGTGTACTGCCAGATCGTCCAGGTGGGGAAGCCGCTGGGAATGGTGGGGCTGCTGACACCCCAGTGGGCGATCCACAGCGGGGCCTTGTTGTACATGCCGGTCCACCGCCCGGTGCAGGTGTTCCACCAGCTTGCCGTCGTGTAGATGACCATGTCGCGGCCCGTGCGCGCCTTGTAGGTGGTGTAGAAGTCGTTGATCCAGGTGCGCATCTGCGTGGTGGAGAGGCCGTAGCACATCGACCCGGAGGGGTTGTGCTCGATGTCGAGGACGCCGGGCAGCGTCTGGTTGTCGCGGGACCAGGCGCCGCCGTTGCTCGCGAAGAAGTTCGCCTGCGTGGCACCGTTCGAGTAGTTGGGCCGCGCGAAGTGGTAGGCGCCGCGGATCAGGCCGGCGTAGTACGCGCCGGTGTAGTTGGCTCCGAAGCGCGAGTCCTTGAAGCTCGTCCCCTCGGTGGCCTTGATGTAGGCGAAGTCGATGCCCGAGGCCTTCACGGAGCTCCAGTTGATGGAGCCCTGCCAGTGGGAGACGTCGATGCCCTGGACGCCGCTGGTGTCGGCGGGCGTGAGGGTGCCGCCGTCCCGGTCGGAGCCGCCGGGAGGGGAGCCCTGTTCGATGCGGGTGCCGACGCCCATGTAGGCGTCGCCGGGCTCGATCCGCTCCCCGGGGCCGGGCGGCTGGGCGGCGGAGGCGGGGACGGCGAGGGTGAGGACGAGCGCGAAGACGGCGGTGAGCGTGCCGCCGAGCGCGGCCGCGCGGGCGGCGGCCCTCGACCGGGCTCTGCGCCGGTGGGGGGAGGGTGAACTGTTCGCGGGCATGACTGCCTCCTGGCGCGATGTGGGGGTGGGCCGGGATGGTGCGGACGTTCAGCGCGCGCGCCGTTGGCTTTCGCCATGAGCACGCCACGATTACTGCACGCGCGTAGACCGGCGTAAAGAGGCTGCGGGAACGCCCGGTGGTCCAGACCTCTGAGGGTTGGCCTGAACAGGACGTACGCGTCCCGCCCGTGGCAAATTTTCGCGCCACCCGCCCGCGCCGTCACCGCCGCGGCACCGTCCCGTGCCGCCCGCTCACCGGCCACCGGACCCGCCGTACCGGCCACCGGACCCCTCGCCTCCGCGTGCGGGATGCGGCGGTATCCTGCAACGGCGTCCCCGGAGTGGTACGCGGTGCACGAGAAGGAGATGGCGCCCATGATCATGCGGAAGTGCGGCGAACCTCCCAGTCGGTCACCGCGCGGCGCCGACCTCCTCTAGCACGGCAGTGCGACAGTGGGCGGTGCCCGCGGTAGGCCCCCGGTGCCCGACCCCGACCACACCGCAGTGCTGAGGACGTTCCCATGCCGCAGAGCCCCGTCGCCGACGACCTCCACCCGGAGCTGCCCGAATCGCTCCAGGACATAGTGGAGAACCAGCACCTGCACACCGCGCTGGAGTGGCTGGAGACCCACCCGCCGCACGTCATCGCGGACGAGCTGGCGCGCATGGACAACGTGACCGCCGGCATCGCCTTCCGGCTGCTGGACAAGGACCGGGCGCTCACCGTCTTCGAGGAGCTGGAGCCCGTCGACCAGCAGGCCATCCTGGAGGGGCTGCGGGACCACACCTTCCGGGACCTCGTCGAGGGCATGGACCCGGACGACCGTGCGCGGATGCTGCGCGAGGCGCCCGCCAAGGTGGCCAAGCGCGTCCTGGCCGGGCTCAGCACGCACGAACGGCGCATGACGGCGGCCCTCCTCGGATACCCCGAGGGCGCGGTCGGCCGCTACATGACGCCCGAGGTGGTGGCCCTGTCCCAGGACCTCACCGTGGAGCAGGCCCTGCGCACCGTCCGGGAGAAGGGCGCGCACGCGGAGACGGTGTACACCCTCCCCGTCGTGGACGGCAGCCGCCGCCTCACCGGCATCGTCGAACTGCGGGAGCTGGTGCTGAGCCCCCCGGACGCGATGGTCTCCGACCTCGTCGTCACCCGGCCGACGTTCGCCCGCGCCGCCGACTCCGCCGAGCAGGCCGCCCGTCTCATGCGGGAGACCAACGACCTCAACCTGCCCGTCGTCGACAGCGAGGACCGGCTCGTCGGCCTCCTCACCTTCGACGACGCCGACGAGCTGATCGAGGCGGCCGACACCGAGGACATGGCCCGGCAGTCCGGCTCCGCGCCCTGGGCCGGCCACTACATGGCCGCCGGGGTGTGGCAGCTCGCCCGCTACCGCGCCCTGTGGCTCTCCCTGCTGCTGGTCGCCGCCACGCTCACGGTCAGCGTGACGCGCGCCTTCGAGGGCACCCTCGAACAGGTCGCCGCGCTGGCCATGTTCATCCCCATGCTCATCGGTGCCGGGGGGAACGCGGGCGCCCAGGCGGCCACCGCCTGCGTGCGCGCCATGGCCGTGGGCGAGGTGCGCGGCTCGGACCTGCTGAAGGTCATATGGCGTGAGTGCCGCGTCGGGGTGGTGCTGGGGGCCCTGCTGGCCGTCCTCGGCGTGGGCGTGGCGGTCGCCTTCGTCGGCGCCAAGGTCGCCGTCGTCGTCGGCGTGACGCTGGTGCTGATCTGCGCCTGGGCCGCCACGATCGGCGGGACGATGCCCCTCCTCGCCAAACGGCTGCGCATCGACCCGGCCGTCGTCTCGGCCCCCATGGTCACCACGCTCGTCGACGCCACCGGGCTCGTCATCTACTTCGTCACCGCCAACCTCGTTCTGGGCGTGTGAGGTTGGGCGTCCGGGCCGAGGCGGGGCCGGGGTGACGCGGGCGGTGTCGACCACGTAGGTTCGGGGGCATGCCGGACGGAAAGCTCTGGGCGATCAGTGACCTGCACGTCGCCTACGAGGACAACCGCAGGATCGTCGAGCGGCTGCGCCCGGAGTCCGACGACGACTGGCTGATCGTGGCCGGGGACGTCGGGGAGATGATGGCCGACATCAGCTGGGCGCTCGACCTCCTGCGCCGCCACTGGGCCCGGGTGATCTGGGCGCCGGGCAACCACGAGCTGTGGACGCCCAAGCAGGATCCGGTGCAACTGCGCGGCGAGGCGCGCTA
This sequence comes from Streptomyces sp. GSL17-111, assembly GCF_037911585.1. Classification (NCBI taxonomy): domain Bacteria; kingdom Bacillati; phylum Actinomycetota; class Actinomycetes; order Kitasatosporales; family Streptomycetaceae; genus Streptomyces; species Streptomyces sp. GSL17-111. Next base: position 4,320,104 of record NZ_JBAJNS010000001.1, read on the forward strand.
CCTGCACCTGGTCGCACTGTGCCGCTCCATGGGGATCCTCACCCCGGAGGACCCCTACCCGGTGTGGACGGGGCGGGGCGGCCCGGTCGTCGTCGCCCCGCTGTTCCTCCTCTACGACTACAGCTGGCGCACGCCCACGGCGCGGACCAAGGAGCAGGCGCTCAAGGAGGCGTACGACGTCGGCGTGGTGTGCAGTGACGAGTTCCTGCTGCACCCCGACCCCTATCCGACGCGGGACGCCTGGTGCCGCGCCCGCGTCGCCGCGACGGAGGAGCGGCTGGCCGCGTGCGACCCCGAAACGCCCCTCGTGCTCGTCAACCACTGGCCGCTCGTGCGCCAGCCGACGGACATCCTGCACTTCCCGCAGTTCGCGCAGTGGTGCGGCACCGACCTGACCGCCGACTGGCACCGACGGTTCCGCACCCACACGATGGTCTACGGCCACCTGCACATCCCGCGCAGCACGCGGTACGACGGGGTGCCGTTCGAGGAGGTGTCCGTCGGCTACCCGCGCGAGTGGCGGCGCCCCCGGCATCCGAGGAACGTGCCCCGGGTGATCGTGCCCGCGTCAGCGGACGGTGAGCTCCAGGTCTGACTCCGGCCGCAGGTCCAGCGGGAGCTCCTGGCGGCGGGAGATGTCCAGCTTGCGGTACACGCGGGTCAGGTGCTGCTCCACCGTGCTGACGGTGACGTACAGCCGGGAGGCGATCTCCCGGTTGGTGTAGCCGTGCGCCGCCAGCGCCGCGACCCGCCGCTCGGACGCGCTCAGCAGGGCCGCCGCCCGCGCGCCCGCGTCCGTCCCGCCGGTGCCGCTGCCCGTCGCGGTGCGGCCCGGGTCCGGGTGCGTTCCGGTGCGGACGCCGACCGCGCGCGGGTGCGGCGCGCGGTGGCCGGCCGCCCCCGGGTCGATCTCCGCGCACAGCGCCTCCGCGCCACACCCCTGGGCCAGGCCCCAGGCCCGCCGGGCCAGGGCGCCCGCGCGGCCCGACACCCCCTGCGCCCGGAGGGCGCCGGCGAGGTCCACCAGCGTCCGGGCCAGCTCCAGCCGGTCCCCGGACCGCCCGAGGGCGTCGGCGGACTGCTCCAGGAGCCCGATGCGGCGGCGCGGCTCCACACTTCCCGCCCACGCCCGCAGGGCCACCCCACGCACCCACGGCAGACACCCCTCCGGGCCCGCCAGCTGCTGCCGCGCCAACTGCTCGGCCTGCACCGGCTCCCCGATCCGCGCGAGCGCCAGCGCGGCGTCCGAGCGCCAGGGCAGCACCGAGGGGCGGTCGGCGCCGCGCAGCCGGGCGAGCCGTCCGGCCTCCAGGAAGTCGGTCAGCGCCGCGTGCGGCTGACCGGTCGCGAGGGCGTGCCGGCCCCGGGCCCGCAGGTAGGCCGTGCCCGGCACGGAGCCCAGCAGGTTCGGGCGCACCGGCCGGGCCAGCAGTCGCGCGGCGGCCGCGTGCCGGCCCATCCCGGTGCGGGCCAGCACGAGGGCGGCCGTCGGGGCGAGGACGAAGGCGTCGTCCCCGTCGCCGGGGAGGCAGGCCAGAGCCGCCAGTGCCGGGCGCTCGGCGTCGCGCACCTCGCCCTGCCGGAGCAGGAGTTCGGCGTGGAGCGTGCCGAAGACGGCGACCCAGCCGGGCACGCCGCGCCGGGCGGCGAGGTCCTGGAGCTCCGCGCACCGCGTCACGGCGCGTCGCGGTTCGCCGGCGTGGGCCAGCGTGCGCAGCGCCCGCGCCAGCCGCCCCACGGTCGGCCCGCCGAGGGGCGTGTCGCGCAGCACCCGCTCGGCGTCGGCCACCTGCCGCGCCGGGCCGTCGTCCCGTTCGCTGAGCGTCATACCGGTCAGCGTGCCCGGGCCGCCCCGTCCGCAGGGTGACCGCGGGACCGGCCCCGGCCGACGGGTGCGTGAACAACGGCCCAACAGCGCGTCCGTCCCCCGGCCGGAGCAGCCGGGGGACGGACGCGGGAGAACGCGGAACGGCCGGGCCGCATCCCCACATGCGACCCGGCCGTTCACGCCCCTTCGGAAGGGGTCACAGGCGCTGCCAGAGGGCGGGGACGTTCGGGGGCTCCCAGCCGGTCATCGAGCGGTGGCCCTGGAGGCACCGGTAGGTGGCGGAACCGTAGGTGACCGTGTCGCCGGCGGTGTAGTTGGTGCCGGCCGACCACGTGCCGCCCGGGTCACCGGGGTCTCCGGGGTCACCCGGGTCGCCCGGGTCGGTGGTCGTCTTCAGGGTGAGGCCGTAGGCCTGCAGGATCTCGTTGATGGGCTGGTGGTAGGTCGTCCCGCCCGTACGGCAGTTGCCGGAGCCGCCGGAGGTCACGCCCTGGGCCTGGCTGCCCGAGATGTAGGAGCCGCCGGAGTCGCCGGGCTCGGCGCACACGGAGGTGCGGGTGACGCCGGTGATCGTCCCCTCGGGGTAGGTGACGGAGGTGTTGTGCTGCTGGATCGTGCCGCAGTGCCAGCCGGTGGTGGAGCCGGAGCGGCAGATCGAGGCGCCGACCGGGGCCTGCGTGGAGCCGGTCACCTGGATGTTCGCGCCGCCGGAGCCCTTCACGTACGGGGTGGCCGTCCAGTTGGAGTTGGTCGCGACCCAGGCGTAGTCGTTACCGGGGAAGGACGAGCCCTGGAAGGTGCCCTGGGAGACCTGGTTGTAGCCGGAGGTGGTCGTGCCGGTCCGGCCGCAGTGGCCGGCCGTGGCGAAGCCCTGCTGCGAGCCGCGCGTCACCGGGAAACCGACCGAGCAGCGCCCGCTGCCCCCCATGTAGTAGGCGTCGCCGCCGCGCAGGTCGTAGAGCGCCCGGGGCTGCTCGTCGGACCGCACGACCTTGACCAGGTCGGTGTCGGCGCCGCTGGCGGCCACGAAGTCCCGTGCCTGGGCGGGCTTCGGCGAGTGGACGACGACCGCGTTGGAGGTGACGTCGACGAACCAGACGGGCGCCGCCTCGGGTGCCTTCTTGACGGCGGCCCGGTCCAGCTGCGCCTTGACGGCGTCCAGCTCGGCCAGGGTGTGGCTGACGACCTCGGCCCGGGCGCCCTCGGCGGCGATCCGGTCGGCCTCGGCCGCGTCGCTGGTGGCCACGGTCAGCCGGGCGTCGTTCCCGCTGACCCAGGCACCGGCGAAGCTGTCACCGAGCGCACTGCGCAGGGCGGCCGCGTCCGCGGTGGCCCGGCTCTCGGCGGCCAGGCGCTGCTCGGCCTGGCCCTCGCTGAGCCCGAGGTCGCGCTGGAGCGCCTTGAGCAGCCCGGGATCGGCGACGGGGGCGGACGGGGGCCTGACCGGGGCGGGTTCGGCCGCCGCTATGCCCGGTTGCCCGGCCGCGACAAGGGCGCCGGCCGTGAACACGGCCGCGCAGACGCCCTTGAGGGTTCTGTGGAGCATGAGTCTCTCCTCGGTTTCGGGGGGGTGCCCGAAACCGTAGGCGTGGGCACGACAAGCTAAGGAGAGCTCAGCTCACCCCCTGTCCCGGCGTTATGGGTGGGGCGTGGCCGCTCCCTTGACCGGGTTGGCTGCCGAGGGGACGGCCGAGGGGACGGCCGAGGGGACGGCCGAAGCGGCCCGGGCGGCCGCCTCGGCGTAGGCGGCGCGGGCGTGGCCGAGCACGGCCTGGGCCGCCTCCTGGTCCTGGGCGTCCGGGTGCCACCCGAGGAGGTGCCGCCAGCGCAGCGGCGCCCCCGCCAGGGGCCGCGTCACGATGCCGGGAGTGGGCGGGAACGTCGCCCGGCACAGCCCGACCGCCCGGCCGACCTGCACGAGGTGCACGCACGACGCCGTGTCCGTCTCGTACACGGACGCGGGGGTGAAACCGGCCCGGGCGCAGGCGGCGGCGAAGCAGTCGGCGAAGCAGCCGTCGCCGGGGACGTCCACCCAGGACGCGTGCGCCAGGTCGGCGAGCGCCACCTCCTGCCGGGCCGCGAGGGGGTGGTCGTGGACGAGCATCACGAACACCGGGTCCGTGCCCACCTCCCGCCAGGCCAGCCGGTCGGCGGCGGGCGGCTGACTCTCGCCGCAGGTGCCGATCAACGCGAAGTCCAGCCGTCCCTTTCCGACGCACTCCGCGATCTCCCGCTCCGACCACGACGCCTGCGTGGTGACGGGCACGCCGGGATGCGCGGTCGCGAGCCGGTCCACGAGCCCACCCAGCAGGGGGCCGTGGGTGCCGCCGAGCCGGAAGCCGGGCACGGGCCGGCGTCCGTGCGCGAACCGCACGGCCTCCTCCTGGAGTTCGGAGACGGCCGGCAGCACCACGCGGGTGCGGTGCAGGACGAGCTCGCCCAGTGCCGTCGGCCGCACCCCGTGCCGGGAGCGCTCGAAGAGCCGCCCGCCCAGCATCCGTTCCACGCGCTTGAGCTGTGCGCTCAGCGCGGGCTGGGCCAGCCCCAGTGCGGCGGCGGCCTTCGTCAGGCTGCCCGCCTCCGCGATGGCCCGGATCGTCCTCAGATGACGCAGCTCCAGCTCCATGACCGGAGCTTGGTCCAGACCATGGAAAACGGCAAGGGTCAGCGCTGGGTTCCGAAGACCTGGGTCCACCAGGGGCCGCCCGGCGCGGTGTGCTTGCCGACGCCCATCTCCTCGAAGGAGCAGTTGAGGATGTTGGCACGGTGCCCCGGGCTGTCCATCCACGCCCCCACGACGTCCGACGCGCTCTGCTGGCCGCGCGCGATGTTCTCGCCGTAGGTGCTCCAGCTGTAGCCGGCCGCCGACATGCGGTCGCCCGGATCGCCGCCGTCCGGGTCGGTGTGGTCGAAGTAGTCACGGGCGGCCATGTCGGCCGAGTGCCGGGCGGCGGCCGTCTCCAGCCGGTCGTTGTGCCGCACCGGACCACAACCGGCCCGCGCCCGCTCGGCGTTGACCAGGTCCACCACCTGTCCGCCGCCCGGCGGGCCCGGAGCCGGCGGCTGCGGCGTGGCCGGCGGCTCCGGCCGCTCCGGCGTCTTGGTGGGCGTCGGCGGCGGGGTCGGCGGGCTCGGCGCGGTCCGGCTCGGGGAGGGGGACGCGCTGGGGCTGCCGGAGGGTGACGCCGACGGCGGCGGTGACGCGGGGGCGGACGAGAGCGACCCCTTCAGCACCGGCCCCTCCGCCTCCACCGGCGGCTTCGGTCCGGACGGCTCGGGCCCGCCCCCCGGCGTCAGGACGACGACGCCGATCGTGCCCCCGGCCACGAGGACGGCCACCGCCGAGGCCACCACCGTCCTGCGGCGTCCTCCCGGCCGCCGCCGCGCCCCCGGCCGGCCCGCCCGACGTGTCCCGCCCACCCGGTGCGCCCCGCCCCCGCCGCCGGACACGTCCGCGCCGGGGGAGCCCGCGCCGCCGGAAACGTCCGCGCCGAGGGAGCCCGCGTCGGGGACCTCCGCGTCGTGGGCGGCGAGCACGAAGGAGTCCGTCGCGTCCGGCCCGACGACCGCGAGCAGCCCCGCACTCACCGGCACCAGACCCAGCGCCACGAGCAGCCGCTCGGCGGGCACCAGCCCCGCCTGGTGCCCGGAGCACACCGTGCACCCCCGGGCGTGCCGGGCCAGCCGCTTCCGCCACAGCGCCGAGGGCCGCCCGTCCCACCCGGCCACCACGTCCTGGAGCAGGACGCAGCGCGGCACCGCCGCCAGCGCCCGCACGACCACCCGGGCCGTCTCCAGTTGCGCCTTCATCCGCTGCACCCGCACGGCCGTGTGCTGCGGGGTGAGCTCCATCGCCCGCGCCACCTCCTCGCGCGTCAGCTCCTCGGCGGCCTCCAGCCACCACAGGGCCAACAGCGCGCGGTCGTCCGGGTCCAGCCACCGGGTGGCCTCCGCCACCTCCTGGCGCTGCCCGGACAGGCCCAGCCGGATGATCGTCAGGTCGACGAAGTCCGCGCCGGGGTCGGCGACGTCCCACGCGTCCCGCAGCCCGCCCTCGTCGGGCGCGCTCCGGCGGACCTGCCGCAGGTCGCGGATCCGGTTGGTCGCTATGGCCACGAGCCACGACCGGAAGCTCTCCGGCTCCCGCAGGGAACCCAGGCCCTGCAACGCGCGCACGAACGTCTCCTGGACCACGTCGTCCACGTCCGCGTGCCCGTTCAGCGCACGCCCCACGATGTTGTAGACGAGCGGCAGGTACGCGGCGACGAGTTCGTCCTGCGCCTTCGGATCACCCTTCTGAGCCGCCCTGACCACCGCGACGTCGCATTCCCTGCCCACACCCGACCCGCTTCCTGAACCCGTGTCCGTTCGCCGGCTCGCCGACTGAATCATCCGACACAGGGGAGACCGCACCCCGGAGGCACGGATAACAGAAATCGCGACGAAGTTCTCCGAGTGCTCCGAGTGCTCCGATCTTTCCGACACCGCACCGGCTGGCCCGCCTTCCGTACTGCGGCGAACCCCGCGGCGGCGGTCTCCCCGTGCAGCCGACCCCAAGACGCCCGCTCTCACCTTCATGGGAGCGGCCTCACATCGGACACGGTCTGTGGGCGCGGGCGCGCATCGTTGCGCCCACGGGTTGAGGCGGGGAGCACCTCAGCGCCCCGTCTTCCCGCCCCTTGACTCCGTGCTTCATCGGCGGGATGGTCGTGGAACATTGCGCAACTCAAGCTCCGGGAGGGGCCATGGCGCTACGGTTCATCGCGAAGGACCCGGAAAGCCGAGAGGACCAGTGTCCGTCGGTGTGGGTGGACGAGTCGACGAACGACATCGTCGTGCAAGGGTGGTGGCCCGACGCCTCCACCGTGGAGGAGTGCGAGCGGGTCGGCTCCATCCCGGACACCGAGGGCGTCGTGCGGCTCCCCGCACGCATGGTCGACGCACTGAGGAGGGCGTGTGACGTCGCAGACGGTACCGCCGTTCGCTGAGCTGCTGAAGGCATGCGAGCGGTCAGCCGTCCACCTGGAGACGCGAGACGTGTACGCCATCCCGGGGGAGGGCGAGGAGTTCCGCGCGTGGAGGGCTGGTGAAGACCCGCGTAGGGTGCCTCGGGGCGCATGGTGGAACGCCTTCCACGATGCGGTTGCCGACGCCGTCAGCCGGGGTGTGGCCGTTCGCCGGGCCCGAGTCGTCTCGGCACCGTTGAGCGAGTACATCCGCTACGAGCACGCGTGCACGTACCAGAACGTGGAGGCAGGTGAAGACGTCCGGTGGCTGCCCCGTTCGAACGCGTCGGACCTCCTGCTTCCGGGTAACGACCTGTGGATCTTCGACGACCGCCTGATTCGGTTCGCCTGGTTCAGTGGCGACGGGGAGCTGGTAGGGCAATCCCTCGTAGACGACCTTGACGTCGTCAAGCGCCACGCGGAGGCGTTCCGCGCCGTCTGGGAGCGCGCCGTACCGCACGCGGACTACACACCGTAGGCGCATGTCCTTCGTCCCGTCTCCCAGTGCTCAGGCCGCTCGTGACGCCGTCGCCGCGCGCCTTCGGGATCTGCGGCTGGACGCCGGGATGACGGGACGCCAGGTGGCGGCGTCGACGGGGTGGCAACCGTCGAAGGTGTCCCGGCTGGAGAACGGCCGCACGCCGCCGGCTGACGAGGACATCCGGGTATGGTGCCAGGCGTGCGGCGCGGAGGACCAGGCCCCGGACCTGATCGCTGCGTCCCGCACCGCTGAGTCCCTGTACGTGGAGTGGAGGCGCCGTCAACGGAGCGGGCTCCGACAGCTCCAGCAGTCCCGCGTACCGCTCTACGAACAGACACAGCAGTTCCGGATCTACTGCTCCTCCGTGGTCCCCGGGTTTCTCCAGACACACGAGTACGCGACGGCCCTACTCGGCAGCGTCAGACGGTTTGACGACACGCCTGACGACGTGGCGGACGCCGTCGAGGCACGAATATCGCGTAACCAGATCATCCGCGCCCCGGGCAGACGGTTCGCCTTCGTGGTGGAGGAGGCGGTACTCCACCACGTCATGGGCGGCCCGGACGTCATGGCCGGTCAGCTCGGCTACTTGCTTGCCGTGATGGCGTTCCCCGCTGTGTCGCTCGGTGTCGTCCCCGCCCGCACAACGCGCTCGATGTGGCCGCAAGAGACGTTCACCATGTTCGACGACCGGCAAGTCGGGGTGGAGCTGCTGACGGCCGCGCTGACCATCACGGCCCCGACGGAGATCAGTCAGTACGCGAAGGGGTTCGCGGAGCTGTCGCGCATGGCGGTCTACGGCCCGCCCGCCCGCGCGCTGATCACCGGTGCCATTGACTCACTCGGGTGACAGCGTGGAATTCCATAGAATTTCGTAGACCATGTGTATCCGCCCTCCTTACCGTCCTGAGAAGTCGATAGGACGACGTCCCACTGGGAAGGGCTCCGCATGGATCAGACACCCGCGCCGCTCGACGAGTCGGCCGCGCCGCCCGCGTTGGTAGCGGACCCGGAACGGCTGCCACCCCTGGGCGCGTACCTCGTCCTCTGCCACGAGGTCGTACCGTGCCGCTTCCCGTGCTCCATCTGCGGCACCCACGGGAAGCAGCCGTGAGAGTGCTGTTCCCGCCGCCACACCTGGCTTTCCCCGGCGACGCCCCGGAGCCGGCCGACGAGGACCGCGACGTGTGCGGACTCTCGCACCCCGGCTGAACACCGCGCGATGCTGCGGAGACCCCAGCGCCGTGACCGATCTCAACGCGGAGATCCGGGCGCCCCCGGCGTCGCCGTCACCACTGAGCGCCCGCTTCCCGCTGTGAGGTCGGCAACCCATACGGGGAGCGGGCCTGCCTCCCGCCCCTCCGCCCCGGCACGGCGCCGACGACCGCTGTGAGGACGGGGCAGGGGCATGACCTGGCGCGGGCCGATGCCGCGCGTCAGCGGCCCGGGGAGGACTGGAGATTAGGCCCTCACGTCCTCCCCGGGCTGAGCACCACACCGCCACTCAACGGAGAGAGGACGAGTGCATGCCCGTGCAGTATGACCCCACCGACCCGAGTCCCGACACCGACGCTCCCACGCCGCCCCCGGAGAACCCTGACTGCGGAGGGGGCGACGGTTGCGGCCGTCAATGACCGCGTGCCGTAAGTAGCACTGTGCCCGGCACCCTGGAGACGAGGGGTGCCGGGCTCTCTCGTGGAGGACCCATGGCAGACATCCACTGGCACGCGTACGCGTGGACCGGACACGAGCGGCCCCCGGACAGCGAGACCCGTGACGTCAACGCCGCTGTCATGCCGAACGACTTGAACGACTGGTTCCGCAAGCCGGCGTCCTTGTACCACGGGGTGTTCGTCGACGTCGACACGGCCTACCGGTGGCTCGCCGACGAGGTGACGCCGTTCACGGAGACGCCCGGCGGGCTGCCCGTGTCGGCGCACCTGGCGCACGCGTGCGACTGCCTGGAGCGTCGGGCGGACGTCTACGTCGGGTACTACGCGGCTCCCGGGCGGCTCGTCGTGCGGACGTTGCTGACGTGCCCGAGGGCGGGCGTGGTGTGCCCTGAGAGGCCGTAACCCCAGCCCCCGCCGCTGCCACGGGCCACTCCGCCGGACGGTCTCCGTCAGCCCCGCCCCCTCCGACCACCGGCCCAGCGGTTGATCCGTTGCGTTGCCTCGCTGAGGGGGGCGGGAGGCACGTGGCCGATAAACGCTGTACTCGTTGGGCCCTCAGGGCCGACACCGAGTAGTGCCAGGTCAAAAGGTGTTTGTGCCCCCGGTAGGACTCGAACCTACGGCCAAGTGCTTAGAAGGCACCTGCTCTATCCACTGAGCTACGGGGGCTCGTCATGGTCACGCGTCGGGTGGAGCCCCCGGGACCTTGCTCGCACAAGGATAGGGGTGCCCTTGGCGGCTCCTGGATGCTTCACGCGCGCGCCACGGTGTGGAGGTTCCGTGAAGCGCTCCGATAATCGCAGGCGGGTGCGATTCGTGCATCGGTTTGTGCGGCGGGTGCGGCGGGTGTTGTGCACTCGTTATGCCTCGGGGCGGACGTCCGGCTCGTTCCGCATGGGTCAATATGGGTCATTACCCTTCAAATAGGCTTCAAAAAACTGTCGCATTTGGGCATTCTTCGTCTTGTGGCGATCTTGGAAGCACGGACCGAACTGCTTGACGCGCTCGTGATGCTTCGCGAGCGGGTGGCCGCCGTACGCCTGGCGCTGCCGCTGCCCGGGGCCGAGCGGGCGCGTCAGTCCCGGGCCGAACTGCTGGCCCAGCTCGACGACTACCTGGTGCCGAGGCTGCGCGCGCCCGAGGCACCGCTGCTCGCGGTCGTCGGCGGGTCGACCGGCGTGGGCAAGTCGACGCTGGTCAACTCCCTCATCGGACGCCGCGTCAGCGAGGCGGGCGTCCTGCGGCCGACCACCCGGACCCCGGTCCTCGTCTGCCACCCCGACGACCGCGCGTGGTTCGCCGACGCGCGCGTGCTGCCCGGGATGGCCCGGGCGGCGGCCCCCCAGGACGGCGACGAGCCGCCCGCCGAGGCCGGGACGCTGCTGCTCGAGTGCAGCCGCTCCCTGCCCGCCGGGCTGGCCCTGCTCGACGCCCCGGACGTCGACTCGCTCGTCGCCGCCAACCGCGACCTCGCCGCCGAACTCCTCTGCGCGGCCGACGTGTGGATCCTGGTCACCACGGCCACCCGCTACGCCGACGCCGTCCCCTGGCACCTGCTGCGCGCGGCCAAGGAGTACGACGTCACCCTCGCCACCGTGCTCGACCGGGTGCCGCACCAGATCGCCGTCGACGTCGCGCGGCAGTACGCGGCGCTCCTGGAGCGGGCCGGCCTCGGAGACGTCCCGCGCTTCACGATCCCCGAGCTGCCCGAGTCGGCCGGGGGCGGGCGCGGACTGCTGCCGGCCACCGCCGTCGAGCCGCTCCGGGCCTGGCTGGCCCACCGTGCGCAGGACGCCTCCGCGCGCGGCCGGGCGGCCTACCGCACGGCCTGGGGCGCCCTGGACTCGCTGCGCACCCGCGTCCCCGAGCTGGCCGCCGCCTCCGCCGCCCAGCACGCCGCCGCCGTGCGGCTCGCCCAGCACGTCGAGGACGCCTACGACGCGGCCGGGGAACGGGTACGGCGTCAGCTCACGCGGGGCGAGCTGCTGGCGGGCGACGCCGTCGCCCACTGGCGGGGCTTCCCCACGGACAGCAGCGGTGACGAACTGCTCGACGCCTGTGCCGAGGGGCTGTCCGCGCTGCTGGCCGGGGCGGTCGGCGGGGCCGAGGAGCAGATCGCCCGCGCCTGGCGCGCCGAGCCGGGAGCCGGCGGCGTCCCCGTCGCCGTCACCGAGGGCGGCGCCACCGCCGCCGACCGCACGGGGCTGGTCGTCCGGCACTGGCGGCGCTGCCTGGAGGAACTGGCCGACGAGGCGTTCCGGGCGGCGGGCGGCGGCTCCTGCACGGTGGAGGAGGTCGCCGCCCTGCTCGCCGCCGCCCTGCTGGGCGGGGCCCGCGCCCAGGCCGCCGAGGAGGCGTTGCACAAGATCATCGGAGTCCCCGGCACCATCCGGCTCCGGGAGCGCGGCGCCCGGCTCCTGGAGACCTCCGTCCACCGCGCGCTGCGCGGCGAGCGCGAACGGCGGCTGGCTCCCCTGGAGGAACTGGACGCCGGGCCCGAGCAGCAGGTCGAGCTGATCGCCGCACTGTCCGTACTCCAGAAGGAGCAGAAGGAGAGGTGAGCCCCGTGACGGGATCGCCGGGTGAGACCCGCGAGGACGGCACGAGCACGCCCCCGGCCGAGACGGAGCCGCAACGGTGGGACGACGGCCTCATCGCCCGCCGCGCCCGGCCGCATCCCGTGCCCGTGCTCGACGGGGGGTACGAGGGTGGCTACGTCGACCGGCGCGCCCGTCCCGCGCCGCCGTCCGATCCGACACCGCCACCGGACCCCGGACCCGGGCCCGGTGGCGCTGCCGCTCCGCCTCCGACCCCGCCCCGGGCGGGATCGGAGGCGGAGCCGCCGCACGCCCCGACCGCCGGGCCGCCGGACCCGGACGCCGGGCAGGGCGCCGCGCCGTCGTACGGACCCCTGGAGGGCCCCCTGGAAGGACTTGCGCACGGCCCCGTTCCGCCCCCGGTCGCGGCGGCGTCACCGCCGACGGACGACCCCCTCCCGCTGACGCCGGAACCGGTACCGGTGACGCCCGTCGCGCCCCGGTCGCCCGCACCCGAACCACCGGAGGGCGAGCCGGACACCGGGTGGCCGGAGCCGCTGCCGCCGCACCTCACCCGGACCGGCCCCGCGCCACACGGCCCCGGCCCGGACCAGGGCGGCGCGTCCCGGTTCGTCGGGCACGACCCGGGCCCCGCCCGCCGACCGCAGGCCGAGCAGAGCCCGTCCGCGACCGCCCGGCGCGGCGGCCGGGAGGCGGGCCTGGGCGAGCGGCTGACCGCGCTGCGCGAACTGGTCGGCCTGTCCCGGACGCGGCTGGAACCGGACGCGCTCGCCGAGGCCGGCCGCATCCTGGACGAGGCCGACGCCCGGGGCCGGCTGTCCCGCGAGTACACCACCGTGGCCATCGCGGGACCCACCGGAAGCGGCAAGTCCACCCTGTTCAACGCCCTCGCGGGGGCTCAGCTCGCCGAGGCGGGGGTGCGCCGTCCGACGACGTCGACCCCCGTGGCCTGCGTATGGGAGACCGTCACCGACCGCACCGGTGCGGAGGGTCTGCTGGAACGTCTCGGCGTGCCCACGCGGGCCCGCCGCCGCGCCCACCTGCGCGACGCCTCCCACCTGGCGCTGCGCGGACTGGTCCTGCTCGACCTCCCCGACCACGACTCCGCCGTGCCCGGGCACCGCGAGCAGGTCGACCGGCTGCTGCGACTGGTCGACGCCGTGGTCTGGGTCGTCGACCCGGAGAAGTACGCCGACGCGATGCTCCACGAGCGCTACCTGAAGGCGTACGCGGCCCACGCCGAGGTGACCGTCGTGGTGCTCAACCAGACGGACCGGCTGGCCGGTGACGCCGCCGACGAAGTCCTCGGCGACGTCCGCCGCGTGCTCGACGAGGACGGCATGGCGCTCGGCGAACACGGCGAACCGGGCGCCGGCGTGCTCGCGCTCTCCGCGCTCACCGGCCAGGGCGTCCCCGAACTGCGCGCCGTGCTGGCCGAACTCGTCGCCTCGCGGTCGGCCGCGGCACGCCGGCTGACCGCCGACGTGGACCTGGCCATGAGCGGGTTGCGGCCCGTCTACGTGACGGACGGCGTACTGCCGCCGCAGGGCCTGACCGACCGGGTGCGTGCGGAGTTCGAGGAGCGGCTGGGCACGGCGGCGGGAGCGGCGGCCGTCGGCCGGACCGCCGAACGGACCTGGCTGCGGCACGCCGACCGCACCTGCGGCACCCCCTGGGCCGGGCTTGTGCACTGGTACGCCGTCCGCCGCGCGGAGCGCCGTGGGGAACCGTTCGACGGCCCGGCCGCCGAGGAGGCCACCGAACCCGGCCATCCGGCGGCCCGGCCCGTCGTCGCGCAGGCGGTGCGGACGCTGGCCGCCGACGCCGCACGCGGGCTGCCGGAGCCGTGGGCCCGCACGGTGCGGGAGGCCGCCTGGCGCGGGGCCGAGGGGCTGCCCGCGGCGCTCGACGACGCGGTGGCGAACGCCTCGCTGCCGCAGCGGCCGCCCCGCCCGCGCTGGTGGACGGCCGCCTCGGCGGGACAGGCGGCGCTGCTGGCCGTCCAGTGCGTGGGCCTCGGCTGGCTGCTGGGCACGCTGCTCGGCGTCTTCGGTGTTCACCCGTGGGTACCGGCGGGGCTGCTGGCAGGGGGTGCGCTTCTCTCCCCGCTGCTGGCCTGGGGGTGCCGGCTGGCCGCGCGGGCGCCGGCGCAGGCGTACGGGCAGGCGCAGGAGCAGCGCCTCCGGCGGCTGGCGGCGGGGTGCGGGCAGGCCAGGGTCCTGGAACCCGTGGCCGCGGAACTGATGCGCTACCGCGAGGTACGCGGCCAGTACGTCATCGCCGCCGGGGGGCCGTCGGGGGACTGACGCGGCCGGTCCGGTCGCCGTTCGGGAGGGCCACCACACGTCGACGGCGGGTGGTGGCCCTCCCAGGTGCCAGGGCCGTGCCTCCAGGGGCCCGGGGGCCCGGCCACCGTGAAACCGGAGGTGCGGGCGGTTCTGACGGGGAGTCGGTGACACCGGAGGGTGACGGAGTTGCCCACAACCGGGGAGTAGTCCACAGGTCCGGGGGCCTCGCTGGCGAGATTTGCCCTTCGCGGCAGCATGGGCGGTGTCGGGTTCGGCGGAGGGGCCCGGCCGGACGGAGCGGGGAGGTGGGTCGGCGTGAACGGGACGACGGTGCCGGTGGTGATCGGTCAAGTCCGCCCGGATGACGGCGGGTTGCGTGTCGGGGTGCGGAGGGGCGCGAGTGGGTGCCGGTCGGTCGACGTACCCGGGGGCGGGGGCGGGGGCCGTTCGGCGTTGTGTCCGCGTTCGCGGCATTCCGCGATAACGATTCCGCTGCGTTGCGCGTAGCAACTGTGAAAATCGGGGATGGTGTTCGGCTTGATCCATACGATGCCGCAGACCACGGGGTTGACGAGGGGACGGCAATGAGAGCGACACGCGGACGGGCTGCCACCCGTCGCGCGACGGCCGCACTGCTCACGGGACTGCTGGCTGCGGCGGCGACGCTGCTGGGGGCCGGCACGGCGGCGGCGGGGGAATCCGGCGTCGAGGGCCCGCAGTACGAGGGTGCGACGGCCACGCTGGACGGTCTGAAGGTTCGCGGGGAAGCCGTCATCCGGTACGACGGCGCGGAGATCGAGACGGGGGCCGGTCTGTTCGAGATGTCCGTCGCCGGCGGGGGAAGCCTGCTGACCTACGGCATCGACATGTACGGCTCCACCCAGCAGGACGCCCAGTACGCGGAGGTCCCCTGGCGGTCCTCCTCGTTGGGGGAGAACCCGGAAGCGGGCCGCATCCGCTGGATCGTGGAGCACTCCTACCCGCAGGTGGACGACCTGGCGGCGCTGGCCGAGGCGGCGGGGGCGAAGCGGCTCACCCCGCAGAGCGCCGCCGCCGGTACCCAGGTGGCCATCTGGCGCTACTCGGAGCGCTCCGCCTCCGGCGAGCGCCCCGACGTGAGGGCGGTCGATCCGGACGCCGAGAAGCTGGCCGACCACCTGGAGCGGGAGGCGCGCACCCTGCGGGAGCCGGCGCCGTCGCTGCACCTGGAGCGGCCCGCCACGGCCGGCCGGCCCGGTGAGCTGCTCGGCCCGGTGACCGTGCGCACGCCCGCCCGGAACGTCAGCGTCACGCCCGGCCCGGAAGCGGCCCGGCACGGCGTGCGCGTCGTCGACGAGGAGGGGGAGGAGATCACCTCGGCCGGGGACGGCACGCGGCTGTGGTTCGACGTACCGGAGGACGCCGAGGACGGGGGCGGCGCCCTCACGGTCCAGGCGACGACCTCGGTGCCGGTGGGCCGCACGCTCGCCGGGACGGGCACGCACGCCGCGAGCCAGGCCCTCGTCGTGGCCGGCTCCAGTGACGCCTCGGTCACCGCCACGGCCACGGCGGTCTGGGCCGCCGAGGGCGCTGCCCCGGCCGTCCTCGCCGGCCGGGACTGCGCGGCGGGCGGCGTGGGCGTGACCGTCGTCAACCGGGGCGACACTCCGTTCACCTTCACGCTCGGCGAGGAGGACCACGCGATACCGGCGGACTCCGGCGAGACGATCACCGTGCCGGTGGGGGAGGACCAGCGGTACGGGCTCACCGTGCCCGGCCCCGGCACCTTCGAGCAGACGTTCTCCGGGGTGCTGGACTGCCGGACCATCGCCGCCGCGCCCGAGGAGGAGGACGAGGACGGGCTCACCGCCCACAGCGAGCCCGTCACCGTCGGCGGCGTCGGTGGTGACGGCGACCCGAACCTGGCGGAGACCGGCAGCAGCACCGCCATGCCGCTGCTGATCGGCGTGGCCGTCGGTTTCCTCACCCTCGGCGGCCTCGCCTTCCTCATGGTGCGGCGCGGCAAGGGTGGTGGCGCGGATCCGGACGGTGCCGAAGCCACCGACGGCGACGGCGGCGGGCGCGGCCACACGGGGTGACCCGGAGGTCACCCCCCGGCCGGGGCCCCGTCCGGGGTGACGGCCGGTTTCCGCCCGGGGCGTCCCGTACGGCAGGATGGAGAACCACCCCCTGCGCGGGACGCCCGCATCTTCACACCTACCAGACTGCCGGACGGTTTCTCTTGGCTGAGTTCATCTACA
This sequence comes from Streptomyces sp. GSL17-111, assembly GCF_037911585.1. Taxonomy (NCBI): domain Bacteria; kingdom Bacillati; phylum Actinomycetota; class Actinomycetes; order Kitasatosporales; family Streptomycetaceae; genus Streptomyces; species Streptomyces sp. GSL17-111. Next base: position 4,336,178 of record NZ_JBAJNS010000001.1, read on the forward strand.
CCATGCGCAAGGCGCGCAAGGCGCACGGCGACAAGGTGATCCTCGACGACGTCACCCTGAACTTCCTGCCCGGCGCGAAGATCGGTGTCGTGGGCCCCAACGGCGCCGGCAAGTCGACCGTGCTGAAGATCATGGCCGGTCTGGAGCAGCCCTCCAACGGCGACGCCTTCATCTCGCCGGGCTACAGCGTCGGCATCCTCCTGCAGGAACCGCCGCTGGACGAGTCCAAGACCGTCCTGGAGAACGTCCAGGACGGTGTCGCGGACACCAAGGGCAAGCTCGACCGGTTCAACGAGATCGCCGAGCAGATGGCGACCGAGTACACCGACGAGCTCATGGAGGAGATGGGCAAGCTCCAGGAGCAGCTCGACCACGCGAACGCCTGGGACCTCGACGCCCAGCTCGAGCAGGCGATGGACGCCCTCGGCTGCCCGCCCGGGGACTGGCCCGTCACCAACCTCTCCGGTGGTGAGAAGCGCCGCGTCGCACTGTGCAAGCTGCTCCTCGAAGCGCCCGACCTGCTGCTGCTGGACGAGCCCACCAACCACCTCGACGCCGAGTCGGTGCAGTGGCTGGAGCAGCACCTGGCCAAGTACCCGGGCACCGTCGTGGCCATCACCCACGACCGGTACTTCCTGGACAACGTCGCCGAGTGGATCCTGGAGCTCGACCGCGGCCGGGCCTACCCCTACGAGGGCAACTACTCCAAGTACCTGGAGACCAAGCAGGCGCGGCTGAAGGTCGAGGGGCAGAAGGACGCCAAGCGCTCCAAGCGCCTCAAGGAGGAGCTGGAGTGGGTCCGCTCCAACGCCAAGGGACGGCAGGCCAAGTCCAAGGCGAGGCTCGCCCGCTACGAGGAGATGGCCGCCGAGGCGGAGAAGACCCGCAAGCTGGACTTCGAGGAGATCCAGATTCCGCCGGGTCCGCGCCTGGGCAACGTCGTCGTCGAGGTGGCGAACCTCTCCAAGGCCTTCGGTGACAAGGTCCTCATCGACGACCTGTCCTTCACCCTGCCGCGCAACGGGATCGTCGGTGTCATCGGCCCCAACGGCGCGGGCAAGACGACCCTGTTCAAGATGATCCAGGGCATGGAGGAGCCGGACTCCGGCGCGATCAAGGTCGGCGACACCGTCAAGATCTCCTACGTCGACCAGTCGCGCGCGAACATCGACCCCAAGAAGACGCTGTGGGCCGTCGTCTCCGACGAGCTCGACTACATCAACGTCGGCCAGGTCGAGATGCCCTCGCGTGCCTACGTGAGCGCCTTCGGCTTCAAGGGCCCGGACCAGCAGAAGCCCGCGGGCGTGCTCTCCGGTGGTGAGCGCAACCGGCTCAACCTCGCGCTCACCCTCAAGCAGGGCGGCAACCTCCTCCTCCTCGACGAGCCGACCAACGACCTCGACGTGGAGACGCTCTCTTCCCTGGAGAACGCCCTGCTCGACTTCCCCGGCTGCGCCGTGGTCGTCTCCCACGACCGCTGGTTCCTCGACCGCATCGCGACGCACATCCTCGCCTACGAGGGTGAGAGCAAGTGGTTCTGGTTCGAGGGCAACTTCGAGTCGTACGAGAAGAACAAGATCGAGCGGCTCGGCCCGGAGGCGGCCCGTCCGCACCGCGCCACCTACAAGAAGCTGACCCGGGGCTGACGCACGTGCGCCATCACTACAGCTGCCCCCTGCGCTGGTCGGACATGGACTCCTTCGGGCACGTCAACAACGTCGTGTTCCTGCGGTACCTGGAAGAGGCCCGCGTCGACTTCATGTTCCGGCTCGCGCGGGAGGCGGCACCCGACGCCTTCACCAGCGGCGCCGTGGTGGCCCGGCACGAGATCGACTACCTCCGGCCGCTGGTGCACCGGCACGAACCGGTGGAGATCGAGACCTGGCTGACGAAGATCAGCACCGCCTCGATCACGGTCGGCTACGAGATCAAGGACACGACGACGGTCTACGCACGCGCCGCCACCGTCGTCGTGCCCTACGACCTGGACCTCGGAAGGCCGCGCCGACTCAGTGCGGCGGAGCGGACCTTCCTGGAGCCCTACCTCGATGACACCTGCCATGTCCCCGCCTCGCCTGACGCTCGCTGACGCCGGGGAGGCGGCCGCGACGGCCGCCTTCCTGCAACGGTTGGTGCGCTGGGAGAAGACGGCCGCCGTCCGCATCCAGGCGGGCGGCGGTGTCGTCGCGCTCTTCGCGCGCCCGGCCCGCTTCGAGGTCCTCGCCGTCCGCACGGCGCGGCTGGGCGAGCCGGCCCGTACCTTCGACACCACGGTCGCGGCGGGCGAACTGCTGGAGCTGCTGGACGAGCGCGCGCGCGTCCTCGCCGTGCCCGCCGCCGTCACCGGGCCGCCCTGGGCCGGTGTGCTGCCGCCCCGCAGCGGCTGGCAGCGGCTGGGGGAGCTGCCGTCGGACGCCGTCCGCTCGGTGGCCGCGGCGGCCGTCGCGGAGTTCCGCCGCCGTGCCGAGGCGCTGACGCCGCAGCAGCGCACCCGCGCGGAGCTGGACGGGCTGGCGGACGAGATCTGGTCCCGGCCGCTGGGCCGGACCGGGCTTCCGCTGCGGGCCGCGCACGCCGCGCACGCGCTGGGCTTCCTCGGCGGCCCCGAGCCGCTGGGCCTGCTGTCGGCGGGCCCGTGGTTGCGCCTGGCCACCTCGCAGGGCTCGGTCGCCGTCCGCACCGGTCGCGCGGAGGGCCTGTCCGTCAGCCCGGCGTGACGTCCGGGGCCGCCGGTGGCGGCCCCGGCGGCGTGGATCCGACGATCAGCCAGGCGTGTTGATCATGGAGTTGGCGGCGTAGACCAGGTAGTCCCAGAGCTGCTTCTCCAGGTCGGCGGGCAACTCCAGGGAGTCCACGGCGTCCCGCATGTGCCGCAGCCACGCGTCGTGGGCGGCCTGGTCGACGCGGAACGGAGCGTGTCGCATGCGCAGCCGCGGGTGGCCGCGGTGGTCGCTGTAGGTGCGGGGTCCGCCCCAGTACTGCATGAGGAACAGCGCGAGGCGCTCCTCGGCCGGGCCCAGGTCCTCCTCGGGGTACATGGGACGGAGGAGTTCGTCACCGGCGACGCCTTCGTAGAAGCGCTTCGCCAGCCGTCGGAACGTCTCCTCGCCGCCGACCTGCTCGAAGAACGTCTGCGTCTGCACGGTGCCTCGCGGAATCTCCATCACGTCCCCCATGGTCGCAGATCGCGGAGCGGTCCGGCCCGGCCGGCCCGCTCCGATCACCGCACGGCGCTGGGACGTCAGGCGTCGTCCCAGCGGAAGACCCGCCAGGAGATCGCCGTGAAGACGGCGCCGAACAGCAGCAGGCCGCCGATCACGGGCAGGACGTCGCCCCAGCTCTCCCCCCGCGAGAGCACCCCCATCATGGAGTCGTTGAGATAGGTGAGCGGCAGGAACTCCGAGACCGTCCGGAGCCACTGCGGCGCGCCGTCCAGCGGGAAGAACGCCCCGGACAGGAAGGCCATCGGCAGCACGATCATCTGTGCCAGGCCGTTGGCCGCCTCCTCCGTCTTGGCCCAGGCACCCGCCAGCAGACCGAGGGACATGAACGCCAGGGTCCCCGCGAGGACGAGCGGGACGGACAACCACCAGTCGCCCGTCAGCCGAAGGCCGTAGTAGGGCAGCGTCGCGACGCCGAGGAAGATCGCCAACTGGGTCAGGGCCAGCACGACGTTGACGCCGACGCGGGCGCCGATGACCGAGGAGGCGTCGACCGGCGCCAGCCACAGCCGTCGCAGGATGCGCTTCTTGCGCCACGACACCAGGTTGAACGCGGGCCCGAAGACGGCCCCCATGGCCACCGCCCAGCCCAGCAGGCCCGGCGTGAGGTACTGGATCGGCTTGATCGACTCGTCCTCGACCTGCTGCGCGGCGAGCGTGTGGGCGGGTGGCTGGCCCGTCGCCGCCTGGTTGGCCTGCTGGACGATGGAGTTGACCAGGGAGCGGACGGTACCGGCCCGGACGGAGTCGGCGGCGGAGAAGCGCAGCTCCACCTCGTCGGCGCGCTGGAACACCACCGCGTCGACGTCGCCCTTGCGGACGTCCTCCAGCGCTTCGTCCAGGGCCTCTTCGGAGCCGTCGGTCTTCTCGATCTCCAGTACCCCGCGCAGCTCGGCCCGCCGCTCGTCGGGCAGCTCGTCCAGTACGGCGACCTCGCCGACCTGCACGATCTCCGACTCGGAGGCGCCGGAGTCCTTCACCAGCGCCCCGAAGAGCACGAGGAACATCAGGGGGAAGAGGAGCATGAAGAAGACGGCCGCCCGGTCGCGCAGCAGGCCGAGGGCCATGGCCCGCGAGAGCGTGCGCAGCGAGGTGGGCCGGCCCGAGGCAGTGGGCGCGGGCCCGTCGCCGTGTGCCGTGCCCCGGCCGACCTCCCGGGTGTCCGGACCGTCCTGCGCCGTCATTCGCGGTACTCCCGTCCGGTGAGTTGGAGGAAGACGTCCTCCAGGGAGGCCACGCCCAGTTCACCGATCAGCTCGGCGGGCGGCCCGACGCGCAGGACGCGGCCGTGGTCCATCACGGCGACGCGGTCGCACAGGGTCTCGGCCTCGTCCATGTAGTGCGTGGTGAGCACCACGGTGCGCCCCTCGGCCTGGATGCCGCGCAGCAGGTCCCAGAGGTTGCGCCGGGCCTGCGGGTCGAGCCCGGTCGTGGGTTCGTCGAGGAAGACCAGCTCCGGATCGTGCACCAGCGCGCAGGCGATCGACAGCCGCTGCTCCTGGCCGCCGGAGAGCTTGTCCTGCCGCACGTCGGCCTTGTCCGTCAGCCCGACGCGGTCGAGCATGGCGTCGGCCCGCTTGCGGGAGATGCCGTAGAGCTCCCCGAAGGTGTGGATCTGCTCGCGTGCGGTGAGCCGTTCGAAGAAGGACGACGCCTGGAGCTGGACGCCGATCCGGGCGAGCAGTTTCTTGTTGCGCGGCCAGGAGGGCTCGCCGAGGAGGGTCGCCCGCCCCTCGTCGGGCCGGCGGAGCCCTTCGACGATCTCGAGTGTGGTCGTCTTGCCCGCGCCGTTCGGTCCCAGAATGCCGTAGAACTCGCCGTAGGAGACCTCGAAGGAAACCCCGTCGACCGCTTGAACATCCCCGTACCGCTGGCGCAGTCCTTCGACTGTGATCGCAGCGTCAGTGGTCATGCTCCTGACGCTATAGGGCGTCGATCACTCTCGGCCACCTTCTCACCCGAGCTCGTTCGCGTCCCGGAACCGGCCGGGCCCGGAACCGTCAGGCCCGACGCACGGTCAGGGTCGTCCAGGCGCCGACGTGGACGCGGTCGCCCTCGTGCAGGGGCACCGGCACGAACGGCTGGATCGGGTCCTCGCCGCCGTTGATCGTCGTGCCGTTGGTGGAGTCCTGGTCGACGACCGCCCAGCCACCGTCGGGCTGTTGCACGAGCAGCGCGTGCTGGTGCGAGACGCCCGGGTCCTCGGGCGGCCGGGAGAGGTCGATGTCGGGGGCCTCACCGGTCGACTGCCGCCTGCGGCCGATCGAGACCTGCTGCCCGCTGAGCGGCACCTGCTGCTCGGGGGAGTAGGCGGGGAGGTTGAGCGTCGCGCCCTCGGGGCCGCTGCGCTGCATCATCGCGGTGAAGTACTCGCGGTCGGGGCCGACGGTGACCATCCACCCCGTCCCCCGCGCCTGCGTCCCCGCTCCGGGGCCCGGGTAGCCGTAGCCACCCTGCCCGTGGGGCTCCCCGGACGGCGTCGAGGGCGGAGCGATGTTCCAGTCGCCCTGTTCGGGGGCGGAGTGCGCGGGCTGCCGGGGCTGCTGCGACAGCGGCTCGGCCGGCCGGTTCATCTGCGAGGGCCGGGACCGCTCGTACACCGGCGGCGGACCCTGCTGGAGGAAGCCGGGCGGTGGCGCGGGCGGCGCGTAGGCCGTCGGCGACTGGGTGTGGAAGTTGTAGCGGCACTCCTCGCAGAACGGAGCGTGCGGCTCACGCGGCGTGCGGCACTGCGGGCACAGCTCGGTGTGCTGGGTCGGTCCGGACGGCATGGGCGCGGCCGGTCCGGGCCGGTCGGGTATGCCGCCGCCGGGCTGCTGCGGCATACCGGGGCCGGGCGGCGGCGCCTGCTCACCGGGGTAGCCGTAGCCGCCGCTGCCGCCCTGCCCGCCGTGGCCCGGGTGGCCGCCGTGGCCCGCGAGGCCGTCGTGACCGCCGGGTCCGTCGTACGGCGGGGGCGGCGGGGGAGCCGGGTACCCGTACCCGTAGCCGTCCGGCGCGGGAGCCGGAGGCGCCGGCGGGGGCGGGGGAACGGCGCCGGGCGCCCCGGGTGCCGTCATGCGGTGTCCGCACACCTCGCACCAGTCGTCGGCCGCCGACCGGTGGCCGTTCGGACAAGTCGGCATGTCGGGCTTCCCCCTCCGTGCGGCGCCGCAGCGCGGTCAGTTGGCGGCCTTCTTGACGCGCACCGTCTTCGTGGAGCGGGTTTCGAGCGTCATCTCGTCGGCCTCGGCGACCTTCGCCTTGAGTCGAACAGTACCCGCCGCCACGTCGACGACGTCCACCACCTTCGCCAGGAGCTTGGCGGTCTCACCGTTGCCGGAGGCGGCGGCGAGCTGCACCGCCCGACCCAGTTTCGCCGTCGCCCCACCCTCGTCCCCGGCCCTGCGCGCGTCCAGGCCCTGCTGGATGACGCGGGCCAGTTCCGCCTGGCCGGTGTAGTGGGCCACCTGCGGGTTGATGGCCGTGGACGCGGCGCTGTCGTCCGTCCACAGGGCCCGGACCAGCCCCTGGCCCAGCACCTCGGGAGCGTCACCGGGCCGGGGGCGGATCAGCGAGACCCGCGCCGCCAGCATCTCCCGGCCCACCGCCGCAGGCGGTACCCGCACGCACACGTGGTAGTCGCGGGACTCGTCGCCCCATGAACCCGTCGGATAGTCCCCGGCGCGCGGACCGGCCTGCGCCCGGCGGCCGGTGAGGTCCACCACCGTCGGCGCCACCTGCTTGACGAAGGCGATCTCCGCGCCCTGCGGCGTCCACAGCCGCAGCGCCACGTCGCCGATCTCCTTGCCCATGGCGGCGGCCATCATGCCGGTGAAGTCGGTGGCCAGTCCGGCGGGGTCGGCGACGATGTCCGCCGTGCCCAGCAGGGCCGTGGCGATGCCGGTGACCTCCTTCACCTCCCAGTCCGTGCCCACGCCGCGCGCGTCACAGGTGAACCGCCCGGCGCAGGCGTTCAGGGTCTCCCGGAGCGTCTCGGGGTCCTCGTGCTCGTTGCGTCCGTCGGTGAGGAGGATGCCGTGCCGGACGGCCGCGTCGGAGGAGGCGAGGAGAGCGTCCGCGAGCCGCAGCCAGGTCCCGATGGCGGTGCCGCCGCCCGGCGTCAGCCGCCGCACCGCCTCCTTGGCGGAGGCGCGCGTCGCGGCGTCCGCGACGGCGAGCCGGCCGCCGCCGGGGTAGATCTCCTTCGCCGTGTGGGTCCCGGCGACGACGGCGAAGGCCACGCCGTCGCGCACGGCGTCGACGGCGGCACGCGTCGCCTCCCGGGCGTTGCGCATCTTCGCGGGCGGGTAGTCCATCGAGCCGGAGCAGTCCACCATCAGGACGACGGCGGCCGGCGGCGCGTCGGGCGACCGGTCGCGGGGCGCGTCCCCCTCGGGGCCGTGCGGGGGGCCCGGCAGCGGCAGCCCGCCCGTCGTGCCGCCGCCCGTCGCCGTCACCGTGACGATCGCGTTGACCTCCTGCCCGTGCTCGGGCAGGTAGGGGTTCTGGTACACGTCGACCGAGAACCGCGGCACGTTGGACTTGGCGAAGTTGGCCATCTATCGCTTCTCCCCCCGGAGTTGCACGTCAGGCCGATCCTGCCCGCGGCGCCGTCGCCGGGAACGGGATGACGGCCACTGTTACGTTGTCGTGCCCGCCGCCCTTGAGGGCGTGATCGACCAGCTGCCGGGCGGCCGGGAGCGGCCGGGACCGGGCGTCTCCGGGCACGGCGTCGGCCATGTCCCGGGCCGACTCGGCGTAGTTCCACAGGCCGTCGGTGCACACCACCACCACACCGGGGTGCTCCGGACGGAAGGACGCGGTGTGCGGTTCGACCTCCTCGGCGTCCGCGCCCAGCCAGCCGGTGATGGCGTGGGCGCGCGGGTCGGCGAAGGCCTCGGCCTCGCTCATCAGCCCGGCGGCCACCATCTGCGCGGCCCAGGAGTCGTCCTCGGTGAGCCGGGCGGCCGGGGCGGAGCGGTCCTCGGGCACCCAGTACGCGCGGCTGTCGCCGACCCAGCCGACGGTCAGGACGTCCTCGGCCACGACCGATCCGACGATGGTGCAGGCCGGGGCGTTGTGGCCGCCGTCCACCCGGGCGTCCGCCAGCGCGGCCACGGCCCGGGCCGCGACGCCGAGGGCCTCGTGCAGGGCGTGCGGGGGCTGGACGCCGCGCGGCAGGGTGTCGAGCATCGCGTCGCGGGCCGCGCTCGCGGCGGCGGCCGACGCCTCGTCGGGGCGACTGGAGGACGAGACGCCGTCGCAGACGATGGCCACCACCGCCGGGCCCGCGCCGGGCCGGGGGGCGGTGGTGATCGCGAAGGCGTCCTCGTTGCGGTGGTGCCGCAGACCGCGGTCGCTCGCGGCGGCCACGCCGGGCACCTCCTGTTCGAGGTGGTCGCGTCCGCGCGGTCGCGCGTGGCCGCACAGCTCGCAGTAGCCGTCCGCGTCGAAGCCGCCGGTGCCGCACCCGGTGCACGTTCCCGTGCGGCCCGCGCCCGGCGCGGCACCGGCGGACGGTTCGGCGCCGCCGGTGCGCGGATCGGGTGCGCCGGGGGCCGGCCCGGCGGGCGGCGGGATCGCGGGCGCGGGGTCGGCGCCCTCCGGCCGGGGGCGTCCCGGGGCCGCCGCGGGCTCGGTCGGCACCGCGCCGGGGTCGGGCGGCGCCAGCGTGAAGTCCGGGACGGTGGGGGTGCGCACGGCGGACGCGGCGGTCCGCGCGGGTTCCGGCACGGCCTGCCGCCGGGCCGGGGCGCCGGGCGGCACGGCCGGACGCGGTGGCCTGTCGGGCGGTGGTGGCGCGGCGGGTGGCGCGGCGGGTGGTGGCGGCGTGGCCGGGGCTGCGCCCGTCGGCGGCGCGGCGGGGGCGTGCGGGGCCGGGGCCGTCAGGCTGCGGCCGCAGCCACCGCAGTAGAGGTCGCCCTCCTCCAGCGGTTCGGCACACCCGGGGCAGGTGGAGTATCGGTCGAGCTGCGGCATCCTCACACCCAAGTCCTGGGGCGGAGACGGTTGGCCCGCTCCACCCATGAGATCCTCTCGCTCCCGCTCTGCGCCAGCCGCGCCAGCCGTCGGCAGGAGCCCTCCAGTCCCAGACGCAGTCCGCTCTCGGTCGGTTCGCTGCCGAGCAGCGGACCGGCTCCGGCGGGTGCGCCGGGGGCCGTCGGACGTCCGGCCAGCACCCAGTCCAGGGCCCTGCCCAGCACCTCGGTGGCCAGCCGTTCCCGGCGCCGGGCGTCGAGCCCGAGCGTCCGGAGCCGTTCCAACTCCCGCGCGGCGGCCTCCACGTCGGGCAGGACGGGCTCGTGGGGGCCGCGTTGCCGCAGCCGGGCGGAGATCGCCGCGACCCGTGCCGCCACGTAGTGGATGGAGGATTCGGGCACCGACTCCAGCGCCGTCACCGCACCCGCCCGGTCGCCGCCGGCCAGCCGCACCCTGGCCAGGCCGAAGGCGGCGCTGACGTGGTTCGGGTCGGTGGACCACACCAGCCGGTAGAACTCCTCCGCGTTGTCCCACTGGCCCAGCAGCTCGGCGCTCACCGCTAGGGCCAGCTTCGGCGCGCACTCGCCGGGGAAGGCGTCGTAGACCGCGTCGAAGGCGAGCGCGGCCGTCTCCAGGTCGCCGTTGACCAGACCGGCCACGCCCCGGTACCAGACCACCCGCCAGTCCTCCGCGTACCGCTCGGAGAGGTGGGCCAGGTCGGCCGCTCCCACCGGCTGCGCCGGCGCCACCGGTGCCAGCTCCAGCTGCGCCCGCAGGAAGCGCAGCCGCAGCTCCACGGAGTCGGCCGGCGCCGAGCGCAGGGCGACGTGCAGGTCCGCCGGGGTGGCGCCGGTGAGTCCGGCGAGGAACCCGGCGTTCGGGTCCTCCGGGTCCACGGCGGGCACCGGCAGGGCCAGCGCCGCCGCTCTCGGCTCCAGCGGAGTGACCGTCACCGGCCCGACGCCCGCCGGGGCGGCCCGCACCGGGGCCCGTCCGCCGCCGCGCGCCGTCGGACGGGCCCCGAGCAGAGACACGTCCTCGTCGCTCCGGGGCAGCAACTCGGTGCTCACCACCCGTAGTTCCGGTCCGAAGAGGGTGGAGACCGCCGGTCGCGGCTGCCCGCTGCGGACGGCCACCACCTCCCGCAGCACTCCCGTGAGCTGCTCCGCCATCTCGGCCGCCGAGCCGAACCGCCGTTCCGGGTCCGGGTCGGTGGCGCGCACCAGGAAGCGGTAGAACGACTCGTACCGCGTGAAGACCTCGACGCTCTCCGGGTCGGGCAGGCTGTCGACGTACATGTTCGTGTAGCCGCGGAAGTCGAACGTCAGCACGGCGAGCGTGCGGGCCACGGTGTAGAGGTCGGAGGCCACCGAGGGCCCCCGCTCGGCGACTTCGGGCGCCTGGTATCCGACCGTCCCGTACACCGCGCTCTCGTGGTCGTCCATGCGGCGCACGGCGCCCAGGTCGATGAGCTTGAGCTGGTCGTGCTGCTGGATGGCGTTGTCGACCTTGAAGTCGCAGTACAGCAGGTTCCTGCCGTGCAGGTGGCCGATCGCCTCCAGCGCCTCGATGCCGAACGCGCACGCCTGCTCGACGGGCATCGGGTCGCGGCGGCCGTCCGGACCGCGCCGCTCCTCGGCGAGCTGCTTGAGCGACTTGCCGCCCACGTACTCCATCACGATGTAGCCGTCGAGGCTGCCCGTGCGCTGGTCGAGGTGCTCGACGAAGTTGTAGATGCGCACGATGCCGGCGTGCTCGATCTCCGCGAGGAAGCGGCGCTCGGAGATCGCCGCGGCCATCGCGTCCTGGTCACCGGTGTCCAGCAGGCCCTTCAGCACGACCCAGCGATCGGAGACGGCGCGGTCCACCGCGAGGTAGATCCAGCCGAGACCGCCGTGGGCCAGGCAGCCCGCCACCTCGTACTGGCCGTGCACGACGTCCCCCGGGTTCAGCTTGGGGACGAACGAGTACGGCTGTCCGCACGTGGTGCAGAAACCCTCCGTACGGCCCGGCCGTCCGGCCCGGGACCGGCCGACGGGGCCGCCGCAGTCCGCGTTGCCGCAGAACCGCTTGCGCTCGGGGACCTCGGCGTTCTCCAGCACGGCGGACGCCGGGTCCGCGCGCGGCACCTCCGGCACGGTGACCAGCCCGGCGCCGAGCCGGTGCCGGGAGGTCCCGGCCGAGCCCGACGCCCGTGAGCTGCGCACCGACAGCGAGCGGGCCCGCAGCGCTCCGGTCACCGAACGGGACAGCCGCCCGGAGACCGACCGGCGGGAGGACTGCGAACGCGCGGACGAGCGCCCCGAGGACGCCCCCGACCGAGGCGTCGGCACCGCACCCCCGGCGCCGGAACCACCCGTGCCGGAACCCGCCGAGCCCGGGGCTCCCCTGCCCGACGGCACCGATCCGGAGGGCGCCTCGGCCCGGGGCGGCGGGGGCGCCACGACGGGGGAGAGCCCGCACGTGTCGCAGTACAGCTCGCCCCCGCCGACGTCCTCGTACACCCCCTCGCAGCCCCGCTGCTGGCACGTCCGCCGCTGCGCGCTCATCGTCCGCCTCCCCCCGTCACGTCGTTCTCCTCCGCGCCCGTGGCGGGCGGGGCCAGCAGCTCCGCCGCGAAGCGCTGGTAGCGCAGCACCGCGCGTTCGGCCGTGCGCAGGTCGCAGGGCGCGCTCCACAGCAGACGCCGGGCGGCGTCGTACCGTTCGGTCAGCAGGGGCTCCTCGGCCAGTCCGTGCCGGGCGACCTTGGCCCGGTACGCGTCCAGCCGCCCGCGCAGCTCGGCCCGGACGGCGAGCGGCGCCGTCACCGCCGCCAGCTGGTCCCGCGCCCGCTCCAACTCCTCGTCCGCGCGCTGCTCCAGGCCGTCCAGCAGGGGCGACAGCCGGTTCCACCGGGCCTGCCTGCGGTGTTCGGCCGCGGTGCCGAGCTGCTCGTGCAGCGCCGTCGCCGGGCCGCTCACGGCCGGTACCTCGGACGCCGCGATCTTCGCCAGCACCTCGCCGCGCGCGGTGCGCGCCTCGGCGAGCGTCCGGTCGGCGCGGGAGAGGACGTCGCGCACCCGCATGAGCCGCTGCTCGGCGTCCTGCCGCACGCCGAGCACGGCGTCGATCTCCCGGCGCACGTCCTCCAGGGCCCGTGCCGCCCGGTCGTACCGGGCGGTGTCGGGACGTCCGCCGCCGGGCGCGCTGCTGCCGCCCTCCGCCTGCCAGAAGGCGAGCGGGTCGGTGATGACCTCCCGCCGCAGCGCGGCCAGTTCGGCCGTGATCTCCTCCAGGTCGTCACCGGCCGGGTGTTCGCCCTGGCGGACGCCGACGGAGTGGGCCAGCGAGCGGATGCGGCTCAGCTCGGCTGCGAGGAGGTCGATGCGTGCGGGCAGCACCGACCAGACGGCGTCGGCGGCCACCACGACGTCCAGCGCGCGGGCGTACCCGGCGTTCATCCGGTCGACCAGCTCCGACAGGCTCAGCCGCTCGGCCAGCCGTCCGCCGCGCGCGCCCGTCTCCCCGCCCAGGGTGACGCCCTCCCCGCGCAGCAGCTCGGACAGGGCGGCGAGGTCCTCCCGCGCGGGCCAGCGGCGCCTGCCGCGGATCTCCCGGGCGGTGGCGAGGGCGTCGGTGTAGCGCTCGAACTGGTTCCACAGCACGCTGATGGCGGCCTCGGCCGCGGCCCAGCGGTGCTTGGTGGTGCCCGTCAGGTCGGCGCCTTCCAGCAGCCTGCGCCCGGCGTGGTCCTGGAGGGCGAGCAGCGAGGACTCGATCGCCTCGTGCTCCGCGCCGAGCCGGGCCAGCGTCCGGTCCACCTCTTCCCGGTCCGGCACCGTTCCGGAGGATTCCGCGGACCCCATCGACCACCTCGCTGCTCTCGTCCGGACTGCACCATCCTCATACCCGCCACCGTCGCCCGCCGTACGCGCTCAGTCCCGGTACTGCGGGGTCGGCGGTTCGGGCGTCCGGTCCGGCATGACGTCGGCGAGCCAGCGGTCGTAGGACGCCCGCCACGCGCTGTCGTCACCGCCGGAGCGGAAGTCGTCCAGCACCTGGTTGACGCGGCGGACCAGGTCCTCGTCCGCCAGGTTCATCGCGATTCCGTACGGCTCCGTGGTGAACGGTTCGCCGACCAGCTCCACCGTCGGGTCCTGCGCGGCCAGTCCGGCGGCCAGGGCGCTGTCCGTCACGACCGCGTCCACCTCTCCGAGCTGCAACCGCACCAGGCAGTCGAGTTGGTTCGGCACGAGCAGTTGGGAGGAGCCGAAGTCCTCCCGCTCCATGGCCGCTGCCGCCGTCGAGCCCCTGGCCGAACAGGTGCGCAGGCCCCGGAGCGAGTCGTCGTGCCCGGTGACCTCGGAGGAGCGAGGGGCGAGGATCTGCTGCCCGGCGGTGAAGTACGCCGTGGAGAAGGCCACTTCGGCCCGGCGCTCGCAGTTGACGGTCATGGTGCGCACCACCATGTCGACCTCCCGTTCCCGGATGGCCGGAATGCGCTGGTCGGTGGGGATGGTGCGGTAGACGATATGCGGGTCGTCGCCGAGGAGATCGCGGCCGACGGCCTGCACCAGGTCGATGTCGAAGCCGTCGATGGATCCGGTGTGCGGGTTGCGGTAGCCCCACAGGTAGTTGTTCTGGTCGACACCGACGACGAGCTGACCGCGCTCCCGGATGCGTTCCACCGCCGCGCCCGCCTCGTCCGACGGACGCAGACTCGCCGCCGCCGGGGTGCCGTCGTCGCACCGCTCCGGCGCCGCCGCAGCGGTGGGCGCGACCGTCTGCGGGCGGACGTGCGCCCGCCCGGCGGTCCCCGTGCCGTCCCCCGCGCTGTTCCCCGCGCTGTTCCCCGGGACGTCCGCCGGGGCGTCGTCCGGGGCGTTGCCCGGGGAGAGCAGCGCCGCCGTCAGCACGGCGGCCAGTACGGGGGCGAGGGCGGCGAAGGTGATCAGCGTCCGGCGCCGCCCGCCGCGCCGCCCCGCTGGCCGGGCGCTCTCCGAGGGCGCCGCCCCGCCGTCCGCGCGCGACGTCGCCGGTTCCGCTTCCCCGGCGGTCCCGGCCGCCGTCCGCCTGGCGCTCATCGTCCCGTCCTCCCCGCTCACCGGTACTCCGCCAGCCGACGTCCGATACCCGCCACGGCTCCGGCCCCGGCGGCCAGGGCCAGGACGCCCGCCCCGAGCGCCAGCCCCGTGAGCGCCGAGCGGCCCGCACCGGCGGCGGCGTCGAACTGGTCCTGCTCGTGGGCGATGGCCTCGCGCAGCGCGGCGTCCACCCGGTCGAACGCCTCGCCGGTGCTGTCCTCGGGGCCGATCACCTTGGCCACCGCCGCAGCGTACTCGCCCGAGTTGTCCAACTCGCGTACCTCGGTGTGGCGTTCGTCCCACTCCCGGGTCTGCTCCCAGGCCTCGTCGACGGCCGCGCGGCCTGCGGGGCCGTCCGCGAGGCGCACGGCCTCGCGCAACAGCCCGGCACCGGAGGGCTCGCTCCCGGAGCCGAGCAGCTCCTCCATGCTCTCCCGGTAGGTCTTCTCGTACTCCGCGCCCGCACCGCGCGCGACGAGCGTCATGCCCTCGTCGCCCCGGGCCTCCAGCGCGGCCACCCGCGACGCGTTGAGGGCGTCCAGGGAGCGGGCGCCGTTCGTCCGGGCGTCGTCCAGTCCGGACCACGCGAGGGCGTGCCCGACGGTGAGCCAGCCGAGCAGGAGGAGCGTCGCCGCGCTCGCGGCGAGGAGCCCCCGGTTGAAGACCCGGTTGGTGCGCAGGAAGTGACGGCGCTGAGCCCAGCCCAGCACTCCCAGACAGACCACTCCGAGCAGGAGCGCCTGCCAGGGCCAGGACGTCGCCTCCTCGTGGTCGCGCTGGTAGCGGGCCGCCTCGGTCTCGTAGAGGGTGCGGGCCGCGGGCAGCAGCACGTCGCGCATCTGCTCGTCGGCGTAGCGCAGGTAGGCGCCGCCGATCGGCAGCCCCTGCCGGTTGTTGGCCCGGGCCGCCTCCACAAGACCGGTGTAGACGGGTAGTTGGCGGTTGAGGACGCTCAGCCGGCTGCGGGCCGTCCGCGAGCCCTCCCCGCCGGCCGCCGCCTCGGTGATCAGCTCGGCGGCCTGCCGGATGTCGTCGTCGTAGCGGTCGCCGACCTCCCGGCTCTCCTCGCCGCCCGCCAGGAAGCCGCTGGCCGCCGTGGTGTTGGCGTCGGCGAGCAGCCGGTGGATCTCGGCGGCGTCGGCGCTGAGCGGCTGGCTGCTGCCGATGACGTCGTCCGCCGCCGAGGAGCGCGTCGCCACCTGGGAGGCGGTCACGGCGCCGAAGGCGAGCAGCAGGACGACGAGCACGGCGCCGATGATCCGCAGGCGCCCCGGCTCGGTCGTCGCGGCGGCCTTCACCCGGCGCAGGGCCTCGGCCCGCAGCGCGCGGCCGGACGGCTCGGGCGGCACCGCCGCGCCGGGCGGCCCCGGCGGGCCCGGCGGCGCAGCCGGGCCCGCCGGGGCCGGCTGCACGGTCGGCGGCTGCGTCACGGTGTGGGACCTCCCCCTCGGTCACTCATCGAACCCTCCCCGGTTACCCGGTGCAGTATGACGCGTGACCGCCCGTGCCGCACGACCCGTCCGGGCTGCGGGCGCCGATCGTGACGACACGGTTGCACGGCCCCCTACCGGGTAACGGCGCTCGGGGGAGCGGTGGACGGGGAACGCGAAGGCCCGGCGTCAGGCAGAGGCTCTGCCGTCGATCCGGGCCAGTGCGTCGTCCGCGCCGTACGGTTGCAGGTACGGCAGCCAGCGCGGATCGCGGTGCCCGGTGCCGATGATGCGCCACGCGAGGCCCGTCGGCGGGGCCGGCTGGTGGCGCAGCCGCCAACCCAGCTCGGTGATGTGCCGGTCCGCCTTGACGTGGTTGCAGCGACGGCAGGCCGCGACGACGTTGTCCCACGCGTGCTGTCCGCCGCGGCTGCGCGGGACGACGTGGTCGACGCTCGTCGCCGTCTGTCCGCAGTAGGCGCAGCGCCCGCCGTCCCGGGCGAACAGCGCGCGCCGGGTCAGCGGCACCGGGCCCCGGTAGGGCACCCGCACGAACCGCTTGAGCCGCACCACGCTGGGGGCGGGCACGGCCTGGGTCGCGCTGTGCATCAGGGCGCCCGAGTCCTCAAGGCTGACGGCCTTGCCGTTGAGGACGAGGATGAGCGCGCGGCGGAGCGGTACGACACCGAGTGGCTCGTACGACGCGTTGAGGACCAGGACATGCGGCACGGTGCCTCCTCTACGTCTGCGGCACGTGGCTCGTGCCGGGACGATCTCCCCTCAGTGTGTCCCGGCGGGGGGTCGGCGCGCCACCACGATCACGTAACGCGGTGCCCGTGTTCTGCGCCACATCCCACGTCGGCGCCTGCGCCCCGGGCGCAGCGGGGGCGCGCGGGGGCGCGTGGGGGTGCGACGGGCGGCGCCGAGGACGACATGTGCGCCTGCCCTCCCGCCGCCGGTGCCGCTTAGGCTGTGCGCCGTGGACGACACCGTGAAGGACGCCGGCCGCCGCGCCGACGAGGCGGCGGGCTGGCTGCAGAGCAACTGGGAGAACTGGCTCGGCGCGGGGCTGCGCATCGTCCTCATCGTGGTCATCGCCCTCGTCCTGCGGGCGGTGGTGCGCCGCACCATCACCCGCCTGGTCGCCCGGATGAACCGCCCGGGTGAGGAGGGGGACGGGGCGGGCGGCGGACTCGGCAGCCTGCTCATCAACGCCGAGCGGCGGCGGCAGCGCTCGGAGGCCATCGGGTCGGTGCTGCGCAGCGTCGCCTCGTTCCTCATCCTCGGTACCGCCGCGCTGACCGTGCTGTCGGTGTTCAGCATCAACCTCGGGCCGCTGCTCGCGAGCGCCGGTGTGGCGGGCGTCGCGATCGGCTTCGGCGCGCGCAACCTCGTCACCGACGTGCTGACCGGCATGTTCATCCTGCTGGAGGACCAGTACGGCGTCGGTGACCGCGTCGACGCCGGGGAGGCCGTCGGCACGGTGTTGGAGATCGGCCTGCGGGTCACCAAGCTGCGCGGTGACGACGGGGAGATCTGGTACGTGCGCAACGGGGAGATCAAGCGCGTCGGCAACCTGAGCCAGGGCTGGGCCACGGCGGCGGTGGACGTACAGGTGCGGTCGGACGAGGATCTGGACGCCGTCCGGCGGGTCATCACCGACGCGGGCCGGGCCATGGCGGGCAGCGCGCCCTGGGACGAGAAGCTCTGGGGCCCGGTGGAGGTGCTGGGCCTGGACGCGGTGACGATGGAGTCCATGACGGTGCGGGTCTCGGTCCGCACGATGCCGGGCGAGGCGCCGCCCGCCGCGCGGGAGCTGCGCTGGCGGGTCAAGCAGGCCCTGGACGCGGCGGGCATCCGCATCGTCGACGACGCCGGGCTGTCCCTGGAGAAGGGCGTGCCCCACCAGGGGTGAGGCGCCGTGCCGCGCGGGGCCACCGCACCGCTCCGCTTCCGCTCCGCCGCACCGTTGACCCCGCGAGTGGTCTAGTCCTATCGTCCGAGTGGTGAAGCTCGCAGTGGTGGGCGGTGGCTCCACCTACACCCCGGAACTCATCGACGGATTCGCCCGGCTGCGGGACAGCCTGCCGGTCGGCGAACTCGTCCTCATCGACCCGGACGCGGTACGGCTGGAGCGCGTCGGCGGACTCGCCCGCCGCATCTTCGCCCGGCAGGGCCACCCCGGCCGCGTCACGCTCACCGACGACCTCGCGGCCGGTGCCGAGGGCGCCGACGCCGTCCTCGTCCAGCTCCGCGTCGGCGGGCAGGCGGCGCGGCTGCGGGACGAGACCTGGCCGCTGGAGTGCGGCTGCGTCGGCCAGGAGACGACCGGAGCCGGCGGCCTGGCGAAGGCCCTGCGCACCGTGCCCGTCGTCCTGGACATCGCCGAGACCGTGCGCCGGGTCGCCCCCGACGCGTGGATCATCGACTTCACCAACCCCGTCGGCATCGTCACCCGCGCCCTGCTGGACGCCGGCCACCGCGCCGTCGGCCTGTGCAACGTCGCCATCGGCCTCCAGCGCACCTTCGCCGAACTGCTGGACCTGCCCCCGGACTCGCTCCACCTCGACCACTACGGGCTCAACCACCTGACCTGGGAACTCGCCGTGCGGCACGGCGGCCCCGACGGGCCCGACCTGCTGCCCCGGCTCGTCGCCGACCACGGTGCGCGCATCGCCGAGCGACTGAAGCTGCCGCCCGCGCTGCTCGCCCGTCTCGGCGCCGTCCCCTCCTACTACCTGCGCTACTTCTACGCCCACGACGAGGTGGTGGCGGAACTGCGGGAACAGCCCGCCCGGGCCGCCGAGGTCGCGGCGATGGAGGAGCGGCTCCTGGAGATGTACGCCGACCCCGCCCTGGACACCAAGCCGGAGCTGCTCGCCTCGCGCGGCGGCGCCTTCTACTCCGAGGCCGCCGTCGCCCTGGCCGCCGCCCTGCTCGGCCGGGGCGCACCGGGCACCGCGCCGGGGCCCTCCGTGCAGGCCGTCAACGTGCGCAACGCCGGGACGCTGCCGTTCCTGCCCGACGACGCGGTGGTGGAGGTCCCCGCCCGCGTGACGGCGCGGGGCGCCGAACCGCTGCCCGCCCCCACCCTCGACCCGCTCTTCGCCGGACTGGTCGCCCATGTCACCGGCTACGAGACGCTCGCTCTGGACGCGGCCCTGCGCGGGGGGCGGGACCGCGTCTTCGCCGCCCTCCTGGCACACCCCCTGGTCGGCCAGTACGACCGGGCCGAGGCGCTCACCGACCGGCTGCTGGCGCACAACCGGGACCACCTGCCGTGGGCCTGAGCGGCGAGGACGCCACGCGCCGCGTCCTCGCGGTGGACGCCGGGAACAGCAAGACGGACGTGCTGCTCGCCGACACCGGCGGCCGGGTGCTCGGCACCGCGCGGGGCCCGGGCTTCCGGCCCGCGACGGGCGCGGCGGACGCGGCGGAGCGGGCCGTCGACACGCTGGCCGGGACGGTCCGGGCGGCGCTGGCCGCCGCGCCCCCGGCGCGTCCCGGCGCCGCCGTCCACCACCTCGCCGCCTGCCTGGCGAACGCCGATCTGCCGCGTGAGGAGCGCGCCCTGGCCGCGTCCGTCGCGAGCCGGGGGTGGGCGGCGTCCTCGCAGGTCGTCAACGACACCTTCGCCGTGCTGCGGGCGGGCCTGCCCGACGACGGCTCCCTGCGGCACGGCGTCGCGCTCGTCTGCGGTGCCGGGATCAACTGCGTGGGCCGGGCCCCCGACGGCCGGGTGCACCGCTTCCCGGCGCTCGGCGCGCTCTCCGGCGACTGGGGCGGCGGCGGGGGACTGGCCGACGCCGCCCTGTGGCACGCCGCCCGGGCGGCGGACGGACGCGGTGCCCCCACCCTGCTCGCCCGGGCCCTGCCCGCGCACTTCGGACTCCCCGGTATGCCCGAGCTGATCGAGGCCCTGCACCTGGGGGAGCTGCCGCCCGAACGACGGCACGAGCTGACGCCGGTCCTCTTCGCCGTCGCCGGGGACGGCGAGGGCGACGGCGACGAGGTCGCGGGGCGGCTCGTGGACCGTCAGGCGGACGAGATCGTCGCGCTGGTCCGCGTCACGCTCGACCGCCTCGGCCTGCTCGGGGAGCCGACGCCCGTCCTGCTCGGCGGCGGCGTCGCGGCGGCCCGGCACCCCCGGCTGCACGGCCGCGTGCTGCGTCGGCTCGCCCGGGAGGCGCCGCAGGCGACGGTCACGGTGCTGTCGGTGCCGCCCGTCCTCGGAGCGGCCCTGCTGGCGCTGGACGCGGCCGGCGCCGCACCGGAGGCCCACGCCGCGCTGCGGCGGCGGTTCGCCGACACCCGGGGCGGCTGAGCCGGGCGCCCGGGCCGGGGCATAGCCTCACCCCGTGCTGACCGGCTGGGCGTTCCTCCTGCTCATGGGCGGCGTCGTGTTCTTCGGCGCCGCCGTGCAGCGGCTTGCCGGTATCGGGTTCGGCCTGGTCGCCGCCCCCTTCCTCGTGTTGCTCGTCGGCCCGATGGACGGAGTGTCGACGGCGAACTGCGCGGGCATCGCCATCAGCGGCCTGGGCCTCCTCGCGACCTGGCGCGGCGTCCGGCTGCGGTCGATGGTGCCGCTGGTCGCGGCGGCCGCCGTCACCGTGCCGCTCGGCGCGCTGGTCGCCCGGGGGCTGCCGGAACCGGTGCTGCTGACGGCCATGGGCGCCCTGCTCAGCCTGCTGGTGCTGCTCATGGTCCGCGGTGTGCGGCTGCCCGCGCTGCGCGGCACGGCGGGGGCCGTCACGGCGGGGGCGGCCAGCGGGTTCATGAACTCCTCCGCCGGCCTGGGCGGCCCGGCCGTCTCGCTGTACGCCGTGAACGCCGGGTGGTCGGCCCGCGAGTTCGTGCCGAACGCCCAGTTCTACGGGCTGGTGGTGAACGTCTTCTCGATCGCCGCCAAGGGGCCGCCCGCGCTGAGCGGCGGAGCGTGGCTGGTGACCGGCGCCACCCTGGCGGCCGGTCTCGTGGCCGGGCACCTCGTCGCCGCCCGGACGCCGGAGGGCCGGGCCCGCCGGGTGATCCTCGCCCTGGCCCTCGGCGGCGGTCTGGTGACCCTCGCCAAGGGCCTGTGGCAACTCGTCCCCGCGCTCGTTTGACCTGAAGTCGACTTCAACTTCTACCGTTCGGGGCATGACGCACTCCACCGCACGGTCCTCCGGCGCACCCACCACCGACGCCGCCCCTCGCTCGCCGAACGCCACCCGCTTCACCTCGCCGACGCCGGGGAGGGCCCCGGCCGCCGCACCGCCCGAGTTCACTGACGAGGAGGTCCTCCGGCAGCCGCTCGGCTACTGGACGGGTGCCGCGAGTGAGGCGATCGTCGGGTTCATCAACGACAACCTCGCCCGCGGCGGGGTCCGCCAGCCGCACTGGTGGACGCTGAACCGGGTCCGCGAAGCCCCGCAGGGGCTCACCCGCGACGAGGTGGTCGAGGTCGTCGGCGCGAGCCGCCCCTACGTGGACGTCTCCGACCTGGGGACGGCCGTCGACGAGCTGGTGGAGCGCGGCCTGCTCGCCACTGGGGACGGGGGCAGGCTCCACCTCACCGCGGCGGGCGACACGCTCGTCGACCACCTCTGGCAGGAGGTGCTGCCGCCCACCCTCGCGCAGATCCGCGCGGGGATGTCCGACGCGGAGTACGTCACCGTCGTCCGGCTCCTCCACCGCATGATCCACAACGTCGGCGGGGACGCCGGATTCCGCCCCTGAGGGCGGTGACGGGAGCATCCGGCGGCAGGCCGCCGGGGCCGCCGTCCGGCACCCGGTGCCGGACGGCGGCCCCGGCGGAGCGGACGCGCGGAGGGGCCCGGCGCGCGCCAGGGGCGTTCGCTGCCGTAAAATCTGGTGTGTCCTGACCGCTGAGCCGTGTGCTGTGCGTTGACAGCCCGGCCTCACCGACAAAATCACCGGTGCTCTCGCGACGTGACCTAAGACACGTTTCGGTGACGAACGCGGATGCCCGCGCCCGCAGTGGGTATGGCACCGGGTGTCCAGCTTGTCGTCCACGAACGGAGGCCCCTGTGGCCGCGTCCGCCGAACTTCTCACCACCCTCATCCCCCTGCCCAAACAGGACCGGGCGGACGAGGGTGATCCTTCCAAACGCATCCTGGCCGCGCTGTCCCACCCGGACTCCGGTCTCGACGGCTCCTGCACCTGCGGCTGCTTCGAGGCGCCGCTGACCAGTGAGCCCCCGCTCGCCGACGTCGCCCCGCTGACGAGCGAGCCCCCCATCGCCGCCGAGTTGCCGCTGACCAGCGAGCCGACCGGCGCCGGCTTCGGCGCGGAGTACTCGGAGATCTGATGGGCCGCCTGGCCCGGCTTGCCGCAGCACACGGCGTCGCGACCTCCTACGCGCCCGGCCCCGGCCGGACGGTCGACGTGCCGCAGGAAACGGTCGTCGCCGTCCTCGCCGCGCTCGGTGTCGACGCCTCCACCCCCGAAGCCGTCCGCCAGGCCCTCGACGCACACGGGCAGCAGGCCTCCGCTCGCCTGCTGCCCCCCACCGTCGTGCTGCGTTCCGGCCAGGACGACCCGGCCGCCTCTCTGCCGCCGCTGCCTCCCGGGACCGCACTGCGGGTCGACACGGAGGACGGCGGTCGCTGCGACCCGGGCCCCGACCTGCCGCTCGGCGTGCACACCCTCCGGGCACACGCCCCCGACGGCCGCTCCGCCCGCTCCGCCCTCATCGTCGCCCCCCGGCGGTTAGCCCTGCCCGACGGCCGCTCGCACGGCCTGATGGTGCAGCTGTACTCCCTGCTCTCCTCCCGCTCCTGGGGCATGGGCGACCTGGCGGACCTCGCCGAACTCGCCGCCTGGGCCGGCCGGACCACCGGCGCCGGGTTCGTCCAGCTCAACCCCCTGCACGTGGCCGTGCCCGCCACCGGTGACGCGGCCACCGACCCCTCGCCCTACCGGCCCTCCTCCCGGCGCTTCGCCGACCCCGTCCACCTGCGCATCGAGGACGTCCCCGAGTACGCCTACCTCACCGGGCCCGCCCGCAGCCGCATGGAGCGGCTCACCGAGCGGGCCGCCCGGCTGCGCGACGGTGTCCTGCGCAAGGACGCCCACATCGACCGGGACGCCGTGTGGGCCCTGAAGCGCGACGCGCTGGAACTGCTCCGCGCTGTCCCGCTCGGCCCCGGCCGCCGCGCCGACTACTGCGCCTACCTGGCACGGGGCGGCCAGGCCCTGGAGGACCACGCCCTGTGGTGCGCCCTCGCCGAGCTGCACGGACCCGACTGGCGCTCCTGGCCCACCGGCCTGACGGACCCCCGCTCCGCCCGCACGGCCCGCGCCCGCACCCAGCACCTGGACCGGGTGGACTTCCACTGCTGGCTCGCCTGGCTCACCGACGGCCAGCTCGCCCGGGCCCAGCGGGCCGCCACGGACGCCGGCATGGCCGTCGGCCTCGTGCACGACCTGGCCGTGGGCGTGCACCCCTCCGGCTCCGACGCCTGGGCCCAGCAGGACGCCCTGGCCGCCGGGATGTCGATCGGCGCTCCGCCCGACGCCTTCAACGCCGCCGGGCAGTGCTGGGGCCTGCCGCCCTGGCGGCCCGACGCGCTGGCCGCCTCCGGATACCGCCCCTACCGCGACCTGCTGCGCGGCCTCCTGGCGCACGCCGGAGCCCTGCGGGTGGACCACGTCATGGGGCAGTTCCGGCAGTGGTGGGTGCCCGAGGGCGCGCCGCCCGCGCACGGCACCTACGTCCGCTACGACGCGGGGGCGATGCTCGGGGTACTCACCCTGGAGGCCCACCGCGCCGACGCCATGGTGATCGGTGAGGACCTGGGCACCGTCGAGGACGGCGTGCGCGAGGAGCTGGCCGGACGCGGCGTGCTCGGCACCTCGGTGCTGTGGTTCGAGCGCGACTACGCGGGGGACGGGAAGCCGCTCCCGCCCGCCGGCTGGCGCGACGCCTGCCTGGCGACGGCCACCACACACGACCTGCCCAGCACCGCCGCCCGGCTCGGCGGCGACCACGTCCAGCTGCACCACCGGCTCGGCCTGCTGGGTGAGCCGCTGCGCACCGCCCGCAGGGCGGACGCCGCCGAGCGCGCCGAGTGGCTCGCCCTCTTCGCCCGGCTCGGCCTGCTGCCGGGCGGCCACGGCGACGAGGAGGCCCGCGTGCGGGCCGTCTACCGGTTCCTCGCCGCCACCCCGGCGTGGCTGGTGGGCGTGTGGCTGCCGGACGGCGTCGGCGACCGGCGCCCGCAGAACGTCCCGGGGACGTCCCTGGAGTACCCCAACTGGCGGCTGCCCCTGGCCGACGGTGCGGGGCGTCCCAGCACGCTGGAGGAGCTGCTGGCCTCCCCCCGCCTGCACGCCCTCCTGACGGACCTGGACGCCGCCATGGCAGCGCCCAGGTCCGTGGCTCGGGAGGCGCGCTAGCCGACCCCGGGTGAGCGCGGCGCGGAGTCGTTCGCTACGTTGAGACCGTGGTCAAGAACTATGCTGCGCGCGCCGGACTCGTCGGCGCCGTCACGACGCTGATGCTGCTGACGTCGTCCCCCGCCTTCGCGCTCACGCGGGACGACGGTGACGACCCCGGCACGAAGGGGCTGAGCGTCGCCGAGACGCTGGGCCTCTACGTGGGCGCACCGCTGCTGCTGTTCCTGCTGATCTGCGGTCTCGTCATGGTGGGCGACAAGACCCGCAAGGAGAGCTGACCCTCCCGATCCCGTCGAGGGCGCCCCGGGCCGACCCGCCCGGGGCGCCCTCACGCATGTCCGCACCCCGAGCCCCGGGCCGTGCCCGCCACGGCCCGGGTGGCAGGGGGCGCCCGAGGGGCGGGGCCCTGCGGGCCCCGCCCCTCGGGGGCGTCAGACGGTGGCGCGGTCGGCGGCCTGCGCCCGCAGCGCGCGGTCCACACCCGCCCGGTTCTCGTTCACCAGCCGGCGCAGCGCCGCGCTGGCGTCACCGGCCGAGGCCAGCCAGGCGTCCGTCGCGTCCAGCGTCTCCTGCGAGACCTGGAGCGTCGGGTAGAGCCCGAGCGCGATCTGCTGCGCCATCTCGTGGCTGCGGGAGCGCCACACGTCGGCGAGTACCGCGAAGTACCGCTCGGTGTAGGGCGCCAGCAGCTCGCGCTGGTCGGTCTGCACGAAACCGGCGATCACGGCCTCCTGCACCGCGTTGGGCAGCCGGTCCGACTCCACGACCTCCGCCCACGCGGCGGCCTTCGCCTCGGCCGTGGGCCGGGCCGCGCGGGCGGTCGCGGCGTGCCGCTCGCCGGCCGAGGTCGCGTCCCGCTTCAGCTCCGCCGCGATGGCGTCCTCGTCCGCCCGGCCGGTGGCGGCCAGTCGCAGCAGCAGGGCCCAGCGCAGGTCGGCGTCGACGGCGAGGCCCTCGACGCTCTCACTGCCGTCCAGCAGCCCGGCGAGCAGGCCGAGCTGCTCGTCGGTGCGGGCGGTGGCGGCCAGGGCGCGGGCCCAGGCGAGCTGGTGGTCGCTGCCCGGCTCGGCGGCCCGGAGCTGCTCCAGCGCCGCCTGCGACCAGCGGCCCAGCCCCTCCTCGCGCCACTCGGGCGCCGCGTACAGGTCGAGCGCGAGCTTGACCTGCCGGTGCAGCGACTGGACGACGCCGATGTCCGACTCCTTGCCGATGCCCGCCAGCACCAGCTCCAGGTAGTCGCGCGCGGCCAGCTCGCCGTCGCGGGTCATGTCCCAGGCCGAGGCCCAGCACAGGGCGCGCGGCAGCGACTCGGTGAAGTCGCCCAGGTGCGCGGTGACGGTGGCCAGGGACTGCGCGTCCAGGCGGACCTTCGCGTAGGACAGGTCGTCGTCGTTGAGCAGGATGACGGCGGGCCGCGCCCGTCCGGCCAGCTCCGGGACCTCGGTGACGTCCCCGTCGACGTCCAGCTCGATGCGCTCGTTGCGCACCAGGGCGCCGTCCTCCAGCTCGTACAGGCCGACGGCGATGCGGTGCGGACGCAGCGTGGGCTCGCCCACCGCGCCCTCCGGCAGCGCCGGCGCCTCCTGTCGGACGGCGAAGTCGAGGATCGTGCCGTCGGCGTCGACGTTGATCTCCGGCCGCAGGACGTTGATGCCGGCGGTCTGGAGCCACGCCTTCGACCAGGCCGTCAGGTCGCGCCCGGAGGTCTCCTCCAGCGCGCCCAGCAGGTCCGAGAGCCGGGTGTTGCCCCACTCGTGCCGCTTGAAGTACGTCTGCACGCCGCGGAAGAACGCGTCCGTGCCGACGTACGCCACCAGCTGCTTGAGCACGGAGGCGCCCTTGGCGTAGGTGATGCCGTCGAAGTTGACCAGGACGTCGTCCAGGTCCCGGATCTCGGCCATGATCGGGTGCGTGGAGGGCAGCTGGTCCTGGCGGTAGGCCCAGGTCTTCATCTGGTTGGCGAACGACGTCCAGGCGTGCGGCCAGCGGCTGCCCGGGGCGTGCGCCTGGCAGGCGATGGAGGTGTACGTGGCGAACGACTCGTTCAGCCACAGGTCGTTCCACCACTCCATGGTGACCAGGTCGCCGAACCACATGTGCGCCAGCTCGTGCAGGATGGTCTCGGCGCGGGTCTCGTACGCCGCGTCCGTCACCTTCGAGCGGAAGACGTACTGGTCCCGGATGGTGACGGCACCGGCGTTCTCCATGGCGCCCGCGTTGAACTCCGGGACGAAGAGCTGGTCGTACTTCTCGAACGGGTACGGGTAGTCGAACTTCTCCTGGAACCAGTCGAAGCCCTGCCGCGTGACCTCGAAGATCGCCTCGGCGTCCAGGTGCTCAGCGAGCGACGGCCGGCAGTACAGGCCCAGCGGCACGCTGCGCCCCTCGCCCTCCCAGGTGCTGTGCACGCTGTGGTAGGGGCCGACGATCAGCGCGGTGATGTAGGTCGAGATGCGCGGCGTCGGCGCGAACGTCCACACCGTGTCCTGCGGGCCCGTGGGCTTCGGCGTCGGCGCGTTGGAGATGACCGTCCACCCGGCGGGCGCGGTGACGGTGAACCGGAACGACGCCTTCAGGTCCGGCTGCTCGAAGCAGGCGAAGACGCGGCGCGCGTCCGGCACCTCGAACTGCGTGTAGAGGTAGGCCTGCTGGTCCACCGGGTCGACGAAGCGGTGCAGCCCCTCACCGGTGTTGGTGTAGGCGCAGTCCGCGACGACGGTCAGCTCGTTCACGCCCGCCGCGACGGAGCGCAGGGCGATCCGGGAGTCGGCGAACACCTCGGCCGGGTCCAGCGCCTCGCCGTTCAGCCGCACCTCGTGCACGGCCGGGGCGACGAGGTCGACGAAGGTGCTCGTGGGCTCGCTCGCCTCGAAGCGGACCGTCGTCTCCGAGCGGAACGTCCCGCCCTCCTGCGCCCCGGAGAGGTCCAGCTCCACGGTGTACGCGTCCACGGTCAGGACGCGCGCCCGTTCCTGCGCCTCGTCACGGGTCAGATTCGTCCCAGGCACCTGGTGTCTCCCTCATCGGTAGTCTCGGGCTTCATTGCCGGCGGTCCCGCCATCCTTCCACGCCCGCCCGACCGGTGCGCGGCTCACCTGGGCAGCACCACGAGGTGGGCCGCCGGGTCGCGTTCCTCCCACGTCATCAGCGCCGTGCGCACCACCGCCGCCTGCTCCCGCGGAGCGTCGCGCAGCCGCAGCGGGCACAGCCGCACCACCGTGACGCCGAGCCGCTCCAGCGCCTCCCGCCTGCGGACGTGCTCCGTCCACACGGTGTCGGCCTCCAGGACGTCGAAGCCGTCCACGCCGTCGAAGCCGTCGAAGCCGCCGAAGCCGCCGTCGTCGTGGTCGTCGTGGCCGCGCCGGACGTCCAGTTCCACGGCGACCGCCTGACCGGGCCAGTAGGCGTCCACACGGCCCAGGTACGGCCCGGCGGGCAGCCGCAGGTCGACGTTCCAGTACGGGTCCGGCAGCCCGCAGTCGCGCACCATGGCGTACAGCCGCTCCTCGCCGAGCGCGCGGCCCTCGGCGAGCAGGGCGTCGACGGCGTCCACCACGTGCGGCCGCGACAGCACCCGCGCCCGGGTCAGCTCCCGCACCAGGGTCTGTGCCTCGCAGTGCCCGCCGCGCACCGCCTCCGTCATCAGCCGCCGGACGGTGACGGCGTCGGTGAGCCGCGCCACGGCGTCGGCCACCGCGCGGGCCACCGGGGCGACGGGCACGCCCGCGACGTCCTCCGGCTCGGGCACCCGGTGCGCCCGGACGATCCGCGCCCAGCCGGCCGAGCGCAGCCGTCGGGTGTGCGGCACGAGCAGGTCGATGCGCTCCTGCGACGGCAGTGGGGGAGCGGACGGCAGCCCGTGCAGGGCCAGGGCCGCCGGTCCGGTGATCATCACCGCGCCGGGGGCGGGCTCGCGCCGGGCGTAGAGCAGGACGGCGTGAAGCCGCTCCTCGCTCGTCGCGGGCCCGGCGTGCAGCAGGTACACGCCGGGCAGCGGACGCTGCCAGGGACCGCCGCGGCGGCAGCGCTCCTGGGCGAGGGAGGTCGGCACGCCCCGCTCGCGCAGGGTGCGGGCCGTGACGACGCGCCCGCGGACGTCGGAGAGGTCACCGAGGGGGCGGGGGGTGAGCGGAGTGTCGTGGTTCATGCCGGGGCGATGCCCGGCCGTTCCAGGCCCCCAACCGCTGTTACCCGCTCGTCGACGAACCGGGACGATTCCGTCCTCAAGGGCGCCCGCGTGACTGCCGATAACGGGCCGCGCCGCCCCGCCCCACCTGGGACGGAGCGGCGCGGTGCTCAGACCTCGGCCGCCGCGTCGCACGCCTGTCCGGCCAGGGCGCGCGCGAGGTCGTCGCGGGCCTCCAGCACCAGCCGGCGCAGCGCCGGCGGCGCGTCCGCGTGCGACGCCAGCCAGGCGTCCGTCGCCGCCAGCGTCTCCGGGGTGCTCAGCAGCGCCGGGTAGAGCCCGCGCACCACCGACATGCCGATCTCGATCGAACGCTCCGCCCACACCCGTTCCAGCACCGCGAAGTACCGCTCCACGTAGGGTTCGAGCAGCTCCCGCTGGCCGCCCTGCATGAAGCCGCTGATCGTGGCGTCGACGAGCGCGTTGGACAGCCGGTCGGACTCGACGACGGCGTTCCACGCCTCCTCCTTGACCTCCGCCGAGGGGCGCGCCGCCAGGCAGCGCACCTGGTGCCGCTTGCCGGAGGCGGTGTCGTCGCGGGCCAGCTCGGCGTCGATCGCCGCCGCGTCGGCGCGGCCGGTGGCCGCGAGCCGTCCGACGAACGCCCAGCGCAGCTCCTGGTCGACGTCCAGGCCCTTGATCCGCTGCCCGCCGTCCAGCAGCTCCTGGAGCAGGGTCAGGTGCGCGTCGCCACGCGCCGTCGCGGCGAAGAACCGCGCCCAGGAGAGCTGGTGGCCGCTGCCCGGCTCGGCGGCCCGCAGCTCGCGCTCGGCGCCCTCGGCCAGCTCGCGCGCCGCGCCCGCCCGCTCCCCGGCCGTGACGTAGTGGTCGAGCGCGGTCTGCGTCCAGGCGTGCAGCATCTGGAGCACGCCGACGTCGCTCTCGGTGCCCGCGAAGCGCAGCACCAGGCGCAGGAAGTCCCGCGCGGGCAGCAGCGCGTCCCGCGTCAGGTTCCACACGGCCGACCAGCACAGGGCCCGGGCCAGCGGGTCCCGCACGGCGCCCAGGTCCGCGCGCAGGGTGGCCAGCGAGCGGGCGTCGGGCCGTGTCTTGCAGAACGTGAGGTCGTCGTCGTTGACGAGCACCAGGTCGGGCCGCTCGGCGCCGGCCAGTTCGGTGACGACCGTGCGCTCCCCGGCCACGTCCAGCTCCGCGCGGGCGTACCGGGTGAGCGGGCCGCCGGGGGCCGACCGGCGGTAGAGGCCGACGGCGACGCGGTGCGGACGCAGCACCGGGTGCGCCTCGGGTGCCTCCTGGAGGACGGCCAGCTCGCGTACGCGGCCGTCCTCGCCGTAGGAGACCTCGGGGGTGAGTGTGTTGACCCCGGCGGTCTGGAGCCAGGCGCGGGCCCACTCGCCCATGTCGCGGCCGGAGGTCTCGCTGAGCACGGCCAGCAGGTGCTCGAGGCGGGTGTTGCCGTAGGCGTGCCGCTTGAAGTAGCGGCGTGCGCCCTCCAGGAAGGCGTCCCGTCCGGCGTAGGCCACCAGCTGCTTGAGCACGGAGGCGCCCTTGGCGTAGGTGATGCCGTCGAAGTTGAGCTTGGCGTCCTCCAGGTCCCGGATGTCCGCCGTGATCGGGTGGGTGGAGGGCAGCTGGTCGGCCCGGTAGGCCCAGGCCTTGCGCCGGTTGGCGAACGTGATCCACCCGGCGTCGAACCGGGTGGCCTCCACCTGGGCGAAGGAGCCCATGAAGTCCGCGAAGGACTCCTTGAGCCACAGGTCGTCCCACCACTCCATGGTCACCAGGTCGCCGAACCACATGTGGGCCATCTCGTGCAGGATCACGTTGGCCCGGCCCTCGTAGGAGGCCTCGGTGACCTTGCCCCGGAAGACGAACTCCTCCCGGAAGGTGACGCAGCCGGGGTTCTCCATGGCGCCGAGGTTGTACTCGGGGACGAACGCCTGGTCGTACTTGCCGAAGGGGTACGGGTAGTCGAAGTGGTCGTGGAAGAAGTCCAGACCCTCCTTCGTCACCCGGAAGACGTCGTCGGCGTCGAAGTGCTTGGCCAGCCCCCGGCGGCACAGCGCGCCGAGCGGGATCGTCAGCTCGGTGCCGTCGGCCAGACGGCGGCTGTACCGGTCGGCCACGTAGTGGTAGGGACCGGCGACGACGGCGGTGATGTACGTCGAGATGGGCCGGGTGCGCGCGAAGCGCCAGGTGGCCGAGGCGTCGCTGTGCTGCTCGGGGGCGCCCGCCCGGTCCCCGTTGCTGAGCACCGTCCACGCCGCCGGGGCGGTGACGGTGAAGTCGAAGGGCGCCTTGAGGTCGGGCTGCTCGAAGTTGGCGAAGACCCGGCGGGCGTCGGCGGGCTCGTACTGGGTGTAGAGGTAGGTCTCCCCGTCCTCCGGATCGACGAAGTGGTGCAGCCCCTCACCGGTACGGCTGTAGGCACACGCGGCGTCGACCGTCAGCTCGTTCTCCGCCGCCAGCGGGCCGATCCGGACGCGGCTGCCGTCGAAGACGCGGTCCACCGGGAGGTCCGCGCCGTTGAGCGTCACCGAGTGGACGTGCGGTGCCAGCAGGTCGACGAAGGTCTCGGCGCCCGGACGGGAGCTGCGGAACCGGATCGTCGTGGTGGAGCGGAACGTGCGCGGGCCGTCCCCGGGGGCCGGCCCGACCGCGCCCCGCAGGTCGAGGGCCACCTCGTATCCGTCCACGGCGAGCAGCTCGGCCCGTTCCCGGGCCTCCTCACGGGTCAGGTTCTCTCCGGGCACGGAACGACTCCTTGTGTGACACCTGGTCTCGCATATCGAACAACGGGGGTCAGCATGCCATGACCACCGGCCGGCTGGGCAGGCCCGGATTCCGTCCCCGGCGGGAATGCGGACCGGGCCACGCGGTGTTACCACCGGTGGTAGCGCCGTGACCGATGTGAGGAGACCCGTTGTCCGAGAAGACGACCGCCGACTTCTGGTTCGACCCGCTGTGTCCCTGGGCCTGGCTGACGTCCCGCTGGATGCTGGAGGTGGAGCAGGTCCGTCCCGTCTCCGTGCGCTGGCACGTGATGAGCCTGTCCGTCCTCAACGAGGACAAGCTCGACGAGCTTCCGGAGCACTACCGGGAGCTGCTGCACACCGGCTGGGGCCCGGTGCGGGTCTGCGTCGCCGCCGAGCAGAAGTACGGCCCGGAGGTGCTCGGCGCCCTCTACACGGCGCTCGGCACCCGCTTCCACGTGCGCGGTGAGGAGCGGACGGCCGAGACGATCGCCGGTGCCCTCACCGATGCCGGGCTCGACCCCGAGTTGGTGCACGCCATGCAGAGCACCGAGTACGACGAGGCGCTGCGCGCGTCCCACGCCGAGGGCATCGGGCTCGTCGGCCAGGACGTCGGCACCCCGGTGATCGCCGTGCCGGGGGCGGACGGCGCTCCGCTCGGCTTCTTCGGCCCGGTCGTCACCCCCGCGCCGAAGGGGGAGGCCGCGGGCCGGCTGTGGGACGGCACGCTGCTCGTGGCGTCGACGCCGGGCTTCTACGAGATCAAGCGCACGCGGGACGCGGAGCCGGTCTTCGACTGAGCGGTCGCCGCACACGAAGGCGGGGGCCTGCCCGGGTGCGACGGGCACCCGGGCAAGCCCCCGCACACCTGCCCGGTGAACGGTGAGAAGACGATCACGAGGGCAGGGGACGGAAGGGGCCGACGTCCGTCGGCCCGGTTCAGGGAGCGAGCAGCAGGTTGTTCGCGCGCTCCTTGGCGGCGGTGTAACGCGCCGCGACGTCCCGCCAGTTGACGACGCGCCACATGGCCTCGACGAAGTCGACCTTCTGGTTGCGGTACTGCAGGTAGAAGGCGTGCTCCCAGGCGTCGAAGACGAGGATCGGCACCGATCCCTGGCCGACGTTCCCCTGGTGGTCGTAGATCTGCTCCACGATCAGCCGGCCGGTGACCGGCTCGTAGGCGAGCACGCCCCAGCCGGACCCCTGGGTGGTGGCCGCGGCCTTGGAGAGCTGTGCCTTGAACTTCGCGAACGAGCCGAACGACTCGGCGATGGCGTCCGCCAGCTCGCCCGTGCCGTCCTTCTCCAGCGGCTCGCCGCCGCCGTCGCCCGTCATGTTCTGCCAGTAGATCGAGTGCAGGATGTGCCCGGACAGGTGGAAGGCGAGGCTCTTCTCCAGCCCGTTGATGCCGGCCCAGTTCTCCTTGTCCCGCGCTTCCGCCAGCTGCTCCAGCGTGTCGTTCGCGCCCTTCACGTAGGCGGCGTGGTGCTTGTCGTGGTGCAACTCGATGATCTCGCCGCTGATCACGGGCTCCAGCGCCACGTAGTCGTACGGGAGTTCCGGCAACGTGTACAGCGTGGCCATGCGCTTGTTCCCCTCCGGCCGCTCTTGCATATCACTTGCAATTAGACAGTAACAGCAACAAGAGTCCGGGGAAGCGAAAAGGGGGCGACCCCGGTGGGGCCGCCCCCTGGTCAGGAGCGAGTGACGGCGCGGCCGTCAGCCGTTCGTCGTCCGCGCCGCCCGCCGCTGCCGCAGCAGGCCCACGAGGGCGAGCGCCAGCGTCAGGCCGCCGGTGGCGGCGAGCTGCTCGCGGGTGTCGCCGTCCCGCAGCATGAGCACGAAGATGCCGGCGATGCCGACGATCGCCACCCACGTCAGGACCGGGAACGCCCACATCCGCACCACGAGCTTCTCCGGGCTCTCCCGCTCCAGCCTGCGGCGCGTCCGCAGTTGCGAGACGGCGATGAAGCCCCACACGACGAGCACGGCGGCGCCCACCATGTTGAGCAGCCACTGGAACACCGTGTCCGGCCACCACAGGCTCAGCAGCACCGCGAAGAAGCCGAACGCGGACGACGCCACCACCGCGAGGCGCGGCACGCCGCCGCTGACCCTGCCCAGCAGCGGGGGCCCCTCGCCGCGCCGCACGAGGGAGAAGGCCATCCGCGAGGCGCCGTAGATGTTCGCGTTCATCGCGGACAGCAGCGCCACCAGCACCACGACCTTCATGACCTCCCCCGCCGCCGGGACGCCGATGTGGTCCAGCACGGCCGCGTACGGGCCGCTGGCCAGCGACGCGTCGTCCCACGGGATGAGCATGACGATGACCGCCATGGAGCCCACGTAGAACACGCCGATCCGCCACATCGCCGTCCGCACGGCCTTGGCGACACCGCGCACCGGGTCCTTCGACTCGGCCGCCGCGATGGTGACCGTCTCCAGACCGCCGTAGGCGAACACCGACGCGAGCAGACCCACGATGAGGCCGTCGGCACCCTTCGGGAAGAAGCCGCCGTTCCCCGTGAGGTTCGACGTCCCCGGGGCGTCGGTGCCGGGCAGCAGCCCGGCGATCGCCAGGGCGCCGATGACCAGGAACGCCACGATGGCGAACACCTTCAGCGCCGCGAACCAGAACTCGTACTCGCCGAAGTTCTTCACCGAGGCCAGGTTCGTGGTGCAGAACACGGCCATGAACAGGGCGACCCACATCCACATCCCGGTGCCCGGCAGCCAGGTGAGCATGATCTCCGCCGCCGCGACGGCCTCGGCCGCGACCGCGACGCACAGCAGCACCCAGAAGATCCAGCCCGCCGTGAACCCGGCCCACGGCCCCAGCGCCCGCTCGGCGTGCACGGAGAACGACCCGGACGCGGGACGTGCGGCCGACATCTCGCCGAGCATGCGCATGACCAGCATCACCAGCAGCCCGGACACCGCGAAGGCCAGGACGATGGCCGGCCCGGCGGCGGCGATGCCCGCCCCCGAGCCGACGAAGAGCCCGGCGCCGATGACGCCGCCGAGCGCGATCATCGACAGGTGACGCTGCTTGAGGCCGTGGGTGAGGGCGCCCTGCGTCCCCGTGTCGTCCGCCGGAGCGGACGGGGCGGAGGGGGACGCCTCGTGGGTGGGGGAGGAAGCCATGGGGGTCCAAAGGAGGGAGGAGGTACGAGGGGGGGCGGAGGTTCGGCGGAGCGTCAGCGGAGGCGGTCACTCCGGAACGTCCGCCAGTGTGAGCGGCTTCTCACGCGCGCCTCAATGGCGCACGTCACGGTCCGCTGTCCGGACAGTCGGGCTTTCACCTGCGATGTCCGTCCGCACAACTGTAGACGCCCGACGTTGTCGCCAACGTCACGGACGACCGCCGCGCCCCTTCGGATAGCGTCGACACGTCCCCCCTGTCCCCCTCGTCACAGGAGGCTCACGCATGAGCACAGCCGCAGTCGGCGCACGTCCCGGTGCCGTCCTCGCCGACGTCCTGCCCGCCACGACGCTCAGCCGCTCCGTCGCGCGCGACGTGGCCCTGGTGCTCGGCGGGGCGGCGCTCACCGGCATCGCCGCACAGCTCGCCGTCCAGCCCCCCGGCTTCCCCGTGCCGGTCACCGGCCAGACCTTCGCCGCGCTCCTCGTCGGCGCCGGCCTCGGCGCCCAGCGGGCCCTGCTCTCCCTCGGCCTCTACGTCGTCGCGGGTGTCGCCGGCGTGCCCTGGTTCGCGCAGGGCGGCCACGGTGCGGGCATGCCCGCGTTCGGCTACGTCGTCGGGATGCTGCTCGCCGCCGTCGTCGTCGGGGCCCTCGCCCGCCGGGGCGGCGACCGCAGCGTGCTCCGCACCGCCGGCACGATGGCCGTCGGCACCGCGATCATCTACGCCGTCGGCGTGCCCTACCTCGCCGTGGCCGCCGATCTGAGCGCCGGGGAGGCCGTGGCCAAGGGACTCGTGCCCTTCCTCATCGGTGACGCGCTCAAGGCCGCCCTCGCGATGGCGGCCCTGCCCACGGCCTGGAGCCTGGTCCACCGCAGGCCCTGACGCCCGTTCAGCACCGCGCGAGGGCCCCGCACCGGAGGTGAATCCGGCGCGGGGCCCTCGCGCGCGGTGGCGCGGGCCGCATCGGCGACGGTCGCGAGGGCCCCGCACCGGATGCGAGGCCGCTGCACGAGGCCGGACCCCGACCCGGAAAGATGTACAGAACGCGTACGCGCATGCAGAGGGCATGCCAGGGGAGGGAAGCACCGTGAGCCACGACCACCAGCCGCCGCCGGACCAGCCGCCCGGGGAGCCGTCCCGGCCGCCCGGCCCGCCGCCCGCCGATCCGCCGTCACTCGACCTGCCGCCCGTCACCCCGCCGCCACCACCGTCGGCCGACCCCCCGGCCACGCCCGCTCCCTCGGACGGGACGGCCGACGTCCCGGCCGACAAGGCGCCCGACGTGCCGCCGACCCTGCCGCCGCCCCCGCCCGGCCACCTCCCCCAGACGCCCGTACCGGAAAGCGCGGGGCCCGGAAAGGGCAAGCTGATCGGTCTTGCGGCCGCCGCCGTGGTCGTCGTCGGTGCCCTCATCGCCGGTGTCCTGCTCCTCACCGGTGGGGACGACGACACGTCCGCCGACGCCGACAAGAAGCCCGGCGCGTCCCAGGACGCCGACACGGGCCGGGACTCCGAGGGCGGGGAGGAGCCCGAGGACGCCGACCGCCCGGGCGGAGAGGCCGGGACGGAGGACGGGGACGACGGCGACCAGGAGGGCGACGCCGACTCCCCCTCGCAGGACCCGGCGGACCGGCCCGGTGGCCAGGCGCCCTACGAACTGGTGC
The DNA here is from genome assembly GCF_037911585.1 of Streptomyces sp. GSL17-111. Lineage (NCBI taxonomy): Bacteria > Bacillati > Actinomycetota > Actinomycetes > Kitasatosporales > Streptomycetaceae > Streptomyces > Streptomyces sp. GSL17-111. Next base: position 4,371,965 of record NZ_JBAJNS010000001.1, read on the forward strand.
TGCCCGAGCGGCTGCTGGACACCTACACCCTCATGGCGGGCGAGGACGGCGGCGTGCCCACCGACGCGGCCGGGTTCCAGGAGGCGATCGACGCGATGCGTGTCGACGACGCCGAGGGCGCCCAGGGCGCCTACTCCACCTGGGACCTGAGCGACCCGGAGAGCCTGGAGGACCCGAGCGCCCTCGAGTCGATGGAGATGCTCATGGTCGCCGGGGCCTGGGGCACCGTGCAGGACCCGGAGGCGTCGGTGGACGGCTTCTTCGCACAGCTGAAGGCGGAGCAGCCTGCGGACGCGGAGGGCGAACTCCAGGGCGCACCGCAGGCGATGAGCCCGGACGGGCTGGACGGCGCCGTGATGAAGTGCCAGGTCATGAGCGACGCCGACTTCCAGGGGCAGGTCCAGGAGACGCCGCTGTGCGTCTGGGCCGACGACAGCACGGTGGCGGTGGTCATGCCGATCCGGATGAGCGGCTCCCGGTCGCTCGCCGAAGGCGCGCAGCTCACGGCGGACGTGCGGGCGGAGCTCCGGGTGGCGGCGGACTGAGCACCGCATGTGAGGGTCTGGAACCCAAGTGGTGGCCGCTGGGGACCTTCCGGCTCTTCTCGGCCAAGATGTCAGTAACGCGTCAATGCATGCATGGAGCATGCCCACGGAGGGAAGCGTCGTGAGTTACCACCAGCCGCCGCCGCAGGGCCCGTACGGACAGCAGCCCCAGCAGCCGGGGCCCTACGGAGCGGGTCCCGGCCCCCAGCCCTACGGCCAGCCCGGCGGCGGCCAGCCCGGCTACGGCTATCCGCAGCAGCCCCCGGCCCAGCCCGGGTACGGCTACCCGGGCCAGCCCGGCCAGCAGCCCTACGGCCAGCCGCAGCCCGGCGGGTACGTCCCGCCGCCCCCGCCGCGCAAGAGCGGCACCGGCAAGGTCATAGGCCTGGCCGTCGGTGCCGTCCTCGTGGTCGGCGCCGTCATCGGCGGCATCCTCTACTTCACGGGGGACGGCAACTCCGACGTCGCCGACGACGGCCCCCACCGGCTCGTCGTCCCCGAGGCGGTCGGCGACTACAAGCTGGAGGAGAACGGCGGCTCCGGCACGGGCGGCAGCGGGGACGAGGACTTCCAGAAGCTCCTGCAGACCCTCGGGGTCTCCGACGGCGAGTCCGTCGAGGGCCAGTACACCACCCTGGACACCAGCGACCCGTCGGCGCTGGACGAGGGCAGCCTCGCCACCATGCGCATGGCGTTCTACGGCGGCGTGTGGGGGAAGGTCGACGACCCGGGGCAGGCCGTGGACGACTTCTTCACCGCGATGAGGGAGGAGTCGGAGAAGGACCCCTCGGACGAAGCCGAGCTGGTCGGCGACCCACAGTCCGTCTCCCCCGAGGGACTTGACGGCGCGGTGATGAAGTGTCAGGAGGTCGAGTCCAAGGGTGACGAGGAGATGCCCACGACCTTCAGCACCTCCCTGTGCGTGTGGGCCGACTACAGCACCGTGGGCATGGTGATGCCGCTGAGCGTCGTCGGCGCCATGTCGGTCGAGGACTCGGCCGAGGTGGCCGCCGACTTCCGGACGGAGGCCCGCGTCAAGGTCGAGTGACCCGGACGGACGCCGTCGTACCGGGGGCGGGCCCGTTCTCCGGGCCCGCCCCCGCGCCGTCCGTACCGGATGTGACGTGCCGAACGCGTTCCGGGAGGATGGGGACGACACGTGAGTGCGTGCACACGGCACGCACCGGGAGGGGAAGCGTGATGAGCCACCAGCAGCCACCGCCACCACCACCGGGGCCGTACGGTCAGCAGCCACCGCAGCCGAACCCGTACGGCGCGCCGCCCGCACCGCACCCGCCGTACGGAACCCCGCAGCCGCAGCCGCAGCCGCAGCCCGCAGGCCCGTACGCCCAGCCGTCGTACGGGCACCAGCCCTACGCGCAGGGTCCGTACGCACCGCAGCAGCCGTACGGGCAGGCCTCCCCGCACGGTGGTCAGGCGCCGCCCCCGCCGCCCCGGCGGCGCTCGAAGGGCAAGGTCGTCGGCCTGGCCGCCGGCGCGCTCGCCGTGGTGGGCGCACTCGTCGCCGGCGTCGTCCTCCTCACCGGCGGCGACGGCTCCGCGATCGCCGACGACGGACCGCACCGCCTCGACCTGCCCGAGAAGGTGGGGGACTACCTGCTCTCCGAGGACGACAGCGGGATGGACGGCGGCTCGCGTGACGACGCCGAGCTCATGGCCGTCATGGAGCAGCTGGGCATCTCGGACGGCACCTCGGTGCAGGGTGGCTACAGCACGCTGGACCCGGACGACGCGGGCACCTCGGGCGACGACAACCCGTTCGCCAGCATGCGGATGGCCTTCTTCGGCGGCGTGTGGGGCGAGGTCGAGGACCCGGAGCGCGCGGTGGACGACTTCTTCCGCTTCGTGCGGAGCGAGGCGGCGAAGGACGAGGGGAGCACCACGGAGTTCGTCGGCGACCCGGAGACGTTCACGCCCGAGGGGTTCGAGGGTGCCGTACTGAAGTGCCAGCAGGTCGCCGACGAGCAGGAGGGCGTCCAGGTGTCCGTACCGCTGTGTGTCTGGGGGGACCACAGCACGGTGGGGATGGTCATGCCGCTCGCCCTGCTCGGGACGACGTCCATGGAGACCGGGGCGCAGCTGACGGCCGACTTCCGGGCGGAGGCGCGCGTCCGGGCCGAGTGACGCCCGACCGAACGGCGTGGGGCCCGGGAGCGGCTTGCTCCCGGGCCCCACGCCGTACGACGGCGGGCTACGCCGACTTCTCCTGCGGACCGGACTCCGAGCCGCGGTGCCGCGGCACGAGCGTCGGGTTCACGTTCGAATGGACGACGTCCGCGGTGATGACGACGCGGGCCACGTCCTTGCGGGACGGCACCTCGTACATCACCGACATCAGGACCTCTTCCATGATGGCCCGCAGCCCGCGTGCGCCGGTGCCGCGCAGGATCGCCTGGTCGGCGATGGCCTCCAGCGCCGGACGGTCGAACTCCAACTCCACGCCGTCGAGTTCGAAGAGCCGCTGGTACTGCTTGATGAGGGCGTTGCGGGGCTCCACGAGGATCTTCAGCAGGGCCTCGCGGTCCAGGTTGTGCACGGAGGTGATGACGGGAAGACGGCCGATGAACTCGGGGATCATCCCGAACTTCACCAGGTCCTCCGGCATGATCTCCTCGAAGTGGTTCGCGGACTCCATCTCGCGCTTGGAGCGGATCGTCGCGCCGAAGCCGATGCCCTTCGCACCCGCCCGCGACTCGATGATCTTCTCCAGACCGGCGAAGGCGCCGCCCACGATGAACAGCACGTTCGTCGTGTCGATCTGGATGAACTCCTGGTGCGGGTGCTTGCGCCCGCCCTGCGGTGGCACGGACGCCGTGGTGCCTTCGAGGATCTTCAGCAGGGCCTGCTGCACGCCCTCGCCGGAGACGTCGCGCGTGATCGACGGGTTCTCGCTCTTCCGGGCGACCTTGTCGATCTCGTCGATGTAGATGATCCCCGTCTCGGCCTTCTTGACGTCGTAGTCCGCCGCCTGGATCAGCTTGAGCAGGATGTTCTCGACGTCCTCGCCGACGTACCCGGCCTCGGTCAGCGCCGTCGCGTCGGCGATGGCGAACGGGACGTTCAGCATGCGGGCCAGGGTCTGCGCCAGCAGCGTCTTGCCCGAGCCGGTCGGGCCGAGGAGCAGGATGTTGGACTTGGCCAGCTCGATGGCGTCGTCCTTGCCCTGCGGGCCGCCGTTCTCACCCGCCTGGACGCGCTTGTAGTGGTTGTAGACGGCGACGGACAGGGCCTTCTTCGCGGCCTCCTGCCCGACGACGTAGCCCTCCAGGAACTCGTAGATCTCCCGGGGCTTGGGCAGCTCGTCCCAGCGGACCTCGGAGGACTCGGCGAGCTCCTCCTCGATGATCTCGTTACAGAGATCGATGCACTCGTCGCAGATGTACACACCTGGGCCCGCGATGAGCTTCTTCACCTGCTTCTGGCTCTTGCCGCAGAACGAGCACTTGAGCAGGTCGCCGCCATCACCGATGCGTGCCACGAGGTGCTTCCCCTTCGCCTGTCACCGCCGGGGCCCCGGCGATTCCTGGTCCTTGCCTTTCGAAGGTACCTTGCCCAGGCCCTTGAATGGGCCCCCCTTGGAACGACTGACGCCCAAGGGGGGCACCACGGTGCCGGTCTGCCGGGCGGATCAGCCCGCCAGCCCGACCGACGTCTTGCGGGTGGAGATGATCTGGTCCACCAGACCGTACGCCAGAGCTTCCTCCGCGGTGAGGATCTTGTCGCGCTCGATGTCGTCGCGGATCTGGTCGATCGGCTTGGTGGAGTGCTTGGCCAGCATCTCCTCCAGCTGTGTCCGCATGCGCTGGATCTCGTTCGCGGCGATCTCCAGGTCCGAGACCTGCCCGCGGCCGGTCTCGCTGTACGGCTGGTGGATCAGGATACGCGCGTTGGGCAGCGCCATCCGCTTGCCGGGCGTGCCGGCCGCGAGCAGCACGGCGGCGGCGGAGGCCGCCTGGCCCATGCAGACGGTCTGCACGTCGGGCTTCACGAACTGCATGGTGTCGTAGATGGCGGTCAGCGCGGTGAAGGAACCACCGGGCGAGTTGATGTAGATCGAGATGTCACGGTCCGGGTCCATCGACTCCAGGCACAGCAGCTGTGCCATGACGTCGTTGGCCGAGGCGTCGTCGATCTGCACGCCGAGGAAGATCACCCGCTCCTCGAAGAGCTTCGCGTACGGGTCGTACTCGCGCACGCCCTGGGAGGTGCGCTCGACGAAGCGGGGAACGACGTAGCGGGAGTCGGGGGAGGGGCCGGTGTAGCGAGCGTCGGAGCGCTCGTGAAGGCCGGCGCCGGGGTAGTTGTTCATCGGGTGTCCACCGTCCTGGTGATCCTCATGAGGTCTGGCTGCGGGCTGCGGGAGGGGGCCGGGCGGGGCCCCCGGGGCGGCTGGGCGGAGGCGCTCAGGCGCCCGTGCCGCCACCGCCGGGGATGTCGGCCGCGGAGCCGATGACCTCGTCCAGCAGGCCGTACTCCTTGGCCTCCTGCGCGTTGAACCAGCGGTCGCGGTCGGCGTCGCGGTTCCACTGCTCGACGGTCTGGCCGGTGTGCTGGGCCGACAGCTCCGCCATCTTCTTCTTCGTGCGCAGCAGCTGCTCGGCGTGGATCTTGATGTCCGAGGCCGACCCGGCGAGACCCGCGGACGGCTGGTGGATCAGGATCTCGGCGTTCGGCAGGGCGAAGCGCTTGCCCGGGGTGCCCGCGCTGAGCAGGAACTGGCCCATCGAGGCGGCGAGGCCCATCGCGATCGTCACGACGTCGTTCTTGATGTACTGCATCGTGTCGTAGATCGCCATGCCGGCCGTGATCGAACCGCCCGGGCTGTTGATGTAGAGGTAGATGTCCTTGTCCGGGTCAGCGGCGAGGAGAAGCAGCTGCGCGGTGATCTTGTTGGCGATCTCGTCGTCCACCGGCTGGCCGAGGAAGATGATCCGCTCGTTGAGCAGCCGGTTGTAGACCTGGTCGCCGAGCCCACCACCGAAGTTGGGCTCACCGGCGGCGGAAGGCATCGGAAGCGTCACGTGTCCACCTGCTCGTGTCCGGACGGCCGGGCCGCGGTAAGGCGGCTCCCCGGCCGTCGCTAGCGTCTTCGTGTACATGGACCCTAACGCGCAGGTCCGGCGCGGCCATCCCGGTCCGAGAACTGTTCGCTGTGAGCGCAGGCACCGTTCCGGCTGGTCGCGTGGGGAGGCCCGAAGCCGTTGCGCCGGACGCGAACGGGCCCGTGCGCGCGCGTGCGCACGGGCCCGTTGCGGCGGTACGTCGGCCGGGCCGGGAGGGCGGTCAGCCCTCCTTCTTGTCCTCGGCCGCCTGCTCGGTCGCGGGGGCCTCGGCGGCGTCCCCGGACGTCTGGGCGGTCTCGGTGGCCTCGGCGGCCTCCTCGCCCTCGTCCTCGTCGTCCAGCTCGACGACCTCGCCGTTGCTGTCCTTCACCGTCACGGACTCGACGACCAGGGCCAGCGCCTTGCCGCGCGCCACCTCGCCGACGAGCATCGGCACCTGGCCGCCCTCGACGACGGCCTGGGCGAACTGGTCGGGGCTCATACCGGAGGACTGGGCACGCCGCATGAGGTGCTCGGTGAGCTCCTCCTGGCTGACGTTGAGCTTCTCCTTGGAGACGAGCTCGTCCAGCACGAACTGGGTCTTGATGCCCTTGACCGCCTGCTCCCTGAGCTCGGCGTCGAAGTCCTCCTCGCTCTTGTCCTGCAGCTGCAGGTACGTGGCGAGGTCCATGCCCATCTGGCCGAGCTGGTGGTTGACGAGGTTGTGCTTGCGGGTGTTGATCTCGTCCTCGAGGAGCTTCTCGGGGACGGGCACCTCGATGAGCTCGATGAGCTCCTCCAGCACCTTCTGCTGGGCCTCGGTGGCCTGCTCGTACTTCTTGTTCTGCTCCAGCCGCTTGCGGCTGTCGTCGCGCAGCTCGGCGATCGTGTCGAACTGGCTCGCCAGCTGGGCGAAGTCATCGTCGAGCTCGGGCAGTTCGCGGGCGGAGACGGTTTCGACGTCCACCTTGACCTCGGCCTCCTGGCCGGCCGCGGAGCCGCCCTTGAGCGTGGAGGTGAAGGTCGCGGTGCCGCCGGCCTCCAGGCCGGTGACCGCGTCGTCGATGCCCTCCAGCAGCTCACCGGAGCCGATGGTGTAGTCGATGCCCTTGGCGACACCGTCGGGCAGGACCTCGCCGTCGACCTTGGCCTCCAGGTCGAGCTTGACGACGTCGCCCTCGGCGGCGGCGCGCTCGACGGGCGACGTGGAGGCGAAGCGCTCACGGAGCTGCTCGACGGCCTGGTCCACGTCCTCGTCGGACACCTCGACGGCGTCCACGGTGACCTCGATGCCGGAGTAGTCCGGGATCTCGATCTCGGGCCGCACGTCCACCTCGGCGGTGAAGGCGAGCAGCTCGTTGTCCTTGAGCTCGGTGATGTCGACCTCGGGCTGGCCGAGCGGGTTCAGCTCACCCTCCTCGACGGCGCTCTGGTACAGCTTCGGCAGCGCGTCGTTGACGGCTTCCTCCAGCACCGCGCCCCGGCCGAACCGCTGGTCGATCACCCGCGCCGGGACCTTGCCCTTACGGAAGCCGGGCACGGTGACCTGCTGGTTGATCTTCTTGTACGCCGCGTCGAGGCTGGGCTTGAGCTCCTCGAAGGGCACCTCGACAGTGAGCCGAACCCGGGTCGGGTTCAGGTTCTCCACGGCGCTCTTCACGGTCGGTCTCCTTGGGGCTGACTGCTCGGGATGGTCATCCTCGCAACGCGCGGTGAGCACGTTCCTCGGACGCTCTGCGGACGTGCGCCAGACCTGCTCCGCAGGTCTGCCCTCAGGAGGTCTGCCCTCAGGCTGGGGCGCCCCGCATCCCGATCAGGAGACGTATCCCGGCGGGAAACACGGACACGACACAGGCACGCGCGTCTTTCATACTACGTGGTCGGGGTGGCCGGATTCGAACCGACGACCTTCCGCTCCCAAAGCGGACGCGCTACCAAGCTGCGCCACACCCCGCCGGTGCGACACGTAGGGTACATGGCGTACGATGCACTGCGTGCCGCACGGCGGTCGGTGACCACGTGTGAGGCGCTCGCGGGCGTAGCTCAATGGTAGAGCCCCAGTCTTCCAAACTGGCTACGCGGGTTCGATTCCCGTCGCCCGCTCACCGACGACCGCAGCCCGGGCCCGCGAGGCCCGGGCTGCGGTCTTTCGCGGGTCTTTCGTCGGTCTTTCGCGCGGCTCTTCGCGGCGCGGGCCCGCAGACCGGTGGCGTCCGGCTCAGAAGTTGATCGAGTTGATCGACCGGGCCACCGAGTCCAGGAGGTTCTGGATGGTCGGCGCCATGCCGCTGGAGGCGAGGAAGAAGCCGAAGAGCGCGGCGACGATCGCCGGGCCCGTTTTGATGGAGCCGCCGCGGATCATCACCACGAGGATGATCGCGAGCAACAGCACCACAGAGAGCGAAATGGCCACAACAGATCACACCTTCGGTCGGAACGCCTCGTCACCGGCCTGAGGGTGTCGGTCCGCTCGTGCACCCTCGCCCGCACCATCGTGCCACCAACCGGGTGAGCGCAGGAGCCCGTTGGAGCAGTGACGGTGTGAACGGGGCGCCAGGGCACCGGGAAGCGCGTGCGGTGGACGGGCGTGGCGGGGTCGGACACGCGCGAAGGCGAAAAGCGACGAAGTAGGGCTTAGCGGGAGCATCATCGTTCGCATGGTCACGGTGTGGACACGAAGTGAAGAATTTTTACCGCTCCAGGCAACCTGACGCCGCTCGTTTTCGTTTCCCTTCTATCCCGTCTATGGTGCGGTGGATGTTCCCCCCTGCTTCCGGGCGGACGGCGTCCCCCACCGCCCCGACCCAGACGTCCTCCACGGCGCGCGCACCGGAGGTCCGCGCGTCCGGCTCGCCGGCCGCCGAAGGGGCCGGGGGCAGACCGGCGAAGCAGCGCGACCCGTTCCTGGACAACGTCAAGTTCCTGACGATCCTGCTGGTGGGTCTCGGCCATGCCTGGGCGCCGTTGACGGGCGAGAACCGGAGCATCGCCGCCCTCTACATGTTCGTCTACGCCTTCCACATGCCGGCGTTCGTCCTCGTCTCCGGGTATCTGTCGCGGAGTTTCGAGGCACGCCCGGGGCAGGTGCGACGCCTCATCACCGGCGTCGCCGTGCCCTACGCGGTCTTCGAGGTCGTCTACACGCTGTTCATGCGTCAGATCGCGGACCCCGACCGCCCCTTGTCGTTCTTCAGCCCCGGGTACGCCCTGTGGTTCCTCGTCGCCCTCTTCATCTGGCGGCTCACCGCACCCGTCTGGAAGCTGCTGCGCTGGCCGCTACCCGTCGCGCTCGCGCTCGCCGCCGTCGCGAGCGCGACCCCGGGCATCGGGGGCGAGCTGAACCTCATGCGGGTCCTGCAGTTCCTGCCGTTCTTCGTGCTCGGCCTCCACCTGCGCCGTGAGCACTTCGACCTGGTGCGGACCAGGACGGCACGCCTCGTCGCCGCCCCCGTGGCCCTGGGGTTCCTCGCCTTCGCCTACTGGGCGGCGCCCGCGATGGACGACGAGTGGCTGCTCCACACGAGCTCCGCCCAGGAACTGGGCGCGCCCTGGTGGGCGGGTCCGGTGATGACCCTGGCGATCTTCGGCTGCGCACTCGTGCTGACGGCCTGCCTGGTGGCGTGGACGCCCGGCCGGACCACGTGGTTCACGGCGCTGGGAGCGGGCACGATCTTCGCGTACCTGCTGCACGTCTATCTCATCCAGGCGGCGCGGGAGTTCGACTGGTACGCGCTCTCCGGCGCCGACACCCCGCTGGGCCACCTCGTCATCTCCCTGCTGGCGCTCGCGATGATGACCGTCCTGTGCACCGAGCCCGTCCGGCGGGTCTTCCGACCCGTGGTGGAGCCGAGGATGGACTGGTTCTTCCGCGACGCACCGGGGAAAACCTCACCGGAAAAGGTGAACGCGACCGCGCGCTGAGGACGTTGCCCCCATCGGTCAGTCCCGGCAGAGCAGGAGCAGGGCCCGGTCGTCGTTGACGTCGCGGGCCACCCGTTCGATCAGGTGCCACGCCGCCCCGCGGAACCCGGTGACGATGTGCGTCTCGGCCGCGCCGGTGAGCCGGTCGATGCCCTCCGTCAGGTCCCGGTCGGGCGCCTCGACCAACCCGTCGGTGAAGAGCATGAGCACGTCCCCGCGCCGCAGCCGGCCCTTGGCGGGGTGGAACTCCGCCCCGTCCAGGACGCCGAGCAGCGGACCCTCGGCTGTCTGCGGCGTCCAGGTGCCCGCTCCGGCGCTCAGCTGCATCGCCGGCAGGTGCCCGGCGGACAGCAACTCGAAGTCGCCGGTGTCCAGGTCCAACACGAGGTGGACGGAGGTCGCGAAGCCCTCGTCCCACTCCTGGCGCAGCAGGTAGGCGTTGGCCGCGGGCAGGAAGGCGGGCGGCGGAAGAGAGCCGAGGAGGCCGCCGAAGGCACCGGAGAGCTGGAGCGCCCGGGACGCGGCGTCCATGCCCTTGCCGGAGACGTCGGTGAGCACGATCTCCAGGGTCCGCCGCTCCTTGCCCGTGCGGGCCGCCACGACGAAGTCCCCGGAGAACGACTGACCCCCGGCGGGGCGCAGGGACATCTCGGCATGCCAGCCGCGCGGCAGTTTCGGCAGTCTGCTCTGCACGCCGAGCCGCTCGCGCAGGTCGAAGAGCATGGTGCTGCCCCCGGTCCAGGGCACGCCCACCCGCATCCGGAACTGCGCGATGAGCAGCCCGGCCAGCCCCACGGCAGCCACCACGAGCACGGTGCCGGGCGTCACCCGTCCGGCCCCGTCGGTGTAGGGGCCCAGCACGACCGACTCCACGACCAGCGCGACGGCGGAGGCGGCGTACAGCGTCAGGAGGCTGACCGGGCGCAGCAGCAGCCCACCCGCGATGACGGGCAGGACCAGCGTCTCGGGGGCGACCCACAGCGGTTGGGCGACCGTGCCCCACGTGAAGAGGATCACGATGAGGAACAGCGTGCCGAAGATGAGGCGGTCCGAGCCGTGACCGCGGAAGGAGTCGACACCGGAGCGCCGCAGCCGGAGCCGGGCCCGGTGCCACGCCTTACGACTGCGGTCCGTGCGGGCCGCCTGCCCGGCCGAACCGGTACGTCCTGCCATGGATCGGGAGCCTATCCGGGTGTCCGGCGTGCGTCGATTCCGCACCTCAGCCCATGGTCATCCCGTTCGAAAATCGGATGCTCCGTTCGCATCGCCCTGGTACCTGTGGACGTATGACGACCGAGCTCCGGGCGATGGGCCCCGACGACTGGGACGCGTACTACGGCACGGTGATCCGGGCCTTCGGCGGTGATCCGCAGGAGCCCGCCGAGCGGAGCTCCTGGTACCGCGTGTGGGAGCCCGAGCGGTCACTCGCCGCGCTCGACGGCGACGACGTCGTCGGGACGGCCACCGCCTACGGCTTCCGGATGACCGTCCCCGGCGGCACGGCGGTGCCCTCGGCGGCGGTGTCCCTGGTCAGCGTCGCCCCCACACACCGCCGCCGGGGCGTGCTGACGGGCATGATGCGCCGTCAGCTGGACGACGTCCGGGCGGCCGGTGAACCGCTGGCGATCCTCA